>JBOGWV010000029.1:0-21449 GCA_050693975.1 Actinomycetota bacterium
CGAAGTCGACGAAGAACAGGTTGGACGCGTCGAGGTCTTCTGGTCCTCGGCCGAGGATGGTTCGCCACAGGACATCGTGTCGCTGCCGGTGACCCTCACCCCCTGACCCGCCCTCTCAGCTGTTGTCCTCGACGCTTAGCAGCTCGACCTCGTAGACCACGGTTTCTCCAGGGCCCACGTCGGGAGGGAGGCCCGCCTCTCCGTAGGCGATTTCGGGTGGGATCGTCAGCCGCCGCGAGCCGCCGACCTTCATTCCGCGCACGCCCTCATCGAGCCCGGAGATGACCTGGCCGCGGCCCAACGGGAAGACGAACTCACCACCCTGGTCCTCGGACGAGGCGAATGCGGCGCCGTCCTCGAGTGACGCGACGTAAGTGATGGTGACGCTCGCTCCGCCCACCGCCTCCTCACCGCCGCCGCACTCGAGCTCCTCGTAACGAAGTCCGGTCTCGGTTTCGACGGGTTGCTCCTCGCACTCCTCTGCGACCTCGGTGGAGGCGGAACAGGACCCGACCAACAGGAGGCTGCAGAGAGCCGCGAGCGCGATCCGAGGGGACATGGTTCAAGCGTACTCAGGCTAGCGACACCACCAACGCGGCCTGGCCGAGGTGATAGGTGACGATGATCGCAAGCGGTCCCCACCGCGGGGCCGGCTCGGCGAGACCGCCGGGCAGACGCGCTCGAACGAAACGAGTCCACCCGATCAGCGAGTCCGACAGGTAGAACAGGAGCGCGCCGGCCGCGGCCAGTAGCGATCCGGATGCGACGGCCTTGCCGACCATCAAGGTGATGACGGCCATGTAGGCGACCACCGGCACCACGAGTCGTCGGTGACCGGATCGTCTCAGCGATCTCAGGATGCGTCGCGCGACGACGGCGGTCAGAACGGCGAGGGCCGCGGAGACGGAGAGGCACAGCCAAGTCGCCGGCCCCGAGTAGTGAAGGCCCGCGATGTAGGCGAGGTGCGCAAGGAGAAACGAGCCGAGGCCGGCGAGGAACAGCCGGTCCGGCCGGAGCATCAGGAGCACGTCGCCCAGGAGCGAGAACCCAAGAGCGACGACGAACCAGGACCGCCGGGAGTCGTCGAACGGATTGAGGGCCAGCGCGACCGCGATCAGGAGCGCGAGCGTGGCGGGTTTGCAGACGTATTGGAGCGGTCTGTTGCCTCGAGCAACCGCCCCCCAGTCGACCAGGGCCGCAACGCCCGCGAGCACCAGCAACAACCACGCCGTCGACGACATCGCCGGAAACTACACCGGCTCGCAAATGGTCCTCGGTGTTCACGAGTGGGAGAATGCGTGCGTGTCCTCGACCGGTGTAGTTACGGCGGTGAGCCGCAGTGCGACTCACACGATGACCAAACCGAATCGTGAGAGCATCAGACTCCTGGCCGGGCTCGGCGTGGAAGGCGACGCGCACATGGGCGAGACGGTCAAGCATCGATCGCGCGTAGCCCGCGACCCGAGTCAGCCCAACCTGCGCCAGGTCCATCTGATCCACGCCGAGCTACTCCAGGAGCTTGGCGACGCCGGCTTCGTCCTCGCGCCGGGCCAGCTGGGCGAGAACATCACCACGACCGGCATCGACCTCTTGGAGCTGCCGGCCGGAGCGCGGCTCCTCTTGGGTGAAGCGGCGGTCGTCGAGGTGACAGGCCTGAGAAATCCATGCACGCAGCTCGATGAGATTCAGCCGGGCCTGATGGCGGCGACCTTGGGGCACGATGAAAACGGCGACCTGATCCGTAAGGCCGGGGTCATGAGCATCGTCCAGAACGAAGGTGAGGTGCGGCCGGGCGAACTCATCCGAGTCGAGCTGCCGTCGCAGCCGCACCGGCGCCTGGGCCCCGTCTGAACTCAGACGCCGTCCCGGGTGATGCCGTCGTCGTTCAGCAAGTTCGCGCCGTGACCAGGTGCCCTTCGATGGGGACCTCGACGCCGTCGCTCGTGGCGTACCGGTTCAGCAACTCGCGGGAGTCCTCGAGAATCCTTTCGTAAACCTCGTCGCTGATCCGCTCGCGCAGCGGAGTGGCCTCCACTTCGGTGCGGACGAACTGGTCGATTGAGTCGAACCTCGCCGTCGCGAGGTGGGTGCGAATCGCGGAGATCTCGAGGCCGGCCGCTTCGAAAAGAACCGCTAGCGCATCGAGGTCACCGTGGACGAAATAGGTACTGAGGAGATCGGTGGCCTCAGGACCGGCGTGTCGGGCAACCTGGTCGACCCATGGTCCGTACGCGGGCTGCGACTCGAGAGTGCCGTACACCTGGACGGCGACGGTTCCCTTTGATGCGGCCACGCGCTGCATCTCCCGCAGCGCGCCCGCTGGGTCGGGGAAGAACATCAGCGCCGACTGGCACAAGACCACGTCGAAGCTGTCGTCGGGAAAGGGCAACGCGGCCACGTCCCCCCGTCTCCATTCGATGTCCGAGCGCAGGCGCCGAGCGACAGTGAGCATCGATTCGTTGAGGTCCAGTCCTACGACCTTGCCCCCGCCTCCCATCCGGTCGGCCGCGGCGCGCGCCGCAACCCCGGTGCCACAGGCCACGTCGAGCACCGATTGGCCGGACCGCACACCCGCAGCTTCCACGAGAAGCGGCGCCCATTGGGCGAACAGAGCGGGGACGAACTTCGCCTCGTAGAGCTCCGCACCCTCGAGCGAGATCTCGAACGTCTCCACTGAACTGGTCATTGCGCACCTCCTGCTAGGACAACCGTTCGGCCAGCATGAAAGGAGACGTGGAAGCCGACATGGGGCACCTGCCCTATTCGGAGGCTGGTTTTTCGACCACCTCAGCGCACCCAACCATCTGGAACGAAGGCCCGGTCGGTGCCACCATTACGAGGTGACTAACGAGGAGCACGTCTCCGCCGGAAGAGTCGCCCTCCGATCGGGTCACTGGGAGGAGGCTCGAGCCGCTTTCGAGGCCGCGTTGGACCAGGCCGAGACTCCGGAGGCCCTCGAAGGGATGGGCGAGGCGCTGTGGTGGCTCTGCGACGCGCGTTCGAGCGTTCGATTTCGCGAGCGCGCCTACGTCGGGTTTCGGCAGGCCGGCGACTTGACGAGCGCGTGTGTGACCGCCCTGAGCATCAGCACCAGCTACCTCGTGAACCTCGGCAACGAAGCGGCCGCGCGGGGATGGTTGGGGCGCGCCGAGGGCGTGATGCGGCAGGTTGATCCGAACCCCATGCAGGGATGGCTGTGGGCGACCGGCGGGTACCTGTCCGCAGATCCCCAACGGTCTCGCGAGCTACTGGGGCGCGCGCTCGAGTTCGCACGAGAATCGGGTGACGTAGATCTCGAGCTGGTCACGCTTGGCGACATCGGTCTCGACCTCGTGGTCAAGGGTGAGGTCGAGGAGGGCCTGGCGATGTTGGACGAGGCGATGGCAGGCACGCTGGGGGGCGAGTACGAGAGTCTGGAGACGGTGGTGTTCACCAGTTGCAGCATGCTGGCGGCGTGCAGCCTGGCGGGCGATCTCGAGCGAGCCGCGCAGTGGTGCCGGGTCGCCGACGAATTCATGCAGGACTACGGCTGCCCCTTTCTCTACGCTCGCTGCCGCGTGCACTATGGAGATGTTCTGGTAGCAAAGGGTCAATGGGAGCGCGCCGAGAGCGAACTGCAGGCGGCACTCGACATGTCCGAGGATGCGGGTCCAGGCCCCCGAGAGGAGGCGATGGCCCGGCTTGCCGACTTACGCTTTCGTCAAGGCCGGTTCGAAGAGGCAGACGCACTCCTTGAGGTCCTCGAAGACCAGGCGAGCGCAGTACTACCCGCGGCGGAGATCCGGCTGGCCCGCGGCGAGTCTGAGGTCGCCGCGGCGCTGCTTCAGCGGCGGTTAAAACATCTCGGCGAGAAGCACATCGAGGTGCCGCCGGCACTCGCAATGCTGGTCGAGGCTCAAATCGCCCGCGGGGACCTGGAGGGGGCATCCGACTCGACTACGCGCCTCGTCGAGGTGGCTGGGACTCAGTCTCGTCCCTATGCGGCCGCCCTCTCGACCCTTGCCTCCGCGCACCTCTCGATCGCCAAGGAGCAATTCGGCGAGGCCATCGAGCAGCTCGAGAGCGCTCTGGGGCAGTTCATCCGACTCGATCTTCCTCTCGAGGCGGCGCGTGCGAGGTATCAGCTCGCCGCGGCACTCGCAAGTGCGCAACCCGAACTTGCCGTGGCCGAGGCCTCGAGTGCGCTGGCGTCATTCGAGGAACTCGGCGCATCTGCCGATGCCGACGCGGCGGCCGCACTCCTGCGATCCCTGGGCGTGACGCGCCGGGTGAGACCTCGACAGGTGGGAGTGCTCACGAAGCGAGAGCACGAGGTGCTCGACCTCGTCGGTCTTGGGCTATCGAACCCCGAGATCGCCCAACGCCTTTTCATCAGCCGAAAAACCGCGTCCCATCACGTGAGCAACGTCCTTTCCAAGCTCGGACTGAGGAATCGAGCCGAAGCCGCCGCCCACGCCACCCGGCCCGCGGATCAGAGGGAGCCGAAATGACACATGACTCTCGAAAGTGTTCCGCAGGGTCGCGCAGTGGGAGCGACCCTGCTGGCCCTATGGGCGTTTTCTGCACACAGTGGTTTTAAGTGAACAGTGCGCGAACCGCGAACGTGAAGCTGTCATTCGACCTCCCCATGGGATTCACCTTCCGCCTGGACGATGTATACTCGTACATCATGAAGAGGACACAGATCTATGTCGACGAGGAGCAGGACGAATCTCTAACTAAGCGTGCGGCCGCCGCGGGAGTGACAAAGTCGACTCTGATCAGAGAAGCCATCGACGCCTACCTCAAAGGTCGGCCAGACGAGCGCCTGCATCTCGACCGATTTAGGGCCGCCGTACGCGCCGCGGCGGGAAGTGTCGATCACTTGCCCGATGGCAAGAGCTACGTAGAGGCGCTGCGGGCCTTGGACCTTCGCCGTCAGGAAGAGATCGAGCGACGACGGCACGGATGAGCACGGTCATCGACACTTCCGTGATCATCGACATCCTTCGCGGACTGTCTGTCGCCGTCGACTATGTCGAGAGGCTTGAGAACGTGCCTGTATGCAGCGAGATCACGCGCGTTGAGGTGATCCGAGGCTTGCGCAGTGCAGAGCGAGAGCCCACGGAGCGCCTCTTCCAGCAGCTTCGGTGGGTCGCACTTGACGAGCCGATTGCGCGGCGGGCCGGGGCGCTCGGTCGCAAGTGGAGGAAAAGCCATCCGGGGATCAGCAGTCCAGACCTTATCGTTGCGGCGACTGCCGACCAGCTCGGGGCCGATCTGGCGACGAGCAACGTTAGGCACTTCCCCATGTTCAAGAGGTTGCGACCCCCGTATCAGAGCTGACGCGATTCGCGCAGTATCAGGATCCAGCTCCAGTTGTAGCAGGCCATGGCATATGTGGACCTGAGCGGATTCGAACCGCTGACCTCACCCGTGCGAGGGGCGCACTCTACCAACTGAGCTACAGGCCCGAAGGGTCCCCAAGTTTACTGCCTCAGCTATTCCTCAGGTGCGCAGCGTGTTCGTCGAGCGCGGCACGCAGCGAGTTTTGAATCGACGAGGTCGTGTAGTCGCCTCGGGTCCGTTCGATGATCGAGCGAGCGACGTCGGTCAAGCGGCGCAGTCCGAAGGTGATGCCGTCGGGGTAATCCATGGACACCAGCACGTAATACATGTCGTCCATGCTCCCCAGGAGCTCCTCGCAGCGCTTGAGCTCGTTGCGCCGCATGAGGTCGAGAATGTGTCGCCTCAGCTCTCCGATGGCCTCGGCCATCCCCTTCGCGAAGGCCTGCGGCGAGGCTCCAAGATCGTCGATCGATGGGAAATCCGCTCCGGTTATCAGGGCGTAGGTCACGCGCGCTTCCACCAGCTCCTTCTCGGCATCGTGGTAGAAGCCGGCGTAGAGCACGTCGGGATGGTCGGCAAGCGCGGACCGAGCCTGGAAGAGATGCGAGTTCGCTTCCGCTATCAGCTCATCGGCCTTGTCGGTCTCGTAGCGGTGCAGGGCGCGAATCGCGTTCCCGCAGGCGCGGATAGCGCTACGAGAGGAGGCGAGGCCGATCTCACGTGCGCTGTTCTTGGAGTCGAAGCGAGTTCGCAGATCGTCCGCGATGTCCGAGAGATCCATGCGCGGAGACTACCGTGCGGCGGTCGCGCGGCCGCTCCCTTGCGCATGCCGCGGGCGGGCCGCCAAGGGCCGCACCTTCCTCAGCCGTTCGTCTCGTCGCTTCTTCGCCTCGAGTAGCAGTGCCACGTAAAGCGCGAACGAGAAGTCGCACGCAATGTGGATCTCCCACCAGCCATCGCCCTGGACCAGGGCCGCCGCCGTCCCCGAGATCGGGACCAGAGCGCCCAGCAGCAACAGAATCCGGGTTCGCTGCCGCTGGCTTCGGCGATACGACTGCACCTTGTGACCAGCATGACGGGACACGATCAATCGACGCCCGCCTCGCGGCGATCCCGTGAACCGGCGAAACCCTCTGGGCGGGGCGATCAACTTCATGCGCTGAGCGAACCGCTCGGAGGACTTCAGGGGAGAGCGCTGGCGGGCCCGCCATACTGCGGGAAGAAAGACGCCCGCCCAAGCCAGCGCGAGCACTACAAGGAAGATTGTGGTCTGTGGCACCGGCGAAAACGCTACTGCCGGGCTTCCCTCACGGCGCGGATTTCAGGCCAATCGTCCGCGGGGCGGGCTCGGCCGGACCGCAGAAACAGACGCGAGTTAGCCGGCGATGGGGGTATATACAGGCACCTGTTCGCAGCACAAAAAGGAGAGTCAATGCCACCTCAGGTCCTTGCCTCAGATGAAGCCGTCGAGACCGTTTCGGCGGACGCCGTGGTCGTGGGTGCCTTCAAATCCGACGACGGCGTGGAACTGTCGCGCGACGCCAAGACCCTCGACGACGCACTCGATGGTCAACTCAGCGAGCACCTCACGCACATCGGCTTCAAGGCGAAGGTCGCCGAAGTAGCACTGGTTCCGACCCTCGGGCGCCTTCCGGCGCGAACGGTCGTGGTGGTGGGTCTCGGGAACGAGAAGGAAGCCGGACGGACCGAGATAATGCGCGCGGCGGGCTCGGCCGCGCGCAGACTCACGGACCGCGCCACGATCGCCTCGACCCTGCACCAGAACATCGCCGACGACAGCGCGGTGGGTGGAGCGGCAGAGGGCTTCCTGCTCGGCTCCTATAAGTTCACGATCTACAAGAGCGACCCGCACCCTTCCAAGATCGAGCGCATTGCAATGCTCGGAGGACCGGACTCGGAGGTCATCGAGCGAGGCGTCGCGGCCGCTGAGGCCACCATGCTCGCTCGGGATCTCACCAACGAACCGGCCGCGACCCTCTATCCGGAGACCCTCGCCGAGAGGGCCAAGGAGATAGCCGACGTGGCGGGCCTCTCGATCGAGGTGTTCGACGAAGAACAACTCGCCGAGCGAGGTTTTGGGGGAGTGATCACCGTGGGGAAGGGCTCGGACAATCCCCCGCGGCTCATCGTCTTGCGCTACAAGCCCGCCAACGCGAAGGGCAAGCTCGGACTGGTCGGCAAAGGGATCACGTTCGACTCCGGGGGCTACTCCATCAAGCCAGGGGGGTCGATGGAGACCATGAAGACCGACATGGGCGGAGCGGCGGCGGTCATCGGGGCGATGAGCGCCCTCGGAAGACTCAAGCCCTCGATCGAGGTCATCGGCGTCGTGGCCGCGGCCGAGAACATGGTCTCCGGTCGAGCGGTCAAGCCGGGAGACGTCATCAATCACTACGGCGGAGGTACCTCCGAGGTCCTCAACACCGACGCCGAAGGCCGCCTCGTTCTCGCCGACGCACTGGCTTACGCCTGCGAGCAGGGAGTCGACGCGGTCGTCAATGTCGCCACCCTTACCGGAGGCATTGTCGTGGCCCTTGGGCCCAAGGCCACCGGACTGTTCTCCAACGACGACGATCTGAGCGCCGAGGTAGCCGATGCTGCAGAACGTGCCGGCGAGCGGGTGTGGCCGATGCCCCTTTACGACGACTACCGGAGCGACATCGACTCAGAGATCGCGGACATCAAGAACACGGGCTCGCGCTGGGGTAGCGCCATCAAGGCCGCTTTGTTTCTTCGTAACTTCGTTGCCGACGGGGTACCGTGGGCGCATCTGGACATCGCGGGACCCGCTCGCATCGAGAGCGGGTACGACGAGGTGCCCAAGGGTGGCTCGGGGGTGGCTACAAGAACGCTGATCGCCTGGATCGAGGGGAGAGCCAACTGACCAAGTCACCGGATGACAACGTGGTGCCCCTCGGCGTCGAAGCACCTTCGGAGCACCAGACCTCGAAGCCACCACCCAGAGTCGGCAAGCTGCACGGTCTGTCCATCATCGGGATGGCGATCAGCGCGCTGGTTGGAATCGCGACGGTGCTTGCGTTCATCACTATCTCGTGGCCGGACGGACTAGGCCGCTACCTGATGGCGATTCTCGTGTTCTCGATCGTCGGCTTCATGACGAGTGCTTCGCTTGCCGTCTTTTCTGCCGCGCGCGATACCTATCCCCGCCACTCCCGCAGGCCGCCATCGAATGAATAGACTCTCCTGCCATGGAGATTGAAGGTCACCCCACGCAAGATTTGATCGAAGAGCTGGAGCGGCGCGGCGCGCTTCGCTTGGACGGCAGCAGCTCCGGCCCCAGCCCCGACACCATTCGTTTCGTGGTCGAGCGGGCCGGCGACGTCCAGGGCTTCTGGTTGTTTCTTCCGCTTCAGGCATTCGACACCGGCTTCGACCAAGTTCCGCAGTAGTGGCGGTCGCCCCCCAGGCGTTCCGAGACACGCTCAAGCTGTTCGCAAGCGGAATCACCATCATCACTGCGGCGCTCGATGGCGTCCGTTTCGGGATGACCTGCACATCGTTCGCATCCGTATCGCTCGAGCCACCACTGGTGATCGTCTGCCTCGAACGTGACTCTCACACCCTCGCTGCCGTGTCCGGCGCGAGTTGCTTCGCGGTCAGCATCCTGGGAACCGAGCAGGAGGACATCGCACGCTTCTTTTCGCGGCCCGGCGACAAACCATTCGACGAGTTTCCCAACCACCCCGCCTCTAATGGAGCTCCGTTGATCGAAGGCGCGATCGGGTGGCTTGCCTGCGAGGTCGCGAGCAATGTTACGTCGGGCGACCACAACATCGTGGTGGGACGAGTCGAGGATTGCGCCGCCGCGGAGGGGCCTCCGATTCTCTACTTCGATCGTGGTTACCGCAGGCTCAGCTGAGCTCCCGGCACAACCTCGTCCGGCAGGGAGTCCGCGGCCAGTTCGACGACATAGCGTGTCCCGAACACGAACTTGCTCATGCGGCGGCGCGCCATAGCGCGGATCACGTGACGCACCTTCCAGTCGCGGCCGACGAAGACGACGTCAATCGGATAGTTCATTCTGAAGGTATGGACTTGAAGAGCGGGCTCGATCACCAGCGCCTGACCCTCGGTGAGCGGCGGCGACCCGATCAGGCCCTTGGAGCGCTCTGACAGGGTCCTCGCCCACCTCAGGTCGTGAGCGACTATCCTGCCGGACGGCTCTACAACAATGCGTTCAGACATGGCTCGTAACAGTAGTGCTCCACCCAGGCGATGTTTCGGGGGAGCACCGGCGGAAGGGAGCACCTCGTGCAGAAGTGGGAGTACGCCTCGGTTCCCCTGATCTCACATGCGCTCCAGGAGATCCTCAACCAATGGGGCGAGGAGGGCTGGGAGCTCGTCCAGATCATGGAAAGCCAGCAACTCGGCATGGTCGCGTTCTTCAAACGCCCCGCCCAGGAGGGTGGCTAGCGATCGTCTGGCTAGCGATCGTCTCGACGATCGCGCAAGAACTCGCTAGGGCCTGGTCCAGACTCCGGAACGCCCTCCTGACTTCCTCAGCAATCGCACATCGGTGATCTCGACGGCGCGCTCGGTCCCCTTGACCATGTCGTAGATGGTGAGCGCCGCGACGCTCACTGCGCAGAGCGCCTCCATCTCAACCCCGGTGCGTTCGGCGGTCTTGACCACGGCCTGAATCTGTACGCCCTCTTGCGCTCGCTCGAAGGTCACCTCGATTGCTCCGAGGGCAATCGGGTGGCAGAGCGGTATGAGCCCTGAGGTCTTCTTGGCGGCCATGATTCCCGCTATGCGAGCGACCTCGAGAGCGTCTCCCTTGTCCAGGCGCCTTTCGAACACGAGGTCTGCCGTGGGCCCGCTCATCCGAACCAGCCCCGCAGCGGTCGCCTCGCGCTGGGTCACGTCCTTGGCGGTGATGTCGACCATATGGGCCTCGGTTTCGGGGTGCCGCTCGCGCGAGGAGGTCACGAAGGAAGCCTCCATACCTCTACGGTGACGGAATCGCCCTCGGTGAGCTCGGACTCCTCGCGTCCAAAGCGCGCGACCCCGTGGCAATCGATCAGGCTCGATTGGATGTGGCTCCCCTGAGGACCGGTCGGCGTCGCAAGCCATTCGCCGCCGGCTCTTCGAAGTCGGACGCGCACGAAGTGGAGCCGCCCGGGTCGCTTCGTGATCGTCTCGGTCAGCGTTGCCTCCAAGGTCGGGCGCAGCAGCGAACGACAACCGCGCATCTTTCGAATGGCTGGTCTTACGAACTGTTCGAAGCCAACATGGACGGAGACGGGGTTGCCCGGCAAGCCCAGGAACACCGCGTCGCGCACGGATCCCAGCACCACCGGCTTGCCCGGCTGCATGGCGACTCGCCATAGCTGGATCCCCCCGAGCTCCTCGACGACGTCCTTGACGAAGTCATACTTGCCCACGGCAACGCCTCCCGAAGAAACGATGACATCGGCTTCGGCGGCGGCGCGCTCGAACGCGTCGACCACTGCCTCACGAGCATCGGGCACGCGTTCTGAAAGGACCACGTCTGCGCCGGCCATCTGCAGGAGCGCGGTCAACGCAATCGCGTTGGAGTCCCTGATCTGACCGGGGCCCGGCTCTTCCTCGGGATCGACGAGCTCGTCCCCGGTGACCAGTAGCGCCACCCGCGGCCCCCTGCGAACCGAGATCGGGGACTTCCCCATCGAAGCGAGCAGCGCCAGTTCGCCGGGTCCGAGTTCGATGCCCTCCGGGACGAGCACGGCGCCCGCCGCCAGATCGTCACCCGCCGGCCTCACGTGCTGACCCTTTGCGGCGGAACCCTTGATGAACACAGCACCATCGCGCTCTTCGGTGACCTCGACCATGACGATCGCGTCGGCGCCGTCGGGCAGCGGCGCTCCCGTCATGATCCTGGCCGCGCCACCGGGATCGACGTGGATCTCGCCCGGATCACCCGCGCGCACCTCCCCGATCACGCGCAACTCCACCGGAGTTTCCTCGGACGCATCGGCAACGTCCTTCGCGACCACCGCGTAGCCGTCCATGGCGGAGTTTGCGAAACGGGGCAAGGGGTGTGAAGCGAGAACTTCCTTTGCCGACACGAGCCCAAGAGCCCTGCCTACAAGCACCTCCTCGGTATCCACAGGTCGAACCGCATCCAGCACCCGGGCGCGCGCCTCTTCGACGCTCAGAAGGTCGGCGTAGTCCATCTAGCGACCGACGACCTCGTTCAGATAGTCCATCAGCGGCTTAGCGAGATCGTCGCGGCGCAGCGCGAGCTCGATCGTCGCCTTTAGGTAGTCGAGCTTCTTGCCCACGTCGTAGATCGGCCCGTCGTGAATGTAGGCGAACACGGACTTCTCCTGGGCGAGGAGGTTTATCGCGTCGGTAAGTTGGATCTCTCCGCCAACGCCGGCGGACGTCCGGTCGATGGCGTCGAAGATGTCCGGGCTGAAGACGTAGTGACCCACCGATCCGAGGTCAGAGGGTGCGTCGTTGCGCGCGGGCTTTTCGACCATGCCTCGCATCCTTACGAGGTCGTCGGCAGTCCACTCTGCCGGATCTACGACCCCGTAAGACGAGATCTCTTCGAGCGGCATGCGCTGCACCGCTACCACGCTCGATGAGGTCTGCTCATAGCACTCGATCATGCGCTCGAGGAACGGCGGTTCGTCGTCGATGCGCTCGGGAACGATCTCGTCGCCCACCATCACGACGAAGGGCTCGTCTCCAACGTGCGAGCGGGCCACCGACACCGCGTGGCCGAACCCCCGCGGCTCCTTCTGTCGAACGAAATGCACCTCGGCCATCTCGCCGATCGCCCTCACCTCTGCGAGCTCGTCGGTCTTGCCGACGGCCTCGAGATGCTGTTCGAGCTCGAGCGATCGATCGAAATGGTCTTCGATGGCGGACTTTCCTCGACTCGTGATGATCAGAATGTCCTCGATGCCGGCGCGCACTGCGTCCTCGACGATGTACTGAATTCCCGGCTTGTCGATCACCGGGAGCATCTCCTTGGGCTGCGACTTCGTGGCGGGCAGGAATCGGGTTCCCAGCCCGGCCGCGGGAATGACGGCCTTCCGAACGATCATGTCAAATTCACCTCTCGCTCCCGGCCCCCTCGAACGGCGACCCGGCGTCAGGGTCGTGGTCGGTTACGTGGCCAAATGTAGGTCGGGAGCGGGCCTCTCCGCCAGGCGCACTCGATCTCGGCCTTCCTCCTTGGCACGATACAGGGCCTGGTCGGCGGCCTCGATCAACGACTGGTATCCACTCCCATGCAATGGATAGCACGCGACTCCGATCGACACCGTCAGGGTTACGGGATCCTCGCCCACCGAGGTGAACGGATCGCCCGAGATCGACTGGCGAATCTTCTCCGCTGTGGTTCTCGCGCCTGATACATCGGTCTCGGACAACAGGCAGATGAACTCCTCACCTCCGTAGCGAACGAAGGTGTCGATCTCACGCAACATTGCGCCGACCCGCTGCGCGAACTCGATGAGGATCGAGTCGCCGCGTTGGTGTCCATGGTTGTCGTTGACGTTCTTGAAGTGATCGAGGTCGAGCAACAACACGCTAAAGGGCCGATCGAAGCGGTTCGCGCTCGCCAGCGTCTGCTTGAATTGCATCTGCAGATAGCGCCGGTTCCAGACTCCCGTGAGACCGTCGGTCAGCGACAGACGCTGAGCCTCCTCATGCAGGAGGACGTTCTCAATGGCGACGCCGCCTTGCTCGGCCAGGAACGCGACCGTCTCTGTGTCGCTGCGTCCGAATTGCTCTCCGGCGTCGTTTCGATAGAGCACGATCACACCCGTAACCCGATGCGAACTGAACAGTGGAACCGCCATCGTGACGGGAAAGTGTGGTTCCGAGCGGGCCGGCTTAGGACCTCCGCCCTTAACGGGCAGAACCACCGTGATCCCGCGTTCGGCCGACAAGCCGGTGACCCCCTCACCGACGCGCAGCCGGTCCAGAGCGTTCTCGTTGACGCCCACCGAGAGCGCCGGGTACAGCTCGTCGCGCGTCCCGGTGAACAACCACAGACATCCGGCGTCGGCCGACACCGCGTCCGCGGCGGTGCTTAGGATCGAGTCGAGAATCTGCCCCATGTCATGCGTCGAGCGCAAGGTCGCTCCAACTCGCTCCACTACACGCTGAAGCTGATCGCGGGACGACTCGAGGTCCGTGATCACCAGGTCGAGCTGGTCACTCATCTCGTTGAATGACTCCGCGAGCTGGCCTACCTCATCGCGCGACCGAACCGGGATGCGGTAGTCGAACCGCCCGGCAGCGATCGCCCGGGCTCCGTCCGCCAGTTCGTCCAAGGGGCGGGTGATCAAGCGCGCCAGCAGGTACGCGAGGAACGCGGTCGCGATTACCGCAAGCAGAAGAAGCCCAATCAACGAGCCCAAAACGCCGCGCCTGAGCGACTGCGCCGGCTCGTTCGAGGTCCAAGCCAGAACCTGCATGTCCCCCCCGACGGTGCGCACCTCGGCGGCGCCGGGGCCATCGACCTCGACCTCGCCGCGCCCGGGATCGAGCTCACCCACGCCGACGGTCTGTTCGAGGTCCTGAGAGGAGGCGATGATGCGTCCGTCCGAAACCAGGTAGGTGTTGACGTCGGTCTGCCTGGTGCCCTCGAAAAGGGTGGCGTCAAGCCAAAAACCGCCAACGATGAACCCGATGTTGCCGCCGGGGGATCTCACCCGAATGGGGTCGGTACGCGCATAGCCCCGCCCGGCGGTGGGACCGTTCATGATCTCTTCGACGGTAGGCGGGGCGAAGTCGGAGATGAATTCCGCCTCCCGAACCGCACCGCCCGCGATCCCACCGCCCACGTCAAGCGCTATCAGGAAGTCGAGTCCCTGCGTGGCGGCCAGCCGGCTCTCGAGAAACCGCTCGGTCCGCGCCCGGTCCCCCCGGTCCAGCACCCGCGCGAAATCGGGGTCTCTGCGGATACGCGACTGCGTCAGTTCTCCGAGAACAGCAACCCGGTCGTTGTACCTGCCGATGACCGTGTTCGCGGCCGGCTGGAGGCCGAGCTCGGCCCTCTTCGTCACCTCGTCGACGATGACGTCCTGGACGATGTAGCCGGCCGCCCCCAGCGGCAGGACCACGATCAGTATGAAAAACGCCGTCAATCGTCGCTGCAGCGACACTTCGAGCCTCCCTCGCCCTGTGTCGTAGTCTCGACACCTTCCAGACGCCACTTTAAGGCGCGGCCACCTAGTTAGTGAGAAGATTCACAAATGCCGATATACGAATACGCCTGCACCGCGTGCGGTGAACGCACGGAGGCAAGACAAAGCTTTACCGACCCTCCCCTTGATACCTGTCCCATCTGCGGAGGCGTCCTAAGGAAGTTGTACTCGCCCGTTGGCATCGTGTTCAAGGGATCCGGCTTCTATTCCACCGATGGAAAGGCTTCGTCGAAGTCCGCCAAGAAGTCTGGCACCGGTAAGGAATCCGGCGGAGAAGCCAAATCAGAGCCTTCCAAGGGCTCGAGCGACTCGTCGGACTCGGGCTCCTCGTCCAGCTCTTCGTCCAAGAAGGAGTCGTCGAGCACATGACTGAACCTGTCAACATCGGGGTCTTCGGGGGCTCCGGGTTCTACTCGCTGCTGGATGACGTTGAAGAGGTGAGCGTCGATACGCCCTACGGCGAGCCGTCGGCGGCCCTCGCCGTCGGTCAGGTCGAGGGCGTGCGCGTTGCGTTCCTCCCCCGGCACGGAAGCAAGCACCAGCTTCCGCCCCACAAGATCAACTACCGGGCCAACCTGTGGGCGATGAAGGAGCTCGGTGTGACGCGCATCATCGGGCCCTGCGCCGCGGGCTCGCTCAAGAAGGACGTCAAACCCGGAGACTTCGTGGTGAGCGATCAGCTAGTCGATCGCACCAGCGGCAGGAAGGACACGTTCTACGACGGCCCGCAGACGACACACATCGCCTTCGCCGATCCCTACTGCCCTGAGTTGCGCACTCTTGCCATCGAGACGGGCATCAGCGAGGGCATTACCGTTCACGAGCGCGGCACGGTCGTGACCATTCAGGGCCCTCGCTTCTCGACTCGCTCGGAGTCGAAGTGGTTCCAGGACGCGGGCTGGGAGGTCATCAACATGACCCAGTATCCCGAGGCCTACCTCGCCCGTGAGCTCGAGATCTGCTACGCCAACATCGCCCTGATCACCGATTACGACGTTGGCGTAGCCGGTGAAGAATCCGCCGTCACGCACGAGGCCGTCATCGAGGTCTTCGCGGCCAACAACGACAAGCTCCGCGGCCTCCTGTTCTCTCTGGTTCCGAAGATCCCCTCGGAGCGAACCTGTCCCTGCGCGACCGCGCTCCAAGGCGCTCGCTTCGAGCCTTAGCTGCTTGCTGACGATCTTCCAGGCGGCCGTTCTCGGGGCCGTTCAGGGTCTGACCGAGTTCATCCCGATCTCCTCATCGGGCCACCTCGTGATCGTTCCGGCGCTATTCGGCTGGCCGGAGGAGCAGGGCATCGCCTTCGAGGTCCTGTTGCACACCGCGTCTCTGCTGGCGCTACTGATCTATTTCTCCGGTGACCTCCTGGATCTCGCGCGGGGTGTCATGGGGCGGGACCGGGAATCCCTTCGGCTCGGAGGGCTCCTGTTGGTCGCCAGCATCCCGGCCGGAATCGCGGGACTCTTCTTCGCCGACTACTTCGAGGCGCAATACGACGACGCGTCAGGAGCGGCTCTGCAACTCCTGCTGACCGCTGTGATCCTGGTTGCCGCCGAGCAGGCGCTTCGCTTCCACGAGCGAAGGCGAGCGCAAACGGGGGAGCCTATGCGCTCGATGAGGGACATGAACACGATGGACGCGACCGCGGTGGGTATCGGTCAGGCCGTTGCGATCATCCCGGGAATCTCCCGCTCGGGCTCCACGATTGCCGCGGCGCTCGCGTTCGGGATCGCACGCGATGATGCGGCGCGTTTCGCATTTCTTCTGGCGATACCGGCGCTCATCGGCGCGACGATCATCGAAGTCCCGAAGCTCGGCGGGTCCTCCATCAGCTTGGGGGCGGGCGTCGCCGGCTTCGTCCTGTCGCTGGTGACCTCTTACGCGGCAATCGCCGGACTCATCAAGTACCTCAAAACACGCACGCTGTATCCGTTCGCGATCTACTGCACGATCGCGGGCATCGTCTTCTATCTCATCCTCGATTAATCGAGGCGCAGGCGCACGACCGGTCGTGAGTCCCTGCGACGAACGACCTCCTCGAAACCGTTGTTCTCGAAGAGGCTCGAGACGCCGGTAAACAGCTGGGCAGCTCCCCTCTCGGGCAGTTGGAATAGGCACCGCGGTCACCGAACAATGCATGCAGGTCGTCCAGCGATCCGCGGTCACGGCGTGCACGCCCCGCGTATGTTCTGCGGTCCGGCCGAGCCCGCCCCCGCGGCTCATGAGTCCGACAGTCCGGCCACGGTCATCTCGGACACAAGCGTGGTAGCCCCGCCGTAGGAACCACCGAACGGAAGCCACCGGCGATCGTCGGCGACCGCCGTTATGCGGGACAAGATGACGAGCATCGGTGCCGCGATCGTCACCTCCTTCACCGGCTCGCCCGGCCCGCCGTTCTCCAATAAGTGCCCGGTCACTCCAACCGAGAAGTCGCCGGAGATGGGATTCACGCCAGAGTGAACCCCGTGGAAGTCCTGCACCAGCAACGCATTGCCGGCCGAGCGCAACAACTCGGCGCGCGTCACACCCGTCGCATCGAACGCGAGGTTCGTCGGAGCGGGTCCGGGCCGCGACTTGAACCCACCCCTCGAGGCATTTCCCGTCGAGGCGCGACCCTCGCGGCGGCCGCTGATCGTGTCGTAGAGGTAGGAGCTCAGCACCCCTTCGGTGATCACCTCGGTTCGCTGGGTGGGGACGCCCTCGGCGTCCCACGGCGCGGATCCTGGTGCGCCCGCAATCCTTCCGTCGTCGACCAAGGTGAGCGCCCCGGCCAAGTTCTCCCCGAGCTTGCCGGCAAACAGCGACCTCCCCTTCTGCACAGCCTCGCCTGTGAGCACGCGCCCTATGACCCCGAGGAACTGTCCCGCGACGTACGGGTCGAAGACCACCGGTATTCGAGCGCTGGGAATCTTCTTCGCTCCCAGCACCCCCAGGGCTCGCTCTGCAGCTCGACGAGCGACTTCGGGTGCGTCAAGCGCCGCAAGGCTCCTGCCGAGCCCGAACTCGAAGCCCACCTCGTTGTCGCCTTCATCCTCAGCGATCGCGATCGAGAAGCACCAGGCGTCGGTCTCACGAAACGAGGCCGCGATTCCGGTGGTCGTTGCGATGGCGACCTCGACCTCTGCATCTGCGTAGACCGACTCTTCGACGGCACGGATACGAGGATCGTGAACCCGAGTCAGTCGTTCGAGCTCCAGCACGAACGCCGCCTTGTCATCTGCGGTGACGCGCGCCTGCGACTCGTCGAAGAGACCCTCTACCTCGGGTACCCGGTCTGAGGCCTCGGCGAGCCCGGCGGCGTCATCCTCGGTGGCATGCCGTGCGTTGGCGCGCGCCTTCGCGACGACTTCATCCAGGCCTTCGTCGCTAAGGTCGGTCGTGTAGGCAAAACCGGTGCGCCCCCGATCGACAAGCCGCGCGCCCACGCCGCGCGGCTCTGCTGACGACGTCGACTCCAGACTGCCGTCGTAGGCCTTGGCCTTGAAGTTTCGCTCGTGGGTCACGAACGCCTCGAGCTGCTCGGTGGCCGATGCCCGTTCCATTACGCGCTGTGCGAGATCCAGAAGCTCGCTCATGCTTGGGTGCCGCCCACCGTCATGCGGCCGAGAAGCACGGTGGCCATCCCCGTCGTTACGGGAGCCGCCTGACCGTCTTTGCCGCACACTCCCTCCCAACGCTCGAAGTCCCCTCCGATGGCGTCGATGGACCCGAGGACCTGCGGGCCGTTGCCGATGAGGTTCGCTCCGCGAATCGGATGGGCGATTTCGCCATTCAGGATCATGTACGCCTCAGACATTCCGAACACGAAGTTGCCGGTTGCGGGGTTGACTTCGCCGCCCACGAAGTTCGCGGCGTAGACACCCCGGTCGATCGAACGAATGATCTCCGCGGGGTCTTCGGTGCCGGACTCGAGGTCGGTGTTCGTCATGCGGACGATCGGAAGATGCGCGTACGACTGACGCCGGCCGTTGCCGGTGGGCGAATGCTCGATGCGTCGAGCCGAACTCCTATCGCTTAGGTGCCCGACGAGAACGCCGTCTTGAAACAGCACCGTGCGCTGGGCGGCGGTTCCCTCATCGTCCACGCCGAGCGAGCCCCAGGCGCCGGCAACGGTTCCGTCGTCAACGATCGTCACGTCGGTCGAACCAAAACGTTCGCCGTTGCGCTTGGCGTAGACGCTCGCCTGCTTGACGAGGGTGTCGGCCTCGAGCCCATGCCCGCAGGCCTCGTGGATCAGGACGCCCCCCGTTCCGGGAGCCAGCACCACCGGATACTCGCCGGCCGGAGACGGTTTCGCGTCGAGCATCCTCAGAGCCTTGCCGGCGGCAGACTCCCCCAATTGAGCGGCGGGATGCCGATCGAGTAGCTCGAAGCCCCCGGAGTGACCGGGAGCCTCGAAACCGGTGGCGATGACTCCATCGCGGGCCGCCACGACCTGAACTGCGAACCGCACTCGGGTGCGCTCGTCGTCGACCACCCGTCCGTCCGAGGACGCGATCAGGATCTTCTGATTGACGTCGGCGTAGCTGGCGATCACCTGGCGGACCCCGGCTCCCTGCGAGCGAGCGGCGTCGTCGGCGGCCCTGAGCGCATCGACCTTTCTGCCCGCCTCGACCGAGTGAGGCGGGGTCGACACGGTGTGGACGACGGGCGCGACGGCGTGCCTCAGGTCTCGAGGCGCGACCGGCCCCTCGCTCAAGCCTGCACGAGCGGACCGCGCGGCGTCAACGAGGGCCTCGGATGTCAACACGTTGGTGTAGGCGTAGGAGGCCCGCTCTCCGGCGATCACCCGAATTCCCGCACCCGCGTCACTCCCCGATGCGACGTCTTCGACCTTCGCGTCCTCGAGCCTGAAGCTGGTGGAGACCCGATTCTCGACGAAGAGATCGGCGCCGTCCCCGCCCCTTGCGAGCGCCTCGCCCAACACCTTCCTGATGACGCGGTCCTCGATCATGCCGCCGAGAATAGTGTCCCCCTCAGGCCGGCTGGTTTGCTCTGCGGCTCCCACTACAGCGATAGTGCGCTTGTGCATTTACGCACAAGCGATGTACGCTCGACTTCGGGTTCCCGGGAGAATTGCGGTTCTCTCGAGAACTCGCTATTGCATCACAAACGCCCGAGAAACCCCGCAGAAACGTGACATACCTAACCCTACGAGGAGTACGCCTGACTACCGCCGGTCGCCACACCTACACCCAAGCGCAGCAGGAGCGGCTGAATCAAATCCATGCCCGACTCACGGAGGCTCGTCGGGAGCTCGATGCTCTGATCGGAGATGCCTATCTCCGCCCCAGGGCCTCGATAGTTCCGGTCCATTTCCTCGATCTCGCATCCGCCACCGAGAAACTGCGGTGGGCCGAAAAGGAGTGGCGCGAGCTCGAGCGGGAGTTGGCCGAGCAAGCTCCCCCGGACGTCGGCGTGGAGAACTCAGAGGGCCTCGAGCGTGACGCGTTCGTCAAGATCGCACACGCCGACGGCTCCCGCCGCTAGACCCTCCGCCGGAGCACTAAGAGACGGGGTGAGTCCGCGAGCGGAGGCGGCTGACGCTCCCCGTCCGGGGTGAAGGCTCCCAGAACACCACCACTCCCCCGGTGACCACTTCGTCCTCGATGATCGGGCTGACCACGTATTCGATCGACACTGGGGTCCCGTCCTTCCGCCAGAAGACCTCGTCGCCGACCCTCTCGACGGTGCCGTCGCGCATTGCAATCATGATTGGACATTCCTCGTTCGGATAGGCTGACCCGTCGGGTCGTGAGTGGTGAATCACCGAATGCAACGCGCGCCCGATGAGCTCGTTTACCTCGTAGCCCAACATGGCTGCTGCCGCGGGATTGACGAACTGTGTGAGGCCGTCCGGCCCGATGCCGTAGATCCCTTCGCCGGCATGATTGAGGATCAGCTGCTGCCGCCTGTTCACATGTTCAAGCTCCTGCTCGGTGGCTCTGCGATCGGAGACGTCACGCAGAACCCCGGTGAAGAAACGCTGCTCGTCGGCCAGCCACGTCGACAAAGAGAGCTCGAGAGGAAACTCGGTGCCGTCCTTGCGGAGCCCGTCCAACTCGATTGTGGTGCCAACGATGCGGCCTTCGCCTGTGTCGAGGAACCGGGCCAGCCCACGCTTGTGATCTTCGCGATAACGCTCGGGCATGAGCATCTGCACCTCCTGTCCCCGAACCTCGTCCTCCCAGTATCCAAAGATGTCTTGGGCGCCACCATTCCAAAACACGATCATGCCGCGAGAGTCGACCGACACGATCCCCTCGTTGGCGCTTTCGGCCAGAGTCCTGAAGCGCGCCTCCGAGTCTCGCAGCGACTTCTCCGCGTGCCGGCGCCTAGTGATGTCCTGTGACGTCCCTATGACGCGCAGCGGGCGACCCGAAACGTCCCGCATGACTTTGCCGCGCGCGTGCATCACTCGGGTCTTCCCGTCCGATCGCACCACACGATGGTCCACGGTAAAGCTGTCGTCGGAGACACGTAGTTTGTCGACCACCGCTCTGACTGCCTCGCGGTCGTCGGGATGCACCAGCGAGATGAAGCCTTCGAAGTCCGCCGTGAAGTCGGCCTGGTCAACACCGAAGATCCTGAACATCTGGTCCGACCACTGGAGCCTGTCCTTCTCGACGTCCCAACTCCAGCTCCCGAGCATGGTGAGCTCCTGCGCCTCTGCAAGCTGCATCTGACTCTCGATGAGGCCCTCTTCCGCTCTGCGCCGTTCGGCGATCTCCTGCTCGAGCTCTGCGCTTGCAGACTCAAGCTCACGATTGGATTTTTCCAGTGAGCGACGGGCCTTGCGCTCTCTTTGGAACAGCTCGGTGCGCTCGAGCGCCAGGCCCGTGAACACCGACAGACTCTGTAGAAACTCGATCTCGTCCTGGCCGAAGACGGGGGTTGCGGGAGCTCCCCATACGACCAGCTTGCCGAAGG
>JBOGWV010000030.1:0-7970 GCA_050693975.1 Actinomycetota bacterium
CCGTCGAAGAAGACGCCGTTGAGAAACGCATCCTGGGCGATCTCCCTGGCCACCTGCGGTGACACCGGACCTACGCCGGGGATCTTGCAGACCTCGCCCTCTTTGACGTCGGTCCAACCCCGCTTGGCCACCTCGTAACTCACCAGCATCACCAGCTCGGGCCGCTTGGCGCGGCCCTTGCCCCCACCCGAAAGCATCATGGCGTAGGCGTCGGCGAGATGACACTCGAAGGGCACTTTCGTCCCTGCCGCCTTGGCCTTGCGAGCGAGCCTTTGCCCCTCGGCCTCGGCGCGCGCCACGATGGGCGAACCAACGTGCGGCTCGAGCTCCATGTGGATGTGCACCATCCCCAGCTCGTCGCTGTGACTACGGGCCCTGCGCGCCGCTCGCTGCCGCTCCGCCAGACCCCGGTGCTGCTCCGCTTCCAGCTTGACCTTGCGCGCCTTCTCGCGGAGCACGTGGAAGGACTCTTCCTGTGCCACCTTCAGAAGCTCAGCGGCGGCGCCGGGGGCGGACTCCTCGGCCCTGGCGATCTCGGCCGCCTGGTCGAGTGAGATATCTCCCTGCTTGAGGGCGTCTTCCAGCGGCGCCGAACCACTTAACACCTTGCCGGTGGCGATGGCGTCCTTGGCTTTGCCGGTGGAACTTCCGGTGGTCCGGGCGATCTCGGAGGCGTCGTCGATCCTGCGGGCCAGCGCGGCCACTCCGAAGGCGACCAGTCGCTGGGCGCGCGCATAGGTCTCGAGTTGCTGGCGGGCCGCGGCCAGGCTCAGCAACTCGGGTTCGAGATTGGCGTTGGCCTTCTCGAGCTGAGCGACTGCCTCGTCGGCATGACTGAGTTTCATGCCCTCATCATGACGATGAGGTGTGACAAGAACCCAAGAACGCGCGAAATTCAGGGTCGCTTAGAGAAGTTTCTGAACTTTTCTGAAGAACGTCGTGATCAGCCAAAGTCCTCCTAGCGCGGGCGGGCGGCCTCGTAGAGGAGGATCCCCACCGACACCGCAAGGTTCAGCGAGGTGGCGGTTCCCCGCATCGGGATGCGCACGGCAACATCGCCCTCGTCGAGCAGCTCCTGGCTGAGTCCGTGGCCCTCGCTCCCGAACAACAACAGCGCCGGGGTCGAGTAGGTCGTCGACCAATGCTCGATCTCCGTGTGCGCGCTAGTGGTCACGACGGTGAGACCGTTGTCGCGCGCCCACGTTATGGCGTCACGAGGACCGTCGATCGCTACCAGCGGTGTCGTGAACACCGTGCCCATCGACGACTTGAGAGCGTTCGGGTGCCAGAAGTCGGTGCCCTCGCCTATCGCGATTACCCCCGCCGCGCCGGCCGCGTCCGCGGTTCGAACGATCGTTCCGAGGTTCCCCGGATTGCCCACTTCGTGTAGGGCAATAAACACGGAGTCCGCCGCAACCTCGAGGTCCCGCAAACGCAATGTCCGAGCGCGCACGATCGCCGCGATGCCGACGGGGTGCTCGCGGTCCGACAGGGTTGCAAACGCATCGGAGGTGACTTCGACCACCTTGGCGTGCTCCTCGGTTCGTCGCACGAGGTCGAGCGCGCGCTCGCTGGTCAGCAGCTCGGGGCTGTAGAACAGGACCTCGACCTCGGCGTGTTCGAGCGCCTGCCATGTAGGAGCGATGCCCTCGACAAGGAACACCCCCTCGGCGTCCCGGTGCTTGCGCTGGCGGAGCCTTCGTGCGTGCTTGAGCAGCCGGTTGGAGGTGCTGGTTATCCGTTCGCCCATTTAGGCGTCGGGCGCGAGCTGTGCGAAGAATTCTGCGCACCGCGTGGCCTCGGCGTCCTCACCGATCTCGGCCGCGGCCGTACCGAGCCCTTTGAGTGAACGCAGGAACCCCCGGTTGGGCTCGTGCGCCCAGGGAACCCTCCCGCTTCCCCGCCAACCGGCGCGGCGTATGCGATCGAGGCCACGGTGATAGCCGACGCGGAAGTAAGCGTAGGCCTCGACGGGGCGGGAATCCTCGAGCGCGCCCTCGCCGAGCACCGCCCAGGCGGTCAGGCATTCCGGGTAGCGGGCCGCGACCGCGGCCGCGGCTTCGTCGGTATCTGCGGAGGCCAGCGCGTCGAGCGAACCCTCCGGTTCCTCGATGGTGGTCTCGGCAGGTTCAGTAATAGGAAGCTCGGCCATGCCCGGCATCGTAGCCGGGCGACGCTCATCTGTTTTGTCCTTGGTCAGCCTCGCTACGCGGGTATAACCACGGAGGAAAGGTTCGTTGGCTATAGGTGGTCCACCTTGCCGTTGCCCGCGGCGCGTTGCTTGATGTCTCTCTGGGTGGTCACCAGGGCGGTCGCCTCCTCGAGGGCCTCGGTCAGGCGTTCCAGGCGTTCGTTCTCGGCTCGCATTTCGAGTAGCTGTTGTTTGAGCTCCGGCCCGAAGTCGACCTGCGACGCGACCTGCCAGGCGACGTTCTCGCCCGAGACCCCGATCGAGGCAGTATCGGTGCCCGCCGCGGTGGCCAGGTGCTGCAGTGATTCCATGCAAGCCGAGACCAGCGCGGGATCGGCGGCCGCCTCGTCGTCCTCGAAGGGCTGGACCTCGGCACTCATGTACGAGTGGCCCTCGGTGATCTGGGTGACGCGAAAACGATCCCTGCCCTCCACCACCACGTCCAGGCGGCCGTCTTCGTAGCGATTGAGCACCTCGATGACGGCCGCCGAGGTCCCCACCGTGTGCAGGCCGGTGTCCTCTGCCAGCAGGAAACCGAACTCGCCGTCGGCCTCGAGACACTCCCCGATCAGCTCCTTGTAGCGGTCCTCGAAGATATGCAAGGGGGCGCGCTCGCTGGGAAGGAGGACGAGGTTGAGGGGAAAGAGTCCGATCTCGGTCATGACATCGCTTCCCCTCCTGTATGACCTACGAGGCGCTGGAGACCCGGAAGCGCCGCTTGTCCCGCGCCGCATAGGCGGCGACGGTGAAGTCGATCGACTCGGCCCGCTTCAGCTTCTCGAGCACGTCTGGCAGGGCGCGGCCCGGGATTGCGCAGGTCATCTCGTGGTGGCCCATCTCGGTGCGCACGCGGCTCAACATGCATCCGATGCTGGCCGCAACGCGGTTGTGCTCTTTGGCCATGGCGATGATGTGGCACTGCGGCTTGCCCTCGATGGCCATGTCGGGCAGCGCGTCGTTGAGCACCATCATCTGCTTGGGGTTGAGTCGAAGAAACACGACGTCGGGGTCCACCGGTGACTCGGCGAGTGGTCCGTAGGTCACGTGTGAGTAGCGCTTCGACACGACCGGGATGCCGGGGACGTCGTCCATGCCGACCCACCCCGAATCGAGGAGAGCGGCCACATCGGAGTTTCCGGCGACCTCGTCGATGGTCGCGAATCCGTGAGTCATCCGCCCTACGCTGCAGTTCCCATGATCGGCGGCCTCGGTGGTGAAGGTGCGCTCCGCGCCCTTCATCCAGAACACGCACGAAGCGGCCACGCGCCCGCTGCGACCGTCCTCGGTGGGCTCAGACATCGGCTCGTCGAAGGCGGCCACGCCCTCGGGAGCCTCGTCTCCGAAGGTGATTGCGAGGGGGGCCACGTCGAGATTCAGCAGCGAGGTGAGCTCTTTTGCGGCGGCCCTGTGGTCCTGAGGCATGGGGGGTGCTCCTTTCGAATCGTTACCTTGTCAGAGAGAGCCGAACTGGCCCTCGGTCGGCTCCGCTCAGCAGAACCACGGCTCGGTGAGTCGTGGCCTCCCTTCTACCGAGCCCGCCATGATTAATCCATCCGCCTTCCTGTCTTGTTCTCCGGCGGCGCGCATGATCTCTCCGTAGATCCTCAAGAAGGTGCTCCCCGTCGCCTCATCAGATGCGTCCTCGACGATGCGAGCGAGCCGCTGCTGCAACTCGTCGACCGTCGGGTCGGCCGCTCGCCACGTGTAGGTGAGCCGCTCGACATCGTAGGACTCGAGATAGGTCACCATGTCGGGATGATCGAGCAGCAGGGAGCCCTCAGGGAGCAGCAAGCGGATCGAATACTGCACCGGGTCGACGTTGGCGATCAGGTCGTGGTCGACGACGAAGCTAACTATGTCTGCCAGGTCGCGATGAGTCGTCCACGGCGTGAACGGTAGGAACGAGGGCCGCACCTCGATGCCGTGAGCGCGCAGCAACCTGGTGGTCTCGATTGCCTGCGCGGTGGTGTGCCCCTTGTCGAGTCGCTCGAGGATGTCGTCGTTGACGGACTCGAACGCACACACGACGAAGAGGCAACCGCACTCGGCCATCTCGTCCCAAATCTGGCGTCGTTCGAGTACGTGTTCGACTTTGGTGGTGACGTCGAAGGTGAGCTGAGGCCAGCGCTCATGCAGCGCGCGCACGATTTTCAACGAATGGCGCCACCCATTGAGAAAGTCGGGGTCTCCAAAGGTGATGTGCTGCGCTCCGAGCTCGACGAGTTGCTCGACGTCGGCGAGCACGACGTCCGCGGGCACGAGCCTGATTCGCCCTCCGTAGATCACGGGAACCGGACAGTGCCGGCACTCATGAGCGCAGCCGTGGCTGGCCTCGACGTAGCCGACCTTCCGTTCGCCGCCGCCGAAGGCGAGATGCGCGTAGTTGTCGAGCTCAGGGAGAAGGTCGCGCGCCGGTGTTACGAACGCATCGTGTCCGAGCTGAATCAAGGGCTCGTCGGAGCCCACCGCGGCGACACCGCCGGAAGCGAGGCGATCGATCCAGGTGACGAGCCCGCGCTCGTACTCACCCGCGATCACCCGGTCGGCGACCACGCCAACCGTGGCGTCACGGCCCACCGGCGCGTAGAGACCGTAGAAGCAAACCGGCAGCATTGGCCGCTTCTCCTTGAGGATCTCGCCCGCCTTGATTCCGAGTCGCATGGCGGTGTGCATGGGCACCGAGACACCGGCCGCATCGGCCCACTCGATGTCGTCTGCCCGAAGCTTCTCGATCGAGAGATCCAGGCAACGGACCTCGTGACCCGCGGCTCTCAGGGCACCCGCGGGAGAGGCCACGTGCAGTGGCTGGTGGCCGAGCTCGTACGTCGACAACAACAGAACGCGCATCGCGCGCAAGGCTATCCGCGTATCGAGCGCTCCTTCACATAAGCTGCCCCTAGTGAGGACTCGCACTCTTCATCCCGACGGCCCCCTCGATCTGCGCCTGACCCTTGCGGCCCTGCGGGACGGCGCCGGCGATCCATGCATGCGCATCGGCGCGTCCCGGGTTCTGCGCGCCACCCGCACGCCGGCCGGCCTTGCGACGACGCTGTTCGTGGCTCACGGGGAGGAGATGGAGGTGCAAGCGTGGGGTCCCGGAGCCGGCTGGGCCCTCGATGCGTCTCCCGATCTCCTCGGACTGCACGACGATCCCGCCGCCTTCCGCCCTGCCCACGAGCGAGTTCGGAAACTACACCTCCGTCTCGCCGGAATGCGGATCGGCCGATCGCTGGCGGTCTTCGAGGCGCTCCTGCCGGTGATCATCGGGCAAAAGGTGTCCGGCATGGAGGCCAGGCGCGCTTACCGGAGCCTGGTTCGACGCTACGGCGAGGCTGCCCCCGGCCCCTTCGGGTTGGTTGCCCCTCCGGCCCCCGAGAGGCTGGCCGCGCTCGGTTACTACGCGTTTCATCCTCTGGGTATCGAGCGAAAGCGAGCCGAGACCATTCGCCGCGCCGCGGCGGAGGCCCATCGTCTGGAGAAGGTGGTCGAACTCGATCCTCGTGCCGCGCGACGGCGCCTCGAGATGATCGTCGGGATCGGTCCCTGGTCGTCGGCCCACACGACGAGGGTCGCCCTCGGGGATCCCGACGCGGTCATCGTGGGCGACTTGCATCTGCCGCACACGGTTGCGTACGCACTTGCCGGAGAAGAGCGAGCGACCGATGCCCGCATGCTCGAGCTACTGGCGCCCTACGCGGGACACCGTGGGCGAGCCCAACGGCTCATCGCGATCGGCTGCCCCCACGCTCCCCGGCGCGCACCCAGACGTCGCCTGCGAAACTTCGCCCGCATCTAGCCGGCGCCGGGGGCCGGGACTAAAGATCCTCCTCGCGCCGGTGGCTCGTGCTGAGCTTCTCGAGGGCCTCGCGATCCACTAGCTCGGGTGGCACCACGACGCCACGCAACGGGGTAACGGCCCGCACCGTCGCGGTGCGGCGCCCACCCTCGATCAGTGCGCGCTCGCCCATTACCGCTCCGGGCCCGATCTCGGCCACGATCTCGCCGTCAACCTCGACCGTTGCGACCCCGTCGAGCACGAGGAAGAGGTCCTCACCTTCGTCGCCCTGGTGGTAGAGAATCTCTCCCGTCTGGAGCTTGCGGCGCTGGGTCCGGCCGGAGGTGCGCATGATCGTGCTCGACAGGCAGCGCTCGAGCTCGGTCTCGACCTCGGTGGTCAGCGCATCGAGGTCCGCGGCCTCCCACGGCGTCACTCCACCAAAGGCGTGGTGGTACCACTGCTTGAAGTCGATGAGGCCGCTCTTTGCCGCCAGCTTGCCGGTGCCGTCGTAGACCCAGTGACGGGGAAACGGACTCGAGCCGACGAGCCGTCCATCGGCCTTTCCATCGGCAAAGATCTCGAGCTCGACCGTGGTCCACACCACGGGTGAACTGATTTGTATGAAGGGCTTGTGCTTCACGCGGCGGGGAGCGGGCAGCGAGGCTCGCCCTCCTGCAGTCTGCCGGAAGGTCACCGACTGAGGGCCGACCACCGGGTCGGGCCTGAGATCAGGGAGCGAGAGACCGGGAAGGCTCAGGCTCCGAGCGCCGACGGACACGACCGAGCTGCCCATGTGGCCGCCGCCCTCGCCCCCGTACCCCACGATCCCGCGCTCGTCGACTTCGATCCATCCCTCGAGGACGTTGGCGAAGCGCAGCTTCCGTTCCTCGATGAGATCGTCGACGCTGTCCAAGCGGTCGGGGGGCGGCTCGTCGATATGCGTGACGCCTACCTGAAAGGGAAGGTTAGGCAGACCCCGGATGGCCTCGGATGGGATCCAAGAGATAACCGTCACGGACGACTGATGCCTGGTCATACGCCCTCAACCTCCTTGGGGTCGTCGTGAAGTGCATAATCGATGACCTCCTCCATGCGCATCGCGCTGCCGCGCGCCCAGGCCTCACTGAAGAGCGCGTCGCCGAGCACATTGTGCACGGCGTCCACCCGTCGCTCGTAGGCCTCTTGCTCGACCGGCGGCCTCGGCGCCCCGATCGCCCAACGAAGCGCCTCGGCGCCCCCGTAGATGACCGCGGCCTGGTAGGTGAGCGACAACTCGTGGAGCTCTCCGGCGAGGTCCTCGAGACAGTCGCCGACGTCCCACTTGTCTCCGAGCTGGCGCCATAGCACGAGGCTTTCACGGGACAGGCGGACGGCACGCTTGAAGTCTCCGAGCTCGCGCGTGCTCACCGCGATGTTCATGAGGGCTCGAGCTATCCCCTGTTTGTCGCGGAGCTGCCGAAAGATTCCCAGACTTTCATCGAGCATCTTCATGGCCTCGACCTGGTCGCCCTTGATCTGCGTGATGAAGCCGATGTTGTTGAGGGTCTGGGCGATACCCTGCTGGTCGCCCAGACGGCGCCATTCAGCGAGACTCTGGCGATAGAGATCCTCGGCCGCCTCGATGTTGCCCTGGTCGACCTCGAGGTTGCCCAGGTCCTTGATCGACAGCGCGACCCCCGCCTCGTCGCCGAGCCGTCGCTGAGCATCGACGCACTCCTCGAGCAGCCGGCGGCCCTCGACGAAGTCGACGCGTGCTCGAGCCAGCATGGCTCCACCGGCGAGAACTCGGGTGCGATGAAGGCTCGTGATCCCCTGGGTGCGTTCCAGAGCGATGCCGATCCACTGCCGGCCCTCGCTGTGGTAGCCGCGAATCGACCAGAACTGGGCCATTCCCGCGGTGAGCCTGAGGAGCAGGCTCCAATCGTCGGTGAGTTGGGCCCACTCGAGCGCGTCCTGCAGGTTGTCGTGGTCGAGCTCCAGCATCTCGAGCCACCTGACCTG
>JBOGWV010000031.1:0-21797 GCA_050693975.1 Actinomycetota bacterium
CGACTTCAAGCGCGCCGCCAAGACCGACCTGCTGGGGAAGGACGTCGAGCCGATCGCGGTCGACGAGGGCAGCCTCGAGTTGGCGCTGGCTCCGTGGGAGATCGCTACCCTCCGGCTCACGCCGTGAAGGCCACCTCGACGCCGCGGGAAGCTCGCGATGGTGACTGATCGTGTTGTGGTCCTCGGCTGCGAAGGCACGGATAGCGGTGGCCGGCGGGTCAGCGCTTCCTGGAATGCGCCTTCACGAACCTGACCGCCGCGAGTACCGTCCGGTCGCCAATGACCTTCTCTATGACCATTAAGGGCAAAGGGTAATAACCGGGGTATCGCTGGGGCGGCAACCTCATCCAAGTGGATTTCACGCGCCGGCCTCCCCGTCCAATTTCATTTCAGACTGCCAATTCGACCCCTATTAACCAAGAGAACACGCCTGTCGGCAGCGGTCGCCACCCCCCACCGATCTCACCTGGGTGATCGGCATCTGCAGCATCACCAGGGGTTCGTCGACTGGATCAGCCCCTGCCCCGATTCCCAGCTCGTGCCCCGCGGCGCCTCAGCCAGGGGCTTCGTTTCAGCCAGTGACCCGGACACGCCGCCAACGACCTTGCGAGTCGCGGATGCTCCGGCCAAGAGCAGCGTTCCGCAGAGGACGCCAACGCGACCGCGAATATCGAGACGGCGGTGGCGACGAGATCATTGGTGCCGGCGTTGCCGTCACCCGCGAGCTCTGTGATGCCGATCAGCCCGAGCGCGCCGGGGACGAGCAACCAGAACCCCGGGAGGAACGACGCGCTCGGTGGCATGGCGGACGGAAGTCGTGACACCCAAACTGATGCCGGTGTCATCACCATGGCGCCGACGAACGCGCTCACGTAGCCACCAAAGATCGTGTTCCCCACCACCTGGCCGATCCATGCCGAACTGTGGCCGGTTCTCCGCGGCCCATTGACACCATCATGTATGTGGGGAACGCGCTGATCCTGGCGGAGCGAGCGCCATAGGATCGAGAAACTCGGGTGAGACGCTCCTGGACCGAGCAAACGGGTTCGCCGACGGCATTCAATGCAGCTCCGAGCTCGACGACGAACGTTTGCAAGTCTCGCAGCTCGTCGCTTCGCACCTCTACCACTTCAGTCGTAACCGGGTGCCCTAAGCGTCATGACAGCAGCGCTCCGGCTCCCAGGACGACGAGGGTAAGGACCGCCAGCATCACAAGGAGGGGCCACACAAACCTCAGGTAACGGCCATACGGAACTCGGGCAATGGCGAGGCCACCCATCACCACTGCCGAGGTCGGAATGAACAGGTTCATGAGCCCCGACGCACTCTGGAATGCGGTGACGACAAGGTGCGCGGGGACATCGGCAAAGCCGGCCAGCGGCGCCATTATCGGCATGGCTACCGTCGCCAGCCCCGAGGATGACGGGATCAAGAACGAGAGGGGAAGGAACAGCGCGTACATCACGATCGAGAAGCCGGCCTTGCCCACATCTCCAAGAGCCACCTCCGCCCAGTGCAGGACGGTGTCGGTGATCTCGCCGTTGTTCATGATCACGGTGATGCCACGCGCGATTCCGATGATGAGCGCGACACCTAGGAGGTCTCGAGCCCCTGCCACGAACGTCTCGGTCAGCTCACCCTCGCCCATTCGCGCGATAACACCGATGATGATGGTGAACAGGATGAAGGATGCAGTCATTTCCGGGAACCACCACCACAGCGTGGGGAGTCCGACACCGAGGTCCTCCCAGGGAATCACTCCGTACATCATCATGACAAAAGCGAGCCCGAACACCGTGAGGATCACCTTGTGGGTGCCCGTTAGGGCTGCAACCTCACCTTCCCCGGCGGTGCGAAAGCGCTCCTCGTTGTCGGCCTTCATGTCGTAGACGAGCGATTTCGAAGGATCCTTCTTAACGCGGTCTGCGTAGCGGAGCATGAAGACGATGCCGACACCAACGCCGACGATCAGGATGACGAGCCGCGATAGGAATCCCGCGCTGATCGATGTGTCGGCAAACCCGGACGCAATGCCGGTGGCAAACGGGTTGATCGTCGACCCCAGCGTACCGATCCCGCAGCCGAGCAGGACCACGGCCGCCCCAGTGAGCGAGTCGTAGCCCGCCGCGATCATCACCGTGATAACGAGGGCATAGAAGGCCAGGCTCTCCTCCGCCATCCCATAGGTCGTGCCGCCGAGCGCGAACACAGCGATCAAGATCGGGATCATCCATCGCTCTCTGCCCTCGAGCCGCTGCACTAGTCTTCCGATGCCCGCCTGGATCGCCCCGGTCTTCATCGTCACTCCGAGGAATCCGCCTATCACGATGATGAACAGAGCGACGTCGATCGCGCCGAACAGCGTCCCCGTGTTGTAGAAGTCGATGTTGCCCTTTCGGTTCTCGACGCCGTAGAGGCCATTTATGGGCGCCTTGAGCGCGTCCACCAGGATCCGTTGCGGATTGGAGTCGATCTCCCGGTACGTCCCCGGAACGGGCGCGCCCTCTTTGTCGAGGTCGTAGGTGCCCGCCGGAACCAACCAGGTCGCGATTGCGGCGAGCACGATCAACATGAACAGGATCGTGTATGCGGAGGGAAGTGTGAAACGCCGCCCCTTCTTCGGCACCTCCTTCTCTGGTGTCGCTTCAACTGCCATGACAAGGCTCCTTTACGGCTTCGTAGGGACCTCAGGTCCGATCGTGGCTATTGCCTGGTCTGTGTCTGGAGGACCTGTTTCGACCGCGCCCGGAGAGAGCCGGTCGATCTTGAAACCCACGAATCCAAAGACGACCGCAAGGATCGGGCACAGGATGTTGAAGAAGCAGTATGGAAGGTACGCGATCGTCGACACACCGAGCACGCCCGAGATGTATGCACCACAGCTATTCCAGGGAACGAGCACGGAGGTTACCGTTCCCGCGTTCTCGACCGAAGTCGAGAGCACTTGAGGAGCCAGCTTCCGGCGGGCGAATTCCCCTCGGAACATCCGCGCCGGGAGCACGTCTGCCACGTACTGGTCGCCGGCGATCACGTTGAGACCGATTCCGGCCCCTACCACGGAGGTGATGAGCATCCCCGTGCTGCGCGCCCAAGTCACGATCGGCGCTAGCAGGCGGTCCAGGAATCCCGCGTGCTCTACGACCGCCGCAAAGGAAAGGGCCCCGAGTATTAGCCATATCGTAGTCAGCATGCTCGCCATGCCCCCGCGCGAGAACAGGGCGTCGATGGGCTCGATGCCCGAAGAGGACACGAATCCGTTCGCCATCGTTCCGTAGATCGCCTCGATCGCGGTTGCGATCGATCCCTGTCCGGTTCCGCCGGCGAAGGCCTCAACCGCCGCAGGCTGTGTGAACGGCGCCATAACGCCGGCAACAAGGGCACACGCCATCAGCGCCAGGAACGGTGGGACGCGCCGGAACGTCAAGACGATCATCAAGAACAGGGGCAGCAGGTTCCAGATCGAGACATTGAAGACCGACTCGATTGCGTCGCGCGCGGTCTGCTTGTCGACGGCCTCGGTCACGTCGCCGGTCAGACCGAGGACGGCGAAGACGACAAGGCTGAGCCCGAGTGCGGGGAGCGCGGTCCAGACCATGGCCCGGACATGTTGTATGACAGTGAGCCCTCCTACCAACTGCGGTACGAGAATCGTAGTCTCTGACAAAGGTGTCATCTTGTCGCCGAAGTACGCGCCCGAGATGACTGCACCCGCGGCAATCTCAGGAGAGACGCCGATCACGTTGGCAATTCCGACGAAGGCCACGCCGAGCGTTCCCGCCGTCGTCCACGAGCTGCCGGTGATCATGCCCACAACGGCGCAGATGACCGCGGCTGCCAAGTAGAACCAGCTTGCACTGAGAAGGGCGATTCCGTAGGAGACGACCGTCGGGATCGTCCCGGACAAATTCCACGCACCGATCAGTGCGCCTACGGCGAGCAAGATGAATATCGCCCCCATGGCGGACGACACTCCGCCGACCGCTGCCTCCCTTATCGTCGAGATCGAGTGCCCGTTCTTCAGCGCGACGAGACTTGCGAACGCCGCGGCCAGTAGCAGCGCTACCTGCAGGGGTCCCTCGGCCGCGTCCACGCCGAAAAGGACGATCGTGAGAACGAGCAACCCGATCAGAACGATGATCGGTGCCAGCGCGTCGAACAGACTAGGTGGTCTCGGCTCGCGGCCTTGCTCGGCCTGCAGTCCTTGCCTGTCGGCCGTCGACTCAGTCACGATCGTGCCTCAACAACCTCACGGGACGGCGACCCAGACCACGGAGTTACCTGAGCCGAGCGCGCCTACGTCATCGCCCCGTTGGTGATCGGGACCCCGCGCGAACGCGATCAGCCCGACGACCAGCAATGCGACGATCACGACCAGCCACCACCGAGCGGCTTTCATCTCCACGTCATCCCTCTACAGCGGATCCCGGAGCAGAGGACACGTCATGCAGTGCCCACCACCGCGACCCTTGCCCAGCTCGTAGCCCTCGATCGTGATCACCTCGACACCGGCTTGGCGCATCTTCGCAATCGTGTACGTGTTGCGCTCGTATGCGACCACCACACCCGGCTCCAACGCGACGACGTTGTTGCCGTCGTCCCACTGCTCGCGTTCCTGCTGGTAGGAGTCGCCGCCGGTCTCGACGACCTCCAGCTTCCGAACCCCCAGCGCATCGGCAACTGCCGGAAGAAAGCCCTTCTCCTCCGTCACATGGAAGCGGCCTTCTGAGGTGCCGGGACGAAGACTGATGGCTCGGACGTTGTCGATTACCTCCGGGTAGGCAGTTGCCTTGTCGCGGTCGAGCAGCGTGAACACTGTGTCGAGGTGCATGTGCGCGCGGTCCTTGGTCATGACCACTGCGATCACGCGCTCGGCTGCACCTTTCGCAAACAGGGCCCTAGCGATCTGCTCGATCATCCTGGCCTGCGTGCGCTCGCTGAGCCCGATGAGGACTGTGCCGTTGCCAATGGGCTGTACATCGCCGCCTTCGAGCGAGGCGCACCCGAAGTCCACGGCATTGAACCGCCCGTCGTCTCCGAGCTCCGGATACCAGTACTCGAAGCCCGCGTCCTGGAACATCGGATGGCATCGGTAGATCGCGGCTACGTTGTATGCCTCCAGTCGTCGAGCCGGCCAGTACATGGGGTTGACCGAGACACCTCCGTACATCCAGCACGACGAGTCGCGGGTGAATAGGGTGTTGGGGAGCGGGGGGAGCACGAACGCGCTCATATCGTCGAGGGCCGCGGCGGGAAGCGAGAACTCCCGGAATTTTCCGAGGTCGATCCCCGACTCGGCCACCGTCAGTCCCCCGATCAGATGCTTGGCGAGCTCGTCGGGCTTCAGATGCCAGAGTACGTTGCGAACTTCATCGACGAGCGACACACCCACCGTGTATTCGGACGCGGCCAGCTCGATCAACCTGCCCCGTCCCTCCTCGTCGGCGGCGAGCGCTTCGCCGAGCAGGTCACGAAGATAGAAGACCTCGACTCCGCGCTCGCGCATCCTGGCGACGAATTGATCATGCTCGTACTGGGCGCGCTCGACCCACAACACATCGTCGAACAGGAGGTCGTCGTGGTTCGAGGGAGTCAATCGCTGAAGGCTGAGCTCCGGGCGATGGACCATGACCTTGTGCAACTTGCCCACTTCTGAGTGGACACCGAATTCAGCCATCATTCCTCCATTCTTGGCACGTCCTCACGCGGCTACCAGTTGCGTTCCCGCGTTGCCGTCCACGATCGCCTCGATGTCGTCAAGTGCTCCAATCGCCGCGCGCTGTCCGGTGCGCTCCACGAATTGCATTGCGGCCTTGACCTTTGGGCCCATGGAGCCCGCCGCGAACGAAATCTCTCGCAGCTCGGCGGGGGTCACGCGTTCGAGCCGGCGCTGCTCGGTTGTGCCCCAGTCTGCGTAGACGCCGTCGATGTCGGTGGCCATGACGAAGAGATCAGCGTCGATCTCGCGCGCGAGCAACTCACTCGCGAAGTCTTTGTCGATCACCGCCTCGACGCCCACGAGTGTGCGCTCCGCGTCCGGCGCGTACATCGTTGGGACACCACCCCCACCGGCGCAGACCACCACGACGTCCTTCTCGATCAGCCACTGGATGGGACGGATCTCGAATATGCGCCTTGGCTGGGGCGAAGGAACCACCCGGCGCCAGGAATCGCCGTCCTGTTTGAAGACCCACCCCTTTTCGGCGGCCAGCCTGTCTGCCTGCCGTTTGTCGTACACCGGGCCGACGAACTTCGTCGGATCGTCGAACGCAGGATCTGAGGGATCGACCTCGATCATCGTGAGGATCGTCGCGAACGGAACTTCGATGGGAAGCAGGTTGCCCAGCTCCTGTTCGACGACATAACCGATCATGCCCTCGGTCTGTGCGCCCAGTACGTCGAGGGGATAAGCCTCCACATCTGTATACGCGGCTCCTTGCAGCGCCAGCAGGCCGACCTGGGGTCCGTTGCCGTGAGAGATCACCAACTGATGCTTGTCGGCCACCGACGCGAGGGCGGGGGCGGCGGTTCTTACGTTCTTGCGCTGCACGTCGGCCGTCATCGGCTCGCCCCGTTTGAGCAGGGCGTTACCCCCCAACGCCACAACAACTCTCATTCGATCTCTCCGATCACTCGCCCAGCGTGGCCACCATCACTGCCTTGATGGTGTGCATCCGGTTCTCAGCTTGGTCGAAGACGATTGAGTGCTCCGACTCGAAGACGTCCTCGGTAACCTCCATGCCGTCGAGGCCGTACTTCTCAAAGATCTCTTCGCCGACTTTGGTCTCGCGATTGTGGAAGGCGGGCAGGCAATGCAGGAATCTGACCTTGGGGTTTCCCGTCCGCCGAACGACCTCGAGGTTCACCTGGTAGGGCTTGAGAAGCCGGATCCGCTCCTCCCATACACCCGGGTCCTCGCCCATCGAGACCCATACGTCTGTGTAGAGAAAGTCCACGCCCGCGACGCCCTCGTCGACGCTCTCAGTGAGGGTCAGACGCGCGCCCGTCTCCTCCGCGATCGCGCGGCACGTCTTGACGAGGTCGTCCTCCGGCCAGAGGTGCTCAGGTGCGCACAAACGAACGTCCATCCCGAGCTTGCACCCGGCAACCATGAGTGAATTCCCCATATTGTTCCGAGCGTCGCCCAGGTAGCAGTAGGCGATTTCCTGTAGGTGCTTATCGCTGTGCTCGGTCATCGTGAGAATGTCGGCGAGAATCTGCGTGGGATGGAACTCGTTCGTCAACCCGTTCCACACGGGTACTCCCGAGTGTCGTACTAGCGTCTCGACCGCCTCTTGTGCGAAACCGCGATACTCGATTCCGTCGAACGTCCGTCCTAGAACGCGCGCCGTGTCTTTCATCGACTCTTTGTGACCAATCTGAGATCCCGACGGTTCCAGGTAGGTGACGTGAGCACCCTGGTCGTGGGAGGCGACCTCGAACGACGTTCGCGTACGTGTCGACGTCTTCTCGAAGATGAGCGCAATGTTCTTTCCCGCCAGTCGCTGCCGTTCATAGCCGCCATACTTGGCCGCCTTGAGCTCGGCCGCGAGCTTGAGCAGGAACTTCAGCTCCGCCGGAGTAAAGTCAAGTTCCTTGACGAAACTGCGGTTGCGAAGGTTGAACCCCATCAGTTGTCCTCCTTATGTCGTTGCGATTTCCAGATCCGCTCGACCGGTGACACTCGGTTGCTTTCGTCGCCGAATGACTAGCTTTATGAGTTCCTCCATCACCACAAGGGTCGCTGCGATCCCGATGCAAGCCCACCACTGCGCGAAGCTGAGGGATGTCGTGTTGAACAGCCTTTGGAGGAAGCCGATTTCCGTTACTGCAATTGTCACGAGCAAGGCGATTCCGTAGCGTCGCAATTGCGTGGGGCCCGGCAAGGCCGCTCGACCGAACACCGTGTTTAGCTGGTCGCGCGCCAGCAGTCCCGCCGTGAGGTGGAACAGCGAGAGCGTCGTCAGCAACATCGTTGAGGCGACGACCGCCCCTTCGGTGTCACCGATTTGATAAGCGACTAACGCGCCGACGGCCATCAGTAAGCCCTGGGCCGTCAGGCGCACCCAGTTGGCCAGCGACAGGACCGGCGCTTTCAGGGGACGCGGTGCGCGCTCCATCAGTCCCGGCGTTGGCTCGTCGAAGCCCAGTGCAACCGCGATCGGGATGTCGACCACCATGTTGAGCCACAGGATCTGCAAGGGGTTGAGAGGAACTCCGCCCGCGATGCTCAAGATGCCGGCTCCCAGGAAAGTCGCGATGTATGCGACGAGCGTGGACATCTGGAACCGGAGATACTTCAACAGGTTGTCGTAAAGGGATCGTCCGTACTCGACCGCGTTGACGATCGTGGCGAAGTTGTCGTCGGTGAGGATCATCACGGCTGCCTCTTTTGAGACCTCAGTTCCCGTGATGCCCATGGCGACACCGATATTGGCGGCCTTCAGAGCCGGAGCATCGTTCACCCCGTCGCCGGTCATTGCGACAATGTTGCTCTTCTGCTGCAACAGCCGAACCAAGCGAATCTTGTCTTCTGGCGCAACGCGCGCGATGACGCCGAGATCAGGAAGTACCTCGAGCAGCTTGTCGTCGCTCATTGCCGAGAACTCGGCTCCTGTTATCGCCCTTCCTTCAATGCCCAGCTCGGACGCGATGGCCGCCGCGGTCGTCGCGTGGTCCCCCGTGATCATCCGCACTCGAATCCCTGCATGTTTGCACTCCGCGATCGCTGCCTTTGCCTCGGACCGCGGAGGATCCACGATGCCGACCATCGCCAGGAGGGTTAGCTCACCGACCAGACCGATGAGATCGCGGTCCGGGTCGAATGACTGCGGATCGAAATCACGCTGGGCGACCACCATCACGCGCTTTCCACCCTTGGCCATCTGTGCATTCGCTTCGGTGGCAAGCGTCCGCTTCTCGGTGGTGATCGGAACCACGTCGCCGGTGGGGTTTCTGTAGGTCGTCCCCTTCGAGATCAGGACGTCCGGGGCGCCCTTTACATAACAACGCACCACCGGCTCACCTTTTACACCGGTCATCTCGTGAAACGTCGCCATGAATTTGTACTCGGAGTCGAAAGGGACCTCCGCAATGCGGGGGTAGGTTCGTCTCGTCTCCTCGATGTCGAGTCCGCCCTTGGCTCCGAGGACGATCAAGGCGCCCTCGGTCGGATCGCCGATCAGCTTGTCGCCGTCGAGGACGGCGTCCGCACACAGGATCATCGGGAGTAGATACGCATCGAGGTCAAGGTGCGAGCCGCCAACATGCTTTATGTTGCCCTCGATCGAGTACCCCTCGCCCGATACGGTGAATCGGTTTTGCCCGGGGATGAACAGCTCCCTGGCCGTCATCTTGTTCAGCGTGAGCGTGCCGGTCTTGTCGGAGCAGATTGCCGATGTCGAACCCAGCGTCTCCACCGCCGGGAGGCGCTTAACGATCGCGTTGCGGCGGGCGATCTCTCGGGTGCCGATGGAGAGCAGAGCCGTCACCACTGCCGGAAGTCCCGTCGGAATCGCAGCGACGGCTAGTGCCACGCCCGTAATAAACAGCGAGTCGAATGATTGTCCGCGCACAAGACCCAGCAATAGGACGAGCACCAACGCCACTCCGGCAATCATCGCGATCACCTTCGACAGGCCATCAAGTTGTTTTTGCAAGGGCGTCTTCTCGGCCTCGGTACTTGCCAGCAGTCCGGCGATATGACCTATCTCGGTCGCCATCCCCGTTGCGGTTACCACCATCTCGCCTCGGCCGCGCGTCACGGAAGTATTCATGTACGCCACGCACGTACGATCACCGAGGGCCACGTCGTCCCCGGTGACGGGGTCGGTTCCCTTCGCGACGGGCAGGCTCTCGCCGGTCAGGGCTGCCTCTTCGATCTCAAGGGTCGCGGCTAGGCAGATACGCCCATCTGCCGGCACGCGGTTGCCCGCCTCCACCAGCACTACATCGCCCGGCACGACATCCGCTGCATCGACTTCTATCGCTTGACCGTCTCGCCGGACGCGGGCAACGGTCTTCATCATCTGCGCGAGCGCTTTGACGCTCTCTTCCGCCTTGGCCTCCTGGCGAAGGCCGATGACCGCGTTAAAGACCGTCAGCCCGGCCAGCACGACTGAGGTCCCGACATCCCCCGTGACGAACAGGCTGATCGCGGCCGCCGCCAGCAGAATGATCTGCATGAAATCGCGGTACTGACGCAGGAATGCCTGTAATCCAGACTCCTTCTTCTGGCCTTGGAGACGGTTCGGGCCCTCGCTTTGCAACCGGGATCGGGCTTCTTCGGTACTCAGCCCTTGTTCGAGCGCGACGCCGAACTCTTTGGTCACCACGACCGCATCGACTGAATGCCAGCTCACAGCTTCCGGGAGTCCCGCTTCGTTCGACTTTGCGGCGGCACGCGACACCTCTTCGTCGGCTATCACCCGCTCTGGGTGGGCGGTCCCCATGGTTCCTCCAGTGCGTTTGGGCCGGGTTCACATCCGGCTCCGCTTCTCCAGCTCATGCCAGTCGCCGGTCCGTTTGGATCAGGCCTTCGTGGAGGATCCGCGGGACCGATCGCGGATCATCAAAAGCGCGCATCGATCGCAACTCTCCCCTCAAAACTTGCTCTTTGAGAAGGGCCACGGTCATCCTCCCGATTGGATGAATCCTGTAATCAGCGGACTGGGACGACCGATGCGCCATGAATGACTCCTATGTTTTCGCTGCCGTCGGAGCGCGCGTGAGGACCTTCGCATTAGCCGGAGAAGGGGACCCCGACGGTTCCCGAGGAACACGTCCCGTGAAGAAAAGCCCAATCAAGGCGATCAACGCCAGGACCGAGAGGCTCACGCGCAGCGCGCCCAACCGCGCGACCTCGTTCTCATCGATGATGGCCGCCGCCGTCTCCGGCGCGACATCGCTCTCTTCGAGGGCGTCTTGGAGATCGGGATTCGAAATGAACGGGATGCCTCCCGCGAGCTCGACCTCGGCCCGGGCCGCAACGTCTTCCGGAACGGCAGGGTTCTGCTGAATGCCCTGAAGGAACGATGCGGTGAGACTGGCGATGAGGACGGATCCGACAAGGGCGGTTCCCATCGACGCACCCAGGTTTGTCAGCGTGTTCTGAAGTCCGCCGACTTCCCCGCTCGCTTCGTCCGGCAACGACGAAACTGTTACGGCACCCAGCTGCGAGGCGAGGGCTCCCACTCCCAGGCCCGCGAGCAATAACGGGACGGTAACGATCTCCGGTCCGGCGCCGGCCTCTAGCGCGGCGATCAAAGAGACGATCCCGGCAACCAGCGCGACAAGACCCGCCCGCACGATTTTTCTCGGGGACGCGCGCGGGCTGAGCTTTGGAATCCCGGCAGCCGCAAGCAGAAGAGTCAGCGAAAGCGGTAGCAGTCGAGCCCCGGTGGCGAGCGCGGATAATCCGAGGACGACCGACAGAAACAGCGGCACCGTGAAGAACAGCCCGGCCTGAACGAGGTACTGGAAGAAGAACATCGTGAGCCCGCCGCGGAGTTGTCGGTTCTTCAGCATGACGGGCCGCATCAAAGGTTCCCTGCGGTGCTCGATAAGCCTGGCTTCCCAGGCCATGAAACACCGGAGGACCAGAAGCCCTCCTAGAACGAGCCAAATGACCGGTGAGATCCCGAGCCAGGCTGGCCCTTGCGGCTTCGCTTCCACCCATCCCCACTCGCCGGACTTGAGGACGCCGAACACAAGGAGCCCCAAGCCGGCGGCCGATAGCACTACGCCGACGACATCCAGCGGCGAGCGCTCCTCACTGGGCGCGTCCTTGACGCGACGCGCTAGCGCGAGGATCCCGATGACGACGAGGACTTCGCCGGCGAACACCCAGCGCCACGAGAAATAAGTCGTGACGAGACCTCCGACCAACGGGCCCACGGCAACGGCGATCGCGCCCGCGGAGGCGACTAGGCCGTAGGCGCGAGCGCGGCCCTCGGGCGGGAAGTTCGAGGCGACGAGAGCTACGATCGCCGGCATGATCAGTGCCGCGCCCAGCCCTTCGAGCAAGGACCAGCCAAAGATCAGTATGGCCAGATTGGGCGCCAACGAGGTTGTCAAGGAGCCGGCTCCATAGACGATGCAACCGATCGAGAACGCCTTGCGACGCCCCATCAGGCTGCCTAACTTTCCACCTGTGATCATCATCGTCGCCATGACCAAGGTGTAGAGGGTGATGGCAGTCTGGATTCCGGTGATGGTCGTACCGACGTCCTCTGCAACACTTGCGATGGAAACGTTCATGACAGAACTGTCGAGGGTCATGAGGAACTGACCACTCATCAGCGTCAGGAGAACGATCCCGGCTGCGCCGGCTGCCACGGCAGGGGTTCGGTCATTTATCTGCACGCGTGATTCACCGCCGTTACCAATTCCCGCGTTGAAGTCCCCAGTTCCTCGGGGTCGACCCTCACGTTGTCCTCAGAGGGCAGCGCGATCCTCTCCATCCGCACCCTTTCTTGCGGGATCCTCGAAGCAGAGCCAGCACACTCCAACTCTGAAGGGATGGTCCGGCGGCACTCGCGATGCATCGTCACCCTTCGTGTGAGTCCACCCGGGTGAAGAACAGCGTTTACTGCACAGATCACCCGGGTGAGTCAGGACTCGGGGTGACGAACCTCTCGAGTACTCATGGGTTGATCGTTTGAGTGGCGCGCCCATCTCGGTGGTGGGAGAGGGCTAAGGAGGCTCCAGCAGGAGTGGAATTTCGAGGAGGTCCTCGATGACGGCGTATCCGGCGATCAGCGACCACGGCCTTATCGGCGACCTCCAGACCGCCGCCCTGGTAAGCACCGACGGGACGATCGACTGGTTCTGTTGCCCGCGGTTCGATTCGCCAAGCGTCTTTGCTTCGTTGCTCGATGCCGAGCGCGGCGGGCTCTTTCGCATTCGTCCAGAGCGTGACGACTATGTGAGCCGGCAGTTGTATCTACCGGACACCGCAATACTCATTACGAGGTTCATGAGCCCCGAGGGCGTCGGCGAGCTCATCGACTTCATGCCCGTCGCCCAGGGATCGGCCACCGATCGGCACCGGCTGGTGCGCATCGTGCGCGTGGTTCGGGGCTCGATGAACTTCGTCGCAGAGATCCGCCCGCGGTTCGATTACGGACGAGCCCCTCATGATCTCGAGGTCACCGAGGGAGGCGCCGTCTTTCGCTCGTCCGAGGCTGCGCTGACTCTGAGCCGGGCGGCCGTGCCTAAGGAGAGTCGGGCAGACTCGGTCATCATGGAGAAGGAGGGCGCCGATCTTCGCGTCAGGGGCACTCTCCACGAAGGCGAACTCGGAGGGCTCGTGCTCGATACCGAGGCAGCGCGTCCCCGCGAGGTGCCCGTGAATGATATGCGAGCAATGCTCGACGAGACCATCTATTACTGGCGCCGGTGGCTTAGCCGATCTACTTACACGGGCCGCTGGCGTGAGATCGTGGCCCGCTCGGCGATGACGCTCAAGCTCATGACTTACGCACCCACCGGAGCGCCTATAGCCGCTCCAACTGCGGGGCTACCCGAGCAGGTAGGGGGCGAGCGCAATTGGGACTACCGCTACACATGGGTACGCGACGCCTCGTTCTCGGTCCACGCGTTGCTCGGCCTTGGCTATACCGAGGAGGCCGAGGCGTTTGTTTCCTGGCTCGGCGCTCGGGTCCGGGAGCGCGCCGGTAAAGAGTCCGGGCCACTCAAGATTATGTACCGCGTGGACGGCACGTCCGACCTCGGGGAGGAGGTGCTGGATCACTTCGAGGGATACAGAGAGTCCCGTCCTGTGCGCATCGGCAATGGTGCCGCCGATCAACTGCAGCTGGACATCTACGGAGAGGCTATGGATTGCGTCTACGTGGCCGACACGCACGGGCTTGAGACGACCCGAGACGGATGGATGGCAATGAATGATGTGCTCGCCTGGGTGTGCGATCAGTGGGATCAGGGAGACGAAGGGATATGGGAGACCCGTGGGGGTCGTCAGGACTTCACCTACGGGCGAGTCATGTGCTGGGTGGCTCTCGATCGCGCCATCCGGCTCGCGCTTGCACATGGGTGGCCGGCGGATGTCGAGCGGTGGACCAAGGAACGCGATCGTTTGTACGAACAGGTGATGAGAAACGGGTGGAACGACAATCGACAAGCGTTCGTACAGCATTACGACACAGAAGTGCTCGACGCCTCGCTGTTGCTGATGCCGCTCAAGGGATTCGTGAGTCCAAGCGATCCCTTGTGGGCATCGACCCTGTCCGAGATGGAGACGGAGCTCGTTACCGACAGTCTGGTTTACCGATACGACCCGAGTGCCTCGCCCGACGGGCTGCGTGGCTCTGAGGGAACCTTCTCGATTTGCACGTTCTGGTATGTCGACGCGCTCGTCCGAAGTGGACGTCTCGAGGATGCCGCTCTGACCTTTGAGAAGATGATGACGTACTCCAACCACCTGGGCTTGTTCTCGGAGGAGATCGGCCCCTCCGGCGAACAGCTGGGAAACTTCCCTCAGGCCTTCAGCCACCTTTCGCTGATTAACGCTGCGATCAGTCTCGACCGCCGGCTCGATCGAGAGTCGAGCTGGTTCGAGCCAACTGCGCGCGTCAACGCCCTCTAACGGCACACGACCGACAGTGAGGGCATTTCATCCCATCAGGGGGATGTCATCGGCGCGCCAAGCTGACGTGATGGAAGAGAACCCCCGCACCGCGAGCAAGGAGGTATGAAATGGCAGAGTTGATAGCAATCGGTTACCCGGACATGAGCACAGCGGCCGAGGCGATGTCCGAGGCCGAAAGACTTGCCGACGACCTGATCATCCAGCCGGATGCGATCGCGGCAATCGTTCGTGACCCGGAGGGCAAGTTCAAGGTTTCGACCAACCACCATGCCGTCGGAGCCGGTGCCAGCTACGGCATGTTTTGGGGGCTCCTGTTCGGCGTCTTGTTTTTCGTTCCGTTCTTTGGGATGGCGCTCGGAGCCGGTCTCGGAGCGCTCATGGGCAAGGTCGAGAAGTCAGGCGTCGACCGGGAGTTCCAGCGGCGTGTGCGCGACCTAATGAAACCGGGGACCTCCGCGCTGTTCCTAATCGTGGAGAAGGTCACACCTGATAAAGCCGTCGAGGCCCTGTCCGCATTCGGCGGCACCGTTCTCCAGTCCTCGTTGACGAGGGACGCCGAGGCCGAGCTTCAGAACGCGCTGCACGGCCAGGTTCCCGCGTAAGACACTCATCGTCCACGGCAGAGTATTTCGCAAGGCGGTAATGCCTTCTCTCGAGCCAGGTCCACAACTTTTCTAAACGCTGAAGGATGCCCTCCCCCCCCCGGCATCTTTTGGCATGCCGGAAGGTGATGAAGCTGGAGCAAGTTAACGGGTGCCGCGTGGACGCGCCAATGGTGCTCAAGGCGGCCGCGTCGACCTACCGCGGCCACCCCAGACTCGTCGTCGGTCTCGCAGTGTCGGTATTTGGGATCGCCGCGGTCGTTGACACTCTTGCGCACGCCATCGCCCACAGCGCGATCGAAGGAAAGGGATTGACCGTGCTTGCCATCGCTCTGGCCGGGCCTGTGAGTGCCTCGACCACAGCCCTCGTCTTCTTCGCCGGGGTGCTGGACAGGCTCGTCAGTCATCACCTCTTCGGCCACGACAAGCCGACCCTCGTTCAAACGTTCCGCACTCTCCGATGGCTGCGTCTGCTTGTTGCCGACGCAGTGCACATGTCGTTCGTCGGTATTGGCTGGGTCCTGGGAGCAGTTCCCGGACTGCTCATGTTTACGCTCTGGTGTTTGATCGGGTCGGTGATCAACATCGAAGGCGCCACGGTGTTAGGAGCGCTCCGTCGCTCCGCTCGACTGGTTCGTCCTCGCTTCTGGCTAGCGTTCGTCCTCGTTACGCTTCCGGCAACCGTTGAGAGCGTCGTGCTCCACAGCCTGCACTTCGGGGGGGCCAACCGTCCGTTGTTGGCGGCATTTGCGATCAGCGCCGTCATCGGTGTTAGCGCCGGCGCTGTGATCGGACTCGTGGAGGTCGCACTTGCTCACTTGCTGATCTCCGAAGAAAGGGGCACTTCACTCACGCCGATCAAGGGGCTGAGTTGAGGCTTGGGGATCCCCTAATGGCCGTGCTTTCGGCTTGATGAGTCCCAGCTCACGTGCTCTGGCCACCGCATGGTCCCGAGAGTCGACGCCGAGCTTGCGATAGATCGAGCGAGAATGGCTCTTGACGGTGTTTATCGATAGATAAAGCTGCCCGCCGATCTCTCGTTGCGTCAACGAGCTCGGAAGCAGTCTGAGCACGGACAGCTCGCGTTGTGTAAGAGGTTCCCCTAGGGCATTCCTCGCGGCTGTCTCGAGCGACTCTTCGAGTCGCCTGTACTGGCGGGCGAGGATCCCAGCATCAGGTTGTTTCTTGAGGAAGCTCTTGGCCTCGACCATCAGGGCACTCGCCCCCCTCAGGTCTCCTTGAGCCGAGTAGGCATGAGCGAGTGCCAACAATCCTTGAAGGGTTGGCCACGGCTGAAGCCAGGGAACCAGCCGGCCAAGTTCCAGGGCTCGTCCGAGCTCTCCCGCAGCTGCGGCCAGATTGGCGTCCTCCGTCGAGACCAGGCCCTGGGCCAGGCAGACTGCAAAAGTCGTGGGGTTGTCGGTCACGCCCATGTCATCGACCAATGCTTGAGACTCGCGGGCCAGTTCCCTTGCGTCGGACACTCTCCCGTCCTCCAGGGCGATCATCGACAACAGCGCTCGCGCGAAGATGACCCCGTCCCTCCCGCCTGCACTTTGTTGTGACAGCTCATTCAGCGGCTCGATCGCTCCCCTGAAGTTTCCGGACAAGTAGAGGTAGTAACCCAAGCTCCCGAGAGCTTGTCGCCGCCAGCGGCTATCCGGTTGTATCTCGAGCTCCGCGGCCCGCCGCGCCGCTTCTAGGGCGGCGGCGACGCCTGCGCGCCCGAGAAGGGATCGAATCAGTGCCAGTCCCGACTGCAGAGAGCTGGTGCCGTCGGGAAGGGGCCCTTCGAACGACTGCGGTTCCGCAATAGTCAACCAGTGTTCGAAATCGTCGTGCCGGCCCGATAGACCAGCCTCCCACGCCGCCACCAAAGCCAGCGCCGCATCCGATTCGACTTCGGCTTTCCCCAATCCGTCCAACCAAGAGTGAACCTCGCCAAGGCGGTCGGCTTCCCAGTATGTAAACCAGTTCGATCCGATGAGTTCGCGCGCGGCGGGCACATCGTCCGCGGCAATCGCATGAGCAATCGCTTCCTCGAGGAATCCCCACATGCGGTGCCACGCAGAGGCCCTCCGGTGGAGGTCGCGCACCGAGTCGGGTTCGAGTCTCTGGAGTTCACTGCGTAGGAGCTCCCGGAACAACCGGTGGTAGCGGAACCAGCGCCGGCGGCTATCCATCGACACCAGGAACAGGTTTGAGTGCTCCAGTTCGTCAAGCATTGCTTTCGAGCCACCGGTACCCACGACGGCGTCGCACAGTGATGCAGTAAGACGATCAAGAATGGAGGTCCGGATCAGAAAGCGTCGCACCGGTTTGGGCTGCTTGTTGAGGACCTCGGGAGTCAGGTAGTCGACGACATGGCGGTTGTCGCCGGCGAAGGTCTCCACGAATCGTCCCGCTTCAGCTCGATCTTGCAGAGACAGAGCAGCAAGGTACAGGCCCGCCGGCCACCCTTCGGTCCGGTCAACCAAACTCACGATCTGTTCAGGCAAGAGCTCGTAGCCGAGGTTCTTCCGCAGCAACTCGGCGGTCTCATCACCGTCGAATCGGAGTTGGGAGGCGCGAATTTCGAACATATCGCCGGAAGCTCGCAACCGGCTTAGGTCGAGGGGAGGTTCCGATCTGGTGGCAATCACGATCTGAGTTGTGAGCGGAAGTTTGCCGATCAAGAGGTCGATGGATTCATGACAGGCATGCGCGCGTATCTGATGGTAGTCGTCGAAAACTAGGACCACCCTTCGCGGGAGTAAAGCTAGTTCGTGGATGAGTTGCGATACCACAAGGTCCGTTGGACGATCCGGTCGTTCGTCGAGGAGCCGCTTGATTCGCTCGCCGAGTCCGTGCTCGACGCGCCGGAAAGCCTCCAGGATGTATCTCCACAACCGCACGGGGTCGTCGTCGTCGCTATCGAGTGTGACCCATGCAAACGGGCGCGCCTCGATGGGACTGGCGTACCACTGGCCCAGCAAGGTTGTTTTCCCGTAGCCGATCGGCGCGTCGATCACGACTAACCTCTTGTCGGCATTCTCGATCAGGGAGGCGATCAAGCGATCGCGGAGCACCCAGCCTCTCCGCTGCGGGGGGGCGCGCAACCTGTTATCGAGCAGAACTATTTCTGGACGAGTACTAACGCCTCGTCTGCCTAGGCTGCCGGCGCGCTGAGGGCTGGTCGCCACGGCCTCCAATCCCGTGAGCTGATGGCACCTAGATGAGGTGCCTCGTTTCAGTCGAGATTCGGTGCGCGTCTTGTCCACGACATCACCCAAACGGAGATTTCACCCGGGTGAGGGGGCCGGCACTAGCTCTTCGTGTTTGTCAAGTTGCGCGCTGGGTGCGCGTTAGCACCGAGCTCGTTGGTGCCCCCATCGCCAAGGTCAGCAGCTGCCTCTATTCGCGCTCATCATGGGTTGATGGCTAACTGTTCTCGAGCGTCCCGGCTAGATCGTCAACAGCGCCTTCAAGCATCCCGAGGGCCCGGGCGCGCCGGACGGCATCGGCCCTCGATGCGACTCCGAGCTTTCGGTAGACGGATATCGCCTGGCTCTTGACGGTATTGCGCGACAAGAAGAGCTGCGCGCCGACTTCGGGAAAGGAGAGATGCGTCGGAAGCATATGTAGCACGCGCAATTCGGCGGCCGTAAGGGAGGCGCCTCCGTTTTTCGACGGCACCGGGAACTCTTCTATGGCCCGGATGGTTTCTTCCATCCAGTTGTCGAGCAGTGCCGCATCTGGGGTCTCCCGCAGCACCAACCGGGCCTCGGCCAAGAGGCTTCGGGCCGCGCCAACGTCTGAGAGGGCGAGGTTGGCTCGCCCCATCACGATCCGGCATTCGGCCTCGAGCCACGGGGCAAAATTGGAGTAGCGCGACAACGCGTCCGCCGCGTCGTGAAGGTTGCTCCTAGCTGCAACGTGATCGCCCTGTTGGGCATGGACGAGAGCAGATACGGCGAAGGCGATTGCAGGCGCCGACTCACCCCGAAGCTGCAACTCTTCGGTCAACTCCGAGACCTGCTGCGCCAGTACGTAGCATCGTGCCCCGTCTCCTCGTTCCGACGCGATGAGGGCCAGTTGTGCGAGGCACTCGGCGCGAGTGGCCGGAACCGACCAGCGACAGTGGCGCGCGGACTCCTCCAGGATGGGGGCGGCGGCCTCACGGTTACCCAGAAGGCGAAGGCCCATTCCCTGCAGGTATCGGGCAACGCCTCTCCAGGGGCCGTGGTCGGAGTCCAGCTCGTAAGCGCGAGATGCATCTCGCGTCATACGCGCGACCCCCTCTCGGCCGAGCCATGCCCTCAACAAACTGACGGCTGCTGCGAGCGTGCCTGGCCCGCCCGGCAGACCTCCGCGGTAGTAGCTTCTTTCGGCGACGGAAACCCACTTGTCGGTGCCGTCGCCGTCCGCTCGCCGCGCGTGCCACCAGGCCATGGCCAGCGCCAGGGGCGCATGCGCCGCCAGCTCGCGCTCTGAAAATGCAGACAGCCATCCCTTGAGAATCTGGCCGGGCGGGCTGCTGATGGGAGAGATCTCGGCCCAGATCAGCCTCGACGCCCTGTGTACGTCGCCCGCGCGTATCGCATGGCGGATGGACTCGTCGGCGTTGCCCTGCGACTCGTACCAATTGCTGGCCCGGCGGTGGAGTTCCGCTTCGAGACCCGGATCTCGGCGATGGAGCTCGGCACTCAAGGCTTGCCGGAAGAGCCGATGCAAGCGATACGTACGTTGGTGCCGGTCGAGGGGGCCTATGAACAGGTTCGAGCGATGCAGTTTCCTCAACAGCGCCCCGGATCCGTTTCTGCCGAGCACCGCGTCGCAAGTGGTGCCCATCAGGTGACGGAGCACGGACGAGCGGATCAAGAATTCGACGGTTGGTTCAGGCAGCATTCGCAGCACCTCATCGAAGAAGTAGTCGGTAACCAGTGGGTCGTCACCCGAGAATCCGGATCCGGCCACTCGATTCGCGCCCAGCGTCAGCGCGGCAAGGTAGAGACCGGTCGCCCAGCCTTCCGTTGAGGTCACCAAGTCCTCCACGTCTACATCTCTCAGAGCGGCGAGTTCCTTCCGCATGAGGGCGGTTGCCTCCGGACCTGTAAACGCCAGATCCGCCGTGCTGATCTCCAGAACGCGACCCAGCGCGCGCAGCCCTCCTATTCCGATCTCGGGTGTCGTCCTTGAGCCGAGGACCAGGCGGGACCCCGACGGGATGCTCATGGCGAGGGCGGCGAGGACGCCCAGCGCCGGGGGCTCGGTCAAGGCATCTACGTCGTCTATCACCAGTGTGAAAGGCCCTCTCAACTCCGCCATGATGCGGCTCATCGCGGGGAGGGCCACCCGATCGCCCTCGAACAGCGCTTGAAGGACCTCGGGTTCCTGCAGCGCGACCGCAGCGAGTGCATCCCACAGCCGATCGACGAGGAGGGCCGGATCGTTGTCTGCCTGATCCAGTCTCAGCCATCCCAAGGGCCTTGGATCACGGCGGGCGTACTGCAACAGCAGCGTCGTCTTGCCGTAGCCGGCAGGCGCGGTAACCAGGAGGAGGGAAGCTTCCGCGGACTGCAGTCGCGTCACGAGGCGGCGGCGAGGGAGGAGGCCACGCCGAAGCTCAGGAAGCCTCCTACGGAGAGGCAAGAGCGTCGATTCGTCTGTAATTAGTGCCATCCGGCTCCGCTCGTCGGACGCGAGGGGCATTCTCGTTGGACCCCCGGAGTGGAGTAGTCACCAGCATCGGACGCAATTCCCCCGGCTGCTTCACCCGAACGGCGGAATCACCCGGGTGGAGGATGAAGCATCCCGCGCGGGCCCCCACTTTCTCACCTGGGTGATTGGTCGAGGTGGGGGACGCCTGTTTCAGCCTGACGTCCGACCATGATGGGAACAAAGAGAGAGGAATCGTCATGGTCAAGCAAACAGATCCCACGCGGCCGGACGCGCCCAACGAGGAGCTGGAGTCAGAAGTAGAACGATTGCGCAAGGAGCGTGACGAGCTTGATGCGCGCCTCAGGCGCACCGTGGAGCGCAAGACGCGGCGCGGACGGGCCCGCTCGGTCACCGTGGGCTTGCTCACCCTGCTCGCTTGCCTAGCGATCATCGTGACGGTCCCGGCCGCCTGGACCTATCGAACCCTCTTCGACACCGACGCGTTCGTCGACCGGGTCACTCCGATCGGGTTCGACCCTGCCGTGACCCCCGTGCTGAGCGACCGTCTCACAACTCAGATCTTCAGCCTGATCGATGTGGAAGCGATAGTGGCCGATGCACTCCCACCCCGCGGGCAGATACTGGCGGGGCCCCTGACCGGCGGGATCGAGGACTTCGTGCGCGAAAAGGTTGACGAAGTTCTCTCGAGCGACCAATTTCGAGCCAGTTGGATCCAGGCCAATCGATTCGCGCATACGCAGGTCGTGGCCGTTCTCCGAAACGAGAGCGACAGCGTGGATACCGCGGGCGGCCGAGTCGTTCTCAACCTTCTCCCTGTCGTGAACGAGGCCCTACAGACCATCGAATCACGGGCGGCGGGGCTGTTCCAGAAGGACGTCGATCTACCAGAGGTAACCGGCGGAGAGGTTCCCGACGAAGCGCGCGAGGCG
>JBOGWV010000032.1:0-35942 GCA_050693975.1 Actinomycetota bacterium
GGTCCGGTGTCACCGCAGGTGGCCAGGGAGATCGCCCAGGATGCGTTTCTCAACGGCGTCTTCTTCGACGGAGTCGACCTGCGCAACTTCAAGCGTTGGTCGCGCGATCCCTCGGTCGAGGTGCGCACGGCCCTGGAGTTGGGTGAGCCTCCAGAATTCGACGGAGTGCTGTGCGTCGATTGTGGCAACCGCCTCCGGCCCGAGTTCGATCACGTCGAACCGCGTGTTGCACTCGGCCCCTCATCGACCGGCAACCTCAAACCGAGGTGCTATCGCTGCCATCAGGCCAAGACCGAGCGGGATCGCAAGGCCGGCAAGCTCAAGCCGCCCGAGCCCTGACCCGAACTCCATTCGTCCATCTCCTGGCAGAGATGGACCAGATGGACCAGGTGGACCAGGTGGACCAGGTGGACCAGTTGGACCAAGTGGTTCGGGAGGACTGCTACAGCTCAGGGGCGGTCAGACTTCGGCGTCGAGGAAGTCGGCCACCGCCGCGGCCAGCTTGTCGTATTTGGCCCAGAAGAAGTGGTTGGCGCCGGGCATCGCCTGGAACTCGACCTTGGCGATCTCGGCCCAGCGTCGTCCGTCGTCGACGTCGACGAGCTCGTCGTTGACCGCGCAGAGCACGAGCGTGGGAATCACCAGCGCGATCTGGTCGGGGGCCGGAAGGCCGTCGGTGACTCCGGGTTTCTCGTTGACCGCGGGAGCGATCGCGACCAGAGCGGCCAGCAAATCGTCCTTCGCCGCAACGCGCGTCGCCACGGCCGCGCCGAACGACCACCCTGCGATGACAACGGGAAGCTCGGGGAAGCGCTCGCGCGCGAACGCGACGGCCCCCTCGGCGTCGGCCACCTCTTTGCTGCCGGTCGACGCCTCTCCCTCCGAGGACCCGATGCCGCGAAAGTTGAAGCGGAGCACCGCCCACGATCGTCGCACGAGCACTTCGGAGACCGCGAGCAAGAGAGGGGCGTTCATAGTCCCGCCCATCTGGGGGTGGGGGTGGCAGAACACGAGGACGCCGCGCGGGACCGGCTCGGCCGGACGTCCGGACACACGCGAATCCTCGGGGATTTCCAGCTCGGCCTCGAGTCGCAGGCCGTCGGTGGAGAACAGCTTCGGCTGCTCGAGGGTCACGGCGGGTTGCCGGCCATTCTTCCGATGCCCTCCCGCAGGCTCGCCGCGACCTCGGCCATCTCGTCCTCGCCGGCGTACTTGCTGCGCGGCCAGAAGAAGCCCCGCAGTCCGTCCTTGGGACGGCGTGGCACCACATGGACGTGAAGGTGGGGGACGCTTTGACTGACCTTGTTGTTCATCGCGACGAACGAACCCTGGGCGTCCAACACCTCCTCCATGGCGCGGCTCAGGAGGCGGGCGGCCGAGAAGTAGGGGACGAGCAGCTCGTCGGGAAGATCGGCGAACGTCTGGACGTGCACCTTTGGTGCAAGGAGGGTATGTCCGGGAAAGAGCGGACGTAGATCCAGAAACCCGACGCTAACCTCGTCATCGAAAACCACGTGGGCGGGAGCCTCGCCCGCAACGATGTCGCAGAACACGCACATGAGAAGGGACGATAGCCCTAACCGAGCAACAACCGCCAAGGAGGCTGACATGGACGAAGACGTCGTGCGAGAGCACGCCACCAAGCATGGGAAGGCGACCGTCGAGGGGGACTTCAAGACGGCGGGGAGCGACCTGACGCCCGAGGCCGCCGAACAGGCTCCCGACGTGATGAAGGCGATGCCGAGAGACCTCACCTCGAGCGAGGTTTCGAAGGTCAGCAAGGACGGCGGCGCGTACATAGCCACGATCGAGTACTCGGGCGACGACGCCACCACCACTGTGGAGTCGACGTGGGAGGAGCGCGAGGGGCGTCCCCGGATCGTGAACCTCAAGGTCGTCTAGGCGACGTTCGTCGGAACGATCGCGCCGGGCCGATTATCCTTCGGACCATGCCAACCGCAGAGATCTCAGGACCGCAGCGCTCCGTTCTCTCGTTCACGGTCAAGCCCACCAAGCTGTCGCACGGCACCTCGGGCATTCCGCTGCGCGGCGGCCGAACCCTTCCCTTCACCGTGTGGAGGCAATGGATCGCCCCCGCGGGCCACTACACCGAACGCTTCTACATCGTGGACAAGGAGTCGCGCGAGATCATCCACGAGGGACCCGAGAGGCTGCAAAGCGCGTGGGGACTTCAGGGGGCGAGCGAAGAAGCCACCGAAATAACGGATTCCTTTCGCCTCGAGGCCGGAACCTACCTGCTGGTATTCGCCCTCGGCGGCGTTAGCGGCGGTGAGTTCGAGGTCACCGCGTTCGAGATCCCGTCCGAGGGAGCTGCATAATCCTCGGCCCCGTGCCGATCACTCAAGTTCGCGACCTCTTTATCCTGAGGTGACATGAGAATCCTCGACAGCTCCGCAACCCGGCCGGGCCCGCTTCGCGCTGGCATCGTCCTCATCCTGTTTGCGCTCACGATGTCCTCCTGCACATTGACGGTGTCGCGCTCCGACGAGGACGTGGATCAGGACGCACCACCGGGCGACGACGTGACGCTCGAGCAAAGCAACGACCCCGTCGCTCGCTCGGGCGTGGCAGAGGTCGTGGAGAAGGCGCTGCCGTCGGTGGTCAACGTAAAGGTGGTCGGGCTCGACGAATCCTTCGGTGGCGACGAGACGCGCGCTCAAGGCTCGGGAGTGATCATCGACGAGGCCGGCTACATCGTGACCAACAACCACGTCATCGAGGGCGCTGCCGAGGTCGAGGTCGTGTTCACCGACAAGGGCCTCGCCGAACGCAAGACGAAGGGGAGCGTGATCGGCACCGACACCGACAAAGATCTCGCCGTCATCAAGGTGGAAATCGACGGACTCGATCCGATCGCGCTCGGCACCGAGGACAACCTGAGGCTCGGCGACGAGGTCATCGCACTCGGTTTTCCGCTGGGACTGGGCGGCGCGACGGTGACCAAGGGCATCGTATCGGCGACCGAGCGGGACATCACCGTGGGCGGCGGGGGCCTGGGCCAGGACAAGCTCGAGGGTGTGCTCCAAACCGATGCGGCCATCAATCCCGGCAACTCAGGCGGGGCTCTGGTCGACATTGCGGGTCGCCTGATTGGGATCAACACCGCGGCGGCGTCGGCGGGCTCTGCCGAGAACGTCGGGTTCGCCATCTCCATCGACACGGCGCTGCCGATCGTGCGGGAGATCATCGAGAACCCACCCGCCAAGCGACCCTGGCTAGGGGTGAACATCGCCGACCCCACCGACCCCCTCGTCCAAGATGAGTTCGAGGATGTGGGTGACGACGTCGGCGGAGCCGGGCTGGTCGAGGTGTTCCCCGACGGCCCGGCCGAGCAGGCGGGACTCGAGGCCGGCGAGGTCATTACCGCCATCGACGGCGAGAAGGTCGAATCGCCATCCGACCTAACCGATCACTTGGCGGACTTCAGGCCCGGGGATACCGTGACCCTGACCCTCGTGGGCCCCGACGGCAGACGCGAGGTCGAGATCGAGCTCGACGAGCGACCGGTGACGCTCGGCGACTAGCAAACCCCAGCCTGCGCGTTCGCTACTCTGAGACGATGCAGGTGAAGCTTCGCAACCCCGATCGAGTCCTCGAGGTCGAGGGGCCCAAGACCGTGGTCGCTCTCCTCCAGGAGCTCGACATCGTTCCCGAGTCCGTGCTGGTGATCAGGAACAAGACCTTGATGACGCGCGACGAGCGCGTCGACGATGCCGATGAGATCGAAGTCAGGCCCGTCCTCTCAGGCGGAGCCGGGGAGCATGCCGGATGAAGTGCAAGGTATGCCGCGAGCACGCGATCGTCGACATCAGACGCCACAACGCGGGCTTTTGTCAGGAGCACTTTGTCGAGCACGTCACCAACCAGGTCGCCCGCACCATCAAGGAGTTCAACATGTTCCGGCCCGACGACAGGTTGCTGCTCGCGGTATCGGGCGGCAAGGATTCGCTCGCGCTGTGGGACATCCTCGTGGGGCTCGGCTACGACGTGACCGGCTTCTACCTGGACCTGGGGATCGGCGGCTACTCCACCCGCAGCAAGGATGCCTCGGTGGCCTTCGCGGAGGAGCACGGGCTCAAGCTCATCGTGCGGTCGCTGAACGAGGAACATGGATTCACCGTCCCCGAGCTGTCGAAGCTGACCGGCCGGGTGCCGTGTTCGGGTTGCGGGCTCAACAAACGCTACGAGTTCAACCGGGCGGCGCTGGAGGAGGGCTTCGAGGTCTTGGTGACGGGGCACAACCTCGACGACGAGGTCGCAACACTGTTCGGGAACGTGCTGCACTGGAACACGGACATGCTCGGCCGCCAGAAGCCGGTGCTAGAGGAACGCATCCTCGGCGATGGTGAGTCGTCGCGCGTTGCGCTCGTTCGCAAGGTGAAGCCTTTGGTCAAGCTCGCCGAGCGAGAAACCGCTGCCTTCGCGCTTCTGAAAGGCATCGACTACGTCGTCGAAGAGTGCCCGATGGTCGAGGGCAATACGCAGCACCGTTACAAAGAGGCCATAACGATGCTCGAGGAGACCTCGCCGGGAACCAAGAGCCAGTTCTACTCCGGCTTCCTCAAGAAGGCCGCGGACCGCTTCCGTTCAGCCGGCGGAGCGGATCTCGACGGAGGTGAGATCGTGGCCTGCAGTTCCTGCGGTGCACCCACCGTGATCTGGGAGCAGGACGCAGCCGCCAAGGCGCGCTGCGCCTTCTGCAAGACGAAGGCCCTCGCGCTCGAGCGCAAGCAGGATCCCGAATCCGCTGGTCCCAGGCGCCGCCGCAGGGCCCGGAGCTAGGCGTGTCCGCCACCAAGCCGTTCGCGGCGGGCGAGCGCGTCCTGTTGATCGACTCCAAACAACGCCGCTACCTGGTGACGCTTGCGCCGGGAAAGCAGTTTCATTCTCACCAGGGAACCGTGGAGCACGACGCCGTCATCGGCGAGCTCGAGGGCATTCGAGTCCAGGCATCCAAGGGTGGCCGGTTGCTGGCCGTGCGTCCGACGCTGAGCGATTTCGTCCTCAAGATGAAGCGAGGAGCGCAGGTCGTCTACCCGAAGGACATCGGCCTGATCCTGGTCTATGCCGACATCCACCCGGGTGCGACCGTTCTCGAGGCGGGGACCGGTTCGGCCTCGCTGACGCTTGCGCTCGCCCGGGCGATCGGGGAGAGCGGCCGGCTCGTCAGTTACGAGCTGAGAGAGGACCACCACGCTCAGGGCGTCGCCAATCTCAACTCCTGGTACGAGGGCCTCGGGGGAGTGCCGCCCAACGTAGAGCTGCGCGTCGGCGACATCTTCGAGGGCATCGACGATGTCACCTTCGACAGGATGGTTCTGGACCTTCCTGAGCCATGGCGCGCGGTGGGCACGACCACCACCGCGCTGGCGTCGGGCGGAATCGTGTGCTGCTACCTGCCCACGATCCCCCAGGTCCAGCAGACCGTGGATGCTATGCGGGGTGCGGGCTTCGGAATGATTGAAACCTTCGAGGGACTGGTGCGAACGTGGAAAATCGAGGGCCAGTCGGTGCGGCCCGACCACCGGATGGTCGCACATACGGGTTTTCTGATCACGGCACGCAAGCTCGAACAATAGGGCCGAGCGGCTCAACTCCGGGGAAACATCGTCGTTATAAGGGGTTAGGAGTAGGCTTTTTCAAAACGCCATGGGAGGTGGTTGCGGTCACTGAGGGCGACTTTGAACGCAAGATCGTCCAGTACGACCGAGAGGTGCAGGAGCTGCGCGGCCAGGTGAAGTTGCTCGAGGACGAGCTTGCGCTGACCCGGCGGAAGCTCGACGCTGCACCCCGGCGGATCCATGCTCTCGAGAAGCGGTTGTCTGAAACCGCGGCCGAGTTGGAATCCGCGCGCTCCAACAACGATCGCCTGGTGTCCACTCTTGGCGAGGCTCGGGACCAGCTCATCGCCCTGAAGGAAGAGGTCGACAAGCTCTCTCAGCCTCCCTGCACCTACGGCGTGTTCATCGAGGCCTTTCCCGACGAGGGGACCGCCGACGTGTTCAGCAACGGGCGCAAGATGCGCGTGAACCTTTCGCCCGATGTCCAGGTGCCCGAACTCCGGCGCGGTCAAGAGGTCATGCTGAACGAGTCGCTCAACGTGATCGGAGCGCTCTCGTTCGAGCTCCAGGGCGAGGTGGTCACCCTCAAGGAGATCTTCGAGGACGGCAAACGCGCCCTGGTGATCGCACGCACAGACGAAGAGCGCGTCGTCGAGCTGGCGGAACCACTGCTTACCGAGAAGATCCGTGCCGGAGACAGCCTGTTGCTGGACTCGAAGTCCGGGCACGTGCTCGAGCGACTTCCCAAGCCTGAGGTCGAGGAGCTCATCCTCGAAGAGGTCCCCGACATCAGCTACGAGGACATCGGCGGGCTCTCCGAACAGCTCGAGGAGATCCGGGATGCGGTCGAGCTTCCTTACCTCTACGCGGACCTCTTCAGGGAACACGAGCTCGACCCGCCCAAAGGCATCCTCCTGTACGGCCCTCCGGGGTGCGGCAAGACGCTGGTGGCCAAGGCGGTGGCCAACTCGTTGGCCAAGAAGGTTGCCGAGCGAACCGGCACCGCACATCGCAGCTACTTCCTGAACATCAAGGGCCCGGAGCTGCTCAACAAGTACGTCGGCGAGACCGAGCGACAGATCCGCTTGATCTTCCAGCGCGCCAAGGAGAAGTCCGACGAGGGCGTACCCGTCATCGTGTTCTTCGACGAGATGGACTCGTTGTTCCGAACGCGCGGGTCGGGGATCAGTAGCGACATCGAGTCCACGATCGTGCCCCAGCTCCTGGCCGAGATCGACGGTGTCGAGAGCCTGAAGAACGTCATCGTGGTTGGCGCCTCCAACCGTGAGGACCTCATCGACCCCGCGATTCTGCGCCCCGGGCGCCTGGACGTGAAGATCAAGATCGAGCGTCCCGATGAGCGGGCCGCCAAGGACATCTTCGCCAAGTACCTGGTCACCTCGTTGCCGATCTCGCAGGACGAGGTCAAGCAGCACGGCTCCGCCGGCGTGGCCGTCGGGGCGATGATCGACACGACCGTCGAGGCCATGTATTCGGTGTCGGACGACAACCGCTTCCTGGAAGTCACCTACGCCAACGGCGACAAGGAGGTTCTGTACTTCAAGGACTTCTCTTCGGGAGCGATGATCGAGAACATCGTCCGCCGGGCCAAGAAGATGGCGATCAAGCGACACATCGCGGGGGGAAGCAAGGGAGTCGGCGGCGGCGACCTCATCAACGCCATCCACCAGGAGTACCGCGAGAACGAGGACCTCCCCAACACGACCAACCCCGACGACTGGGCCAAGATCTCCGGAAAGAAGGGCGAGCGCATCGTCTACATCCGGACTTTGGTCGGCGAGCACAAAGAGGGCGAGGCTCGTCAAGTCGAGAACGTGCAGACGGGGCAGTACCTCTAGGGATTGGCTCCGGTTTCGTCGTAGCCTCTCATCATGGCCATCCCGAAGATCTGCGGCATCGAAACCGAGTACGGAATCTCCGTACAAGGAGCGGTCGACTTCAACCCGATCCTGACGTCTTCGCTATTGATCAACGCCTACGCCAAGCCGGCGTTCAAACGTGTGCGGTGGGACTACGAAGAGGAGAACCCGCTCCGAGACGCACGCGGGTTCGACCGGACGCCCGCCGAACCCGCGCCCGAGGACGACTCCGGTCTCGTCAACATCATCTTGCCTAACGGGTCGCGCTACTACGTCGATCACGCACATCCCGAGTACTCGAGCCCCGAGTGCAGCAACGCGCTCGACTGTGTGATCTGGGACAAGGCGGGGGAGCGGATACTCGAGGACTCGATCACCGCGGCCTATCACATCGTCCCCGAGCACGAGCGCGTCTTCATCTACAAGAACAACTCCGACGGCAAAGGGAACTCCTACGGCTGTCACGAGAACTATCTCGTCGATCGCAAGGTGCCGTTCCCAAGGCTCGTCAAGAACCTGATTCCCTTCTTCGTTTCGCGCCAGGTGTTCACGGGAGCCGGCAAGGTTGGGGCCGAGAACGGCGCCGAGAACGCCGGCTACCAGCTGAGCCAGCGCTCGGACTTCTTCGAAGTCGAGGTGGGACTCGAGACCACCTTCAAGCGGCCGATCATCAACACGCGCGATGAGCCGCACGCCGACCCCGACGTCTATCGCCGGCTCCACGTCATCATCGGCGACGCCAACATGTGCGAGATCGCCACCTATTTGAAGGTCGGAGCGACTGCGCTCGTGCTCAAGATGATCGAGGACGACTTCATCACCGACGACTTCACACTGGCCGAGCCGGTGCGAGCGTTGAAGTCGATCAGCCACGACACGACCCTGGAGTCGACGGTCGAGCTCGAGGGGGGCCGCCGGGTCAGCGCGGTCGAATTGCAGTGGGAGTACCTGCGGCTCGCCAAGAAGTACGCCCAGGACAATGACATGTCCGAGGTCGAGACCGATGTGCTCGAGCGCTGGGAGAGCGTGCTCGACCGGCTGGAAACGGACCCCATGTCGCTGAGCCGGGAGCTCGATTGGGTAGCAAAGCTCTCCGTGATGCAGGCCTATCGCGACCGCGACGACCTCGAGTGGGAAAGCCCCAAGCTGAAGATGGTCGATCTGCAGTGGCACGACGTTCGCAGGGACAAGGGCCTCTATTACAAGCTGCTGGCCTCGGGAAAGGTCGACCGCCTCGTCTCCGACGCGGAAGTCGACTACGCCATCGACCATCCACCAACCGACACGCGCGCCTATTTTCGGGGCGAGTGTCTGCGCCGCTTCAGCGAGGTCATCGTCGCCGCGTCGTGGGACGCGCTCATCTTCGATCTCGGCGACGAACCTCTCCGCAAGGTCCCCACCCTCGAGCCCACGAGGGGGACCAAGGTCCATGTCGACGACCTCCTGGCGGCGAGCCCCGATGCCGCGACCCTGATCGCAAACCTGGGGGCCTGACATTCCGCAGCCCGTTTGCCCGGATTTCTGTCGGTGGGGCCCGTTAGGATTGACCGCCTAGTGATTGGGTGAGGTGATGCCGCATGGCAGATCAGAAACGCAAACCGAAGCCGAAACAGGACGAGACCAAAGCCGAGGCCGCCGAGGCCAAGACGACCGAAGACAAGACCGAAGAGGTCGACGACCTGCTGGACGAAATCGACTCCGTGCTGGAGGCGAACGCCGAAGAGTTCGTGCGCAGTTACGTACAAAAGGGCGGAGAATGACCTAAACGTATTTTGACCCTTACGGGCCTAGGGGAAGCAGGCGAGCAACGAGGAGGGAGAAAGGGCAGCAAGCTCGAATGGAGCCTTCTATCGTTTCGCTGGTTTGTTCCGACTGCCGAGAGAGGAAGCCCGCGTCGCAGTTCCCTCGAAACAAGAGGAGCAGTTCCGGATATCACTGCTATTGCAAGTCCTGCCACAATTCGCGGAATCGTCGTTTCGTCAAGAGCCGCTATGGCGACTCACGTCATTACCACCTTCGTGGTCGTTACGGGTTGGGCTCCGAAGAAGTTCAAGCCCTTATCCGGACGCAAAATGGTCTCTGCGCGGTGTGCCTAGAGCGCGGGGCCACGCAGGTTGACCATTGCCACGAGACGGGAAGCGTGCGGGGAGTGTTGTGTCTGCTGTGCAATGCGGCCATGGGAGCCTTCCATGACGATCCAGATTTGATCCGCGCAGCGATCTCCTACCTAGAGGAAGCGCGATGACCCTGAAACGCTGCCCTCGCTGCCGCACGCCCAAGCCACTGGACGAGTTCCCGCGCAATCGCTCCTCCCGGAGCGGCTATGCCAACTATTGCAAACCCTGCCACAATCAAAAGAGCAGGGAAAATAGGCTCAAGCACCATGGAAGCACTCGTTCGTTTCATCTGGAACGCCGCTACGGCCTGGACGAGACAACGGTCGAGTGGCTGAGGCTCCAGCAGGGTGGAGTCTGCGCCATCTGCCGGGTGGGCAAGGCCGCCCATGTCGACCACGACCACGCCGGCGGGCGACTTCGCGGGATACTCTGCTTCAATTGCAATCGAGGGCTCGGCAAGTTCGGTGACGATGCCGGCCTCATGGTCAAGGCGGTCGACTACCTGGAGAGAGCCACTACTCGATGAAAGAACCTCATCTGAGCGACCTGATGCGGGTGCCGGTCAACGGGCCCGGCTCCTCGTTCTCCGACCTGCTCAACTCGCACGCGCCGGAGATGATGCCTCGTCTGGAGAACGCGGGAAGCCTCCAGATCCCCGAGGGCACGACCGTGCTGGCGCTGCGCTTTGACTCCGGCGTCATCGTCGCGGGAGACCGCAGGGCCACCGAGGGCTTCCAGATCGCCCACCGCTCGATAGAGAAAGTCTTCGCGGCCGACGACCATTCCGCGGTCGCGATCGCGGGGGCCGCGGGTCCCGCCGTCGAGATGGTGCGGCTGTTCCAGACCGAGCTCGAGCACTACGAGAAGGTCGAGGGCGAGCGCCTGACGCTCGAGGGCAAGGCCAACAAGCTCAGCCAGATGATCAGGGCCAACCTGCCGGCCGCGATGCAGGGGCTCGTGGTCGTCCCGGTGTTCGCCGGCTACGACGACACTCAGGAGCGCGGCCGCATCTTCAAGTACGACGTCACCGGTGGGCGTTACGAGGAGGACGACTACCATGCCACGGGCTCGGGTGGGAAGGACGCTCGCTCGACGCTCAAGAAACGCTTCCGTGACACGCTGTCGCGCGACGACGCCGTCAAGATCGCCATCGAAGCGCTGTTCGACGCGGCGGACGAAGACGTGGGGACCGGTGGGCCCGACCTCATGCGCGGGATTTTCCCCAACGTGGTAGCGATCTCGGGGCCGGGCATGGTCGAGATCCCCGAGGACGACATCCGCCGGCTGTTCGAGGAGCTGATAGCTGATCGCTCCCGGCAGTCGCGCGAAACCCACGTGGACGTCCGCACGCCGGACCAGGAGAACGAGTGAGGAGGAGTTAAGTCCCGATGCCCATGCCGTATTACGTATCGCCCGAGCAGCTCATGAAGGACAAGGCCGACTACGCTCGCAAGGGCATAGGGCGCGGCAAGTCGGTCCTCATCCTCGAGTTCTCAGACGGCATCCTGTTCATCGCCGAGAACACCTCCGCCACCCTGCACAAGATCTCCGAGATCTACGATCGCATCGCCTTCGCGGGGGTCGGCAAGTTCAACGAGTTCGAGCAGCTGCGCATCGGTGGCATCCGGATCAGCGACCTCAAGGGCTACAGCTACTCGCGTCATGACGTAACCGCCAAAGCACTTGCGAACGCCTACAGCCAGACCCTCGGAAACATCTTCACGTCGGAGGTCAAGCCCTACGAGTGCGAGATTCTCGTTGCCGCGGTCGGAGAGAGCACGGGACGAAACGAGATCTTCCACATACTCTACGACGGCTCCGTAACCGACCGCGAGAGGTGGGTTGCGATGGGGGGCCAGGCCGAGACGATCGAGGCCCACCTGAAGGAGAACTACCCAACAAGCTATCCCGATGACATTCCCTCGTTCTCCGATAGCCTTCATCTGGGCGTGGCCGCACTGCGCGCCGCCGGCGAGCGAGAGCTGACCCCCGGCACACTCGAGGCCGCGGTGCTCGACCGCAACCGGAGCCGGCGCAAGTTCCGACGGCTTACCGAGCAGGAGCTGCGCGAGCTCTTCTAGTGGCACTCGTAGATAGCCTGCGGGCGATCGTCGGCGACGCCCACGCGTTCGACGATCCGGAGCGAACGGCGAGCTACTCCATCGATTGGACGGGACGCTGGTCGGGAAAGGCGCGCGCGGTCGTACGCCCCGGCTTGACGCGTGACGTCGTCGAGATAATCCGTGTGTGTCGTGAGGCGGGCGCGGCCATCGTTCCCCAAGGGGGCAACACCGGCCTCGTCGGCGGCAGCGTCCCGCGGAGCGATGAGGTGGTTCTGAGCCTCGTCCGACTAAACGAGCTCTCGGAGGTCGACAAGGTGTCGGCTCAGGTCACCGCTGGTGCCGGCGTGACGCTCGAGACCCTCCAGGGCCACGCGCGTGCCTCGGCACTCGACTTCGCGGTCGATCTGGGAGCCCGCTCCTCGGCCACGGTGGGCGGCCTGATCGCCACCAACGCCGGTGGCCTGCGAGCGTGGCGCTTCGGCTCGATGCGAGCTCAGGTACTCGGGGTTGAGGCAGTGCTGGCCGACGGAAGCGTGGTCAGCCGCCTGTCCGGTCTGCGCAAGGACAACACCGGTTACGACCTCGCCGGCCTGCTCTGTGGCAGCGAGGGAACCCTCGGCATCGTCACGAGGGCCCGCCTCGCGCTGATCGACCGGATCGACCGTCCGCTCCTGGCCCTCGCCGGGCTCCGCGATCTCGAGGCGGCCCTGGCTGCGTTCGCTGCTCTCAGGACCGAGCTGGACTCACTCACCGCGGTCGAGCTCATGCTCCCGCGGGGAATCGAGGTGGTGTGCGCCCATACCGGCCGGCGGCCGCCGATGGATACCGCGACAGGCGCCTACCTGCTGATCGAGTGCGCCGGTCGCCGCCGCAGCGAAGACGAGTTGCTCGAGGCGCTGGGGCGGCTCGACGCCGACGACGTGATAGTGGCCATGGACGCAACCGAGCAGCGACGCCTATGGGAATACCGTGAGGGTCACGCCGAGGCCATCAACGCACTCTGTCCGGCGCCGAGCGCCCCCCACAAACTCGACGTCACGCTCCCTCTTGCCGGCCTCGTCGACTTCGTTCGTCGAGTCGAGGCGACGATCGCGAGGCTTGCGCCCACGGCCGAGCTCATGGTTTACGGACACCTCGGCGACGGCAACCTTCACGTGAACATCGCCGGCCCTCCGCCGGCCGATCACACCGTCGACGATGCGGTCCTCGACCTCGTCATCGAGAGCGGCGGCAGCATCAGCGCCGAGCACGGCATCGGTGTGGTCAAACGACGCTACCTGGGGCGCGATCGCACCCCGGCCGACGTCGCCGCCATGCGGGCCATCAAGCGCTCTCTCGACCCCGACGACATGATGAACCCCGGCGTCTTATTCGAGGAGAGATCCAGACTCGAGTAGAGATACGACACGAGTCGGCGGGGATCGACTCAGGAGGTAATGGTCTCCTCGACCGCCAGCGGGGAACAAGAACCGTTGAGGCAGCGACCCGTCTCGAGGTCGAACTCGTAATGATGGGCCAAACATCGCAGGATTCCCCCCGGGAGGACCTCTCCCGTGTTGAGGAGATCGTTGCCTGCATGCGGGCAGAACCGTGACACGGAATAAACGCGTCCCTCTGAGTGAATCGTGAAGCGCTCATCCGACGCCAGCCCGGTCTCGAAGGACTCCACCGCGGCGAGCGCCTCGGGCTCGGCAAACTTAAGCAAACCAAGCAGGTGATCGTTGTAGAGATCGGGCTGGCGCCATGCCTCGAAGCGAAGCGAGAGGAAGAAGTCTTCCCAGGGCACCTTGCCCTCGAGGATGGAGGGCAGCCAGCGCGATGCGAATCGGTACCCATACGCGCAGCCGTTGCCCTCCTTTAGAACTGCCTCGCTGCCGGGCCGGAAATCGACGCTCCAGTCACCTCCGCCCGGGCCCTCAATCGTGAAGCCCACCCGCATTCCGATCCGCTCGTTGAAATAGGGGCTCATCGAGAGCAGCTCTCCGAAGTATTCGCGGAACTGCGGCCAGAGCGACTCGGTCGGATTGGGATGGCGTTTGAGAACCGATTCGACGTGAGGCTTCCGTCGTTCGGCATATTCGTGCAGGTAGGGCCAGCGGTCTTGGAAAGTGAAGGCGCTCGACCTCGGATGCTCCTCCTTCGTGCGACCGACGGTGTCCCAGGTGTCGCCGGGAAGGAGAACCACCGTGTTCTTGATGTTCCTCTTGTTCAGCCAGGCGGCCACCTGCTCCTGATCGGGGAAGATCCCTTCCTCCATCTCGGCGTTCTGTTCCATCAGCTCGGGATCGAGGAAGGCCGGAGGACCGGCGAAGGGAAGTCCGACCACGGGGTCGAGGACCCTCATCGTGCGGAAGCAGTAGGCGAGCTTGGTCATCCTCTTGGACGCCGACAACTTCCTGGCCTGCTCCCCCGGATAGCGGTAACACATCGGGTACCAGGACGCCCCTGCTCCCTGGAAGCTGAAGATCTCGACCGAGCCCCCGACCTTCTCCCGGATCTCTCTGAGCTGGACGGGGAACAATCGAGCGTCGTTGAGATCCAGCAAGGTGTGCCCGTCGCCCTGAACGATGATGGCGGAGTCGTGATTCATCGGCGGTTCCGAGACGAAGAAGATGCTCGTCCCCGACGCGATCTCGAACGTTTCCCACTGCTCGAGCTCGATGATGCTTCGAGGCCCGCCCATCTCGATCTTGCGACGCAGGGCCGGCGAGGGATAGCGGGGCACTATTACCGGGACGCCGGATGGAACGCGCGCCAGGAACCAGGGATCGACGTGGTCGAGATGTTCGTGCGAGATCGCAATGGCGGTGGGCCGGACCAGAGTCGGGTCGGACAGCAGGTGGTCGTTGGACGGGTATTGATGCCAGGAGGCCTGAAACGCGCCCTCGGGAGAGAACCACGGATCGCACAGCACGGTCGCCTGCTCCGTCTCCACTCTCAGGCCTGCGTGTCCCAGTGCAGTGACTCTCATTGCTCCATCTTCTCGCTTCCTGTGGCTGCCATCGGAATGTCCGTACCAAGTCTTTATCTACGTATGTCCCTACGAATGCAAAGGCGATCTGGCGTAAGCCAGCTACTGCGAATGCGTGACCAAGCTATGGCACTCGCACGTATCCTGAGGCCATGGAGCGTCGCATCTTCGGCACGGAGAACGAGTATGGGGTCACCTGTACGTTCAGGGGCCAGCGCCGGCTTTCGCCCGACGAGGTGGCCCGCTATCTGTTCCGGCGCGTGGTCTCCTGGGGACGTTCGAGCAACGTGTTCCTCGAGAACGGCGCCCGGCTCTACCTCGACGTGGGATCTCATCCCGAGTACGCGACCCCCGAATGTGACACCGTCTACGACCTCGTCGTCCACGACAAGGCGGGCGAGCGGATCCTCGAGGGTCTGCTCAAGGCGGCGGAGGCCCGCCTGCGCGAGGAAGGCATCTCCGGCGACATCTACCTGTTCAAGAACAACACCGACTCTGCCGGCAACTCCTACGGGAGCCACGAGAACTACCTGGTGAGTCGCTACGGCGAGTTCGGCCGGCTGGCCGAGGTCATGATCCCGTTCTTCGTCAGCCGCCAGATCTACGCGGGAGCCGGCAAGGTGCTGCAGACCGCGCGCGGCGCGCTTTACTGCATCTCGCAAAGGGCCGAGCACATCTGGGAGGGCGTGTCGTCCGCCACCACGCGTTCCCGCCCCATCATCAACACGCGCGACGAGCCCCACGCGGACGCCGAGAAGTTCCGCCGCCTGCACGTCATCGTGGGCGACTCGAACATGAGCGAGTGGACCTCGTATTTGAAGATGGGCACCACCGCGATGCTTCTGCGCATGGTCGAAGAGGGGGTTCAGATCCGAGACCTGACGCTGGAGAACCCGATCCGCGCCATCCGCGAGATCAGTCACGACATGAGTTGCACGCGCAAGGTTCGCCTCGCCAATGGGCGCGAGGCGTCCGCGCTGGAGATGCAGAAGGAGTATCTCGAGAAGGCGCTCCGCTGGGTGGACCATCGCGACGATCCCGTCCTCAAGGAGATCGCCGTGATGTGGGAGCACGCGATCCATGGTCTCGAGCACGACCAGGAGAGCCTCTCAACACAGGTTGACTGGATCATGAAGCGCAACCTGATCGAGAGCTACCGCGAAAGGAACAACCTGTCTCTGGCGCATCCTCGCGTCGCGCTGATGGACCTCGCATACCACGACGTCAACCGGAAGCGAGGTCTCTATTACCTGCTGGAGCGTCGCGCCTTGGCCGAACGCATGTGCGACGAGACCGACATCGAGCGCGCCACGCAGGAACCTCCCCAGACCACGCGCGCCAAGCTGCGTGGGGAATTCATACGCGCAGCCAAGCGGAAGCGGCGCGACTTCACGGTCGACTGGGTACATCTCAAGCTCAACGATCAAGCTCAGCGAACCGTGCTCTGTAAAGATCCGTTCCGATCGACCGACGAGCGCGTCGCGAAGCTCATCTCGAGCCTCTGACATGGCAGGGTGGCAGCGAGGGCGGGTTGCCGAGATCGCCGAGCAACACGAGGACGTTGTGACCGCGCGCGTTGCGGTGGGTGACCGGACTCTGGAGGCGGTCGCCTTCCCCGGCATGATTCCCGATTTGAACGAGGGCGACGAGGTCATCCTCAACACGACGGGCGTCGATCTCAACCTGGGCACGGGAGGCGTCGCCTTCGTCCTGTGGAACCTTACGAACCGGGATCTGCCCTTGCGCGGCGAGGGCCACATCGTCAAACTCCGCTACACCCCCTGGCAAACCGAAGTCCTTTCCGCGGAGTCACCGGAGAGCCCTCACCACAACGCTCTCGCCGAGGTCACCTCGATCGATGGGATGCCGGTCGTCGTATGCGGTCTCCATTCGCATATTGGGCCCGCCGCCGCGGGCATCAAGGCCGTCAACTCCGAAGCTCGTGTCGGTTATCTGATGACCGACGGCGCGGCGCTGCCTCTGGCGTGGAGCAACCTTGTCCGCTCGCTCAAGTCGAGCGAGCTAGTGGACCTCACGTGCACCGCGGGGCACGCCTTTGGCGGCGACCTCGAGGCCGTCAACGTCTTCAGTGGCCTCGCCGCGCTCAAACTCGCGGGCCCGATCGATGCCGTCGTCGTTGCCATGGGGCCCGGAGTCGTGGGGACCGGTACCGCGCTCGGCTTTACGGCAATGGAGCAAGGGGCGATCCTCGACGCGGTAGGAGCTCTCGGCGGTTTTCCCGTCGCCTGCTTGCGCATCTCCTTCGTTGACGAGCGCGAGCGTCATGTGGGCGTCAGCCACCATGCCCTAACCGCACTGAGCATCGGCACCCAGCGGCCCTGCACCGTCGCGGTACCCCAGCTTCTCGACGATCAAGCTGCAATGGTACGCGACCAGCTGAAGCGATCGGGTCTGGCAGAGCGTCACGAGCTCATAACCGCGGATGGGGTTCCCGCCATTCGACTTGCTGTGGAACGGGGCCTCGAGCTCAGCTCGATGGGGAGGAAGTTCGAGGACAACCCGGAGCTGTTTCTCGCCGCCGGTGCCGCGGGAACGATCGCGGGGCGAGCGACGCTGCCGGAGGGGCGAGGATGACCAGGATCGAGCGGCTCATCAACCTCATCATTGCGTTGCTCGAGACCAGCCGGCCTCTTCGAGCCGAAGACATCCGGGAACGCGTTGCCGGCTACACCCAGGAGAACTATGAGTCGTTCCGCCGCGCCTTCGAACGTGACAAGGACGAGCTTCGAGCCATGGGGATCCCGATCGAAATGCGTCAGCGAAGCGCCTTCGATGGATACACGGAGGGTTACGTCATCCCCAAGGAGCGCTACTACCTTCCGGACCTCGACTTGAAGCCCGACGAGGTCGCCGCGCTGCGGATCGCGACCGACGCCGTGCGAGGCGCCGAGGGCGAGGCGGCGAGCGGCTTTATGAAGATCTCGGTCGACTCGGCGGGCGTCCCGGTCGACGGGCCGCAGGTGGCCTGGGGCGACGATCTCCGTCACCCCGTTCTGGCCGTGATCTACGAAGCTCAACTCGAGCGGCGTTCCATCACATTCGAGTACGAGAACGCGGCGGGGGAGCGCGCCGCCCGGTCCCTCGAGCCCTATGGCCTCGTCAACCGAAGGGGCCACTGGTACGTCGTGGGAAACGACGCCGATCGTGACGCGGTTCGCTCCTTTCGCATCTCGCGGATCCTCGGCGAGGTAACCATGACCGAGGGCAGCTACCAGATCCCGGCCGGCTTCGACGCGCAGGCGCATCTCCCGGCCGAGCCCTACGAGATCGGGGAGCAGCCCACCGAGGCGGTGGTTCGATTCGACGCCTCGATGGCCTGGTGGGTCGATCAGAACCTTCAGAACGCTCCCCGCCGCGCGGCCCCGGACGGGGGCTCCGACGTCACGCTGCCGGTCGGCAACGTCGATGCGCTGGTGTCGTGGGCGCTGGGTTTCGGCCCCGCCGCCGAGATCCTGGAGCCTCCCGAGGCGCGCGCCGCGCTCGTCGGCCATCTCGGCCCGCTGCTGGACGAGGACCGTGTCTGAGCCGCGCTCGGGCCGCCTCGGCAAGCGCCTCAAGCGCATCCTGCTGATGGTTCCCTACGTCATCGCCAATCCCGGTGTCGAGGTCGGGGAGCTCGCCGAGAGGTTCGACGCCAAGGAAACCGACCTCATCGAGGATCTCGAGATGCTGTGGCTCTGTGGCCTTCCCGGTTATGGGCCGGGCGACCTGATCGAGGTCAGCCTCGATGGGGATCGCGTCTACGTCGATATGGCCGATTACTTCAGCAACCCTCTGCGGATCACCCCGGCGGAGGCGCTTGCCCTCTACGCGGGGGGAGCCGCGATGTCGAGCCTCCCAGGCATGGAAAACGCCGACGCGCTCCGGCGAGCCATGGACAAGCTCGGCCGTGCGCTGGGCCAAGGAGAGGGTGGAGGGGCCGGCATCGAGGTGCGGCTCGAGCCCGGCTCTGCGGCGCACCTGACCAGCCTGCAAGACGCCCTCGGCGAGCGGCGCCGGGTCGAAATCGAGTACCTGGCTGCCTCGAGCGGTGAGCTCACTCGTCGAGCGGTGGACCCGTGGGGTCTGATCGCGGCGCTCGGCCACTGGTATCTGGTGGGCCTCGACCATCGCAGCGGCGAGGAACGCATGTTCCGAACCGATCGGATCAAGGAGGCCTTCATCACCGACGAGGTCGTCGAGATCCCCACCGACTTCGATCCCCACAACTACAGAGGCGCGTTCAGCGGCCGGGGCTCGGCCTCGCTCACCTTCGAGATCTCGCCCACGGCGGCGGCCTGGTTCGAGGACTACTACCCGGTCACCTCCAGCGAGGAGCTGGCCGACTCCTGGCGGAAGGTGAGCCTCGTCGCAGGAGGAGAGCGCTGGGCCGCGACGCTCATCGCCAGGCTCGGCCCGGCCGTTCGCAACGTAGAGCCCCCCGAGATGCTGAGTGCGGCGCGCCGGCTGGCCGCGTCAATCGCCGCCCGCTACGCGTAGTTAATTCGACCTACAGGCTAGGTGATGCCCTCGGCCGCACGACGCAGCACGCGGGGCGTGCTCTGGCCGATTCGGCGGGGGAGAGAGAAGGAGAAGGTGGAACCCTTGCCCCAGGTGGATTCCACCCATATGCGCCCGTCGTGGATGCGGACCAGCTGGGCGCTGAGATACAGACCGACGCCGAGGCCGCCGTGCTTGCGCGTCGAACCTCCGTCGATCTGATGAAAGCGTTCGAAGATGTTAGGCACGTCGCTCGACACCATACCGACGCCGCGGTCGACGACCTCGAAGATGAGGTCGTCTGCCTCCTCGCGAACGTGAACGTGCACCGGCTCCGGCGCGTCCGAGTACTTAAGTGCGTTGTCGAGCAGATGCCTGAGCACCAGCGACACCTTCGATTCATCGCAGACCCAACTCACCTTGCCGGGGACGTCGAGATGCACTTCACGCTCGGGGTGATTCCGGAGCATCTCCTGGGTGACGCCTTCGACGAGCTCGCCGACCTCGACCTTCTCGACGCGCAGCGCGGCCTCTCGCGATTCCACCCGCGACACGTACAGCAGGTCCTCGATGATGTGCTCGAGCTGGTTGGCCTTGTTGTCGATGGTGACCAGCACGTCGGTCATCTGCTGGGGACTGGTGCGATCGACTCGCTTGATCAGCGTCCGCGCAAAGCCCTTGATGATCGTAAGAGGAGTGCGCAGTTCGTGTCCGATCATCGCGACGAAGTCACGCTGGACCTTCGCGTTCTGCCTCTCGGTCGTGACGTCGTCCATGACGAGAAGGCGACCGGCCGGCGCCCCCACGAGCCTAACGTCGGTTACTCGCGCCTTGAAGGTACGCGCCGGGACGCCGACCTCTATCTCGGTTTGGACGTCGCCGTCGTCGGTAAGGAGTCTTTCGACGGACTCGTTGCCCAGCGTCCCCTCGATTGCCGTTCCCTCGGAGAAGCGGCCGGAGATGTGAAACAGCTCCTCGGCCGCCGGGTTCATGGCAACCAGACGGCGCCCGGCGTCGACCAGCACCATCGGGTTCAGCACGCCGTCGATGATCGAGGACAGCTCGTGCTCCTTGCGCTTGAGAGCTTGGTGAAGCTCGGCCGAGCCCAGCGCGCTGAGGCACTGGTGCTGGAAGAGCCGCAGCAATTCGAGCCGGTCGTCGACGTCATCGACAACTCCCGTAATCACCACCACACCCTGCGTCCCAGCCTGCGTGGCCACTCCCAGCGCGCAGCATGAATCGAAGACAACGGGTTCCAAGGAGGTCCTGGCTTGGCCCACCTCGGGTCGCCCGAGTAGGGACCCGATCTCGTTCTTGGCGATGGACCGGAAGACTCCCGTAGAGACTCCGCCCGTGTCTCTGTCGAACAGGCAGACGAATCCGGTGGCGCCTCCGGTCAGGCGCATGGCTCCGTCCAGAACCTGGTGGAGCAGGTCGTCGACGTCCAGCACGCCCACCACGCCGCGCGACGCACGCATGAGCGCCATCAGGTCGGAGGAGCGCTGCTCGGCCCCCTCGTGCAAGCGAGCCCGATGAATCACTCCCGCGGCCTGGTCCGCGAACATCTGCGCTACGCGGAGGTCGTTGTCGGAGAGGCGGCCGCCTCGCTCACAGATCGCAATGCTCAGCACCCCGATGGCGCGGCCTCGAACTCTCAGGGGGACCACTGCGCTCGAGCTGATCTTCCGCCGCTTCTCGGAGAAGTTGACAAAGGCGTCGGCGTCAACGTCGCCCAGCAGCAGCGGTCGACCGGTAGCGAGCACGCGCCCTGCTATGCCCTCGGCGCATCCGATCCGGTAACCGACGGGCACGTCGGGGAGAGCACCCACGGTGGCCGAGAGAACGAGGTAATGACCGCTCTCGTCGACCAGCATGATCGAGCCCTGATCGACCCCCAGAAGGTCCACGACCGAGCGCAGCATGGCGTCGAGCACGTCGGGTAGCGCGGCCGCCGATGCCGCGACATCGCTGACGCGGATGGCGGCCTCGAGCGCCTGCGACAGACCCCCCTCACCCGAGGGCAGCGGATCCGATGTGCGCGCGCCAAAGATTCCCATGGCTTAGAAATCGGGACGTTTGGCCGGTCGCTTGAGCCGCCCCGCTACTAATTGTGCGCGCATCCCTAAACCCGGCTGATGTGCAGCCGATAATCCCGACAAGAACGGTGAGACCCGAGCACGGAAAGGACCAAGGAGTGACGACGATCAAGGCGTGTTGCCCCGGTTGTGGGGAGATCGACTTGGTGGCCGACGACATCCTCCTGCGAATCGGGGCGGTGCGGACCTCGAACACCTACGGATTCTCGTGCCCCGACTGCGGCGACTTCGTCGAAAAGACGGCCGACGACCGCATCATCCGGTTGCTCCTGTCTGGTGGGGTTATGCCCGTTCCGCTTCACATCCCCGCGGAGGCGCTCGAGATTCATACCGGCCCCCCACTGACCTTCGACGACCTCCTCGACTTCCATCAAAGTCTCGCCGACGACTCCTGGCTTGCGGGCCTGACCGGCCCCTAGCACTCGCCGCTGCATCCGCGCTTGTTTTGCGGTCCGGCCGAGCCCGCCCCGCGCCGCCCCCTTTAGACTGCCTCCATGCCTCAGATTGGCCCCATGGAGATCCTGGTCGTCTCGGTACTAGGACTCATCGTCTTCGGGCCCGACAAGCTTCCCGAGATCGCTCGCACCGTGGGGGCGTTCATGCGCCAGCTCCGATCGATGGCCGACGACGTCAAACAGGAGTTCAGCGACGGCCTGGAGGTCGCCGACGAGCCCGATGACGAGGAGCTGGCCGCGATCACTCAGGAGGACGACGCCGCGGATGTCGGAGGATCTGACGAGGGACCAACCGAGGAGGAACCCGCCGAGGAAGGCCCCGCCCAGGCGGAGCCGGCCTCCGAGGAGAGCTCCAACGGGCGGCGAGAGCCGCCCCCAGACCACCCCGTGGCCGAGGCCATCAAGTCCGAGCGCGACGTGAAGGGCAGCGGTCGAGAAGCCTGATGTCATCGGATATGAGCCGCCGCCGGCGCCTGTTCAGGCGCAAGACCAAGCAGCGCACCGCAGCGGCGGCGATGTCGATGATGGAGCACCTGGGCGAGCTCCGCGACCGACTGATCGTCTCTGCCGTGGTCTTTGTGGTGCTGTCGGTGATCGCGTTCTTCCTCTACGAGCCGATCCTCGCCTTCTTCCAGCGACCGCTGTGTGAGGTGGACAAGGAGTTGCTGGGCCCTCAGGGGTGCGAGCTGACCTTCTTCAAGGCCACCGGCGGCTTCGCCTTTCGCATCAAGCTGACCGCCCTGGTGGGCATCGCGGTCGCCTCGCCCGTTTGGATGTACGAGTTGTTCGCGTTCGTGACTCCCGCGCTGACCCCCAAGGAGAAGCGCTACACGCTGCCGTTCCTCCTTTCGGCCGTCATCTTGTTCCTGATCGGGGCGGGTGTCGCCTATCTGGCGATGCCAACCGGGCTCCGCTTTCTTCTTCAGATCGGCGGCGAGGGCCTCAACCCATTGCTCGGCGCCGAGGAGTACCTCAACTTCGTCGGCTTCATGCTGCTGGGCTTCGCCGTTGCCTTCGAGTTGCCGCTGGTGCTGTTCTTCCTGGGACTCGCGGGGGCGGTGAGCATCGAGACCTTGAGGAGGCAGCGACGGGTGGCCATAGTGGCGATTGCCGCGCTCGCCGCCATCGTCACTCCGAGCCAGGACCCCTACACGCTCTTCCTCCTCGCCGCCCCCCTCTACCTGCTGTACGAGCTGACCATCCTGTTGCTCAAGCTCGTCAAGAGGAACAAAAAGCCGGCCGGCACCCGCTAGGTGCCCGCACTGCGTCTGGCACTAGAGTCGAGATCATGACCAGCCTCGCCGCGGGTTTCGAGCGCAACTATGAATTCCCGTTCGACGACTTTCAACGCAAAGCCTGCGCCGCTCTAGAGGACGGAGCCTCGGTTCTCGTGGCCGCCCCGACGGGTGCAGGCAAGACCGTCGTCGGAGAGTTCGCCGCTTATCTGGCCCTGAAGCGAGGCGGAAAGACCTTCTACACCACTCCGATCAAGGCGCTCAGCAACCAGAAATACGGCGACTTCGTGGCGCTCCACGGCGCCTCCAATGTCGGCCTCCTCACGGGTGACAATTCGCTCAACGGGGACGCCCCGATAGTCGTGATGACCACCGAGGTCCTGCGAAACATGATCTACGAGGACAGCCCCACGCTGGCGGGCCTCCACCACGTGGTGCTGGACGAGGTTCACTATCTTCAGGATCGTTACCGGGGTGCCGTGTGGGAGGAGGTGCTCATCCACCTTCCCGTCGAGGTGCAGACCGCTTCGCTGTCGGCCACCGTCTCCAATACCCAGGAGTTCGCGGATTGGCTACAGACTCTGCGCGGCCGGGTCGAGGTGGTCATCGAAGCGAAGCGGCCGGTGGATATCCGGCACCACTACATGGCCGCCGACGAGCTGCTCCCCATGTTCGTGGTCAACCCCAGCGGCGATCCCACCCCCAACCCGCGCGCCAGGGAGTTCGACCGCAGACCCAAGAGGAGCACCCGGCCTTCTCGGGGCGGAAAGCGGCCGGTCAACAAGAAGGGCCGCATCCCTCTCAGAACCGAGGTCGTCGACCGGCTCGACGCCGAGGACATGCTCCCGGCCATCTACTTCATCTTCTCGCGCAAGGGGTGTGCGCAGGCGGTCCGTCAATGCCTCCGCGACAACCTGCGCCTCACCAGCCCCGATGAACGAGGCATCATCCGCCGGACGGTAGAGGGCCGCGTCACCGATCTCTCCGACGCCGAGCTCGACGTGCTCGGATACGACGAGTTCGCGGAGGGGCTCGCCAGCGGAATCGCGGCCCATCACGCCGGCATGATTCCGCCCTTCAAGGAGATCGTCGAGGAGCTCTTCGCGGCCGGGCTGGTGAGGGTCGTTTTCGCCACCGAGACGCTCGCTCTCGGCATCAACATGCCGGCGCGCTCGGTGGTCATCGAATCGCTCACGAAGTTCACAGGCGAGAAGCACGAGCTCATGACTCCGGGTCAGTACACCCAACTGTCGGGGCGGGCGGGGCGGCGTGGAATCGACGTGATCGGCAACTCCGTAGTGCTCATGCAGCGTTTCACGCCGTTCGACACCATCACCCGGCTCGCATCCACCCAGACCTATCCGCTGCAATCTAGCTTCCAGCCCAGCTACAACATGGCGGTCAACCTGGTGCGAAGCTACGACCGAGCCGATGCGGAGCACCTCGTCAATTCCTCGTTCGCCCAGTTCCAGGCGGACCGCGACATCGTCCAGTTGGAACAGACGCGCGAACGGCAAGAGGCCTACCTCGCCTCCTACCGCGAGCGCATGGAGTGCGAGCTCGGCGATATCGGCGAGTACCGCGCGCTGCTGAGAGAGGTGGACCAGGCCGGCCCTCGGGTCCCGCGCGTCGATCCCTCGCGTGTGGGCGACGCCATGAATTCGCTTCGCCCCGGCGACGTCATCGACGTGGCCTCAGGCAAGCGGGCCGGCCGCTACGCGGTCCTCGAGGTCAGCCAGCGCCGCTCCGAGCGCAAGCCGCGCGTTCTTGCACTGTCGGGCGAACGCTCGATCGTCCGGCTCAGTGCCTACGATTTCAACGAGCCACCGCGCGCCGTCGCCCACCTCGATGTGCCCAAGGCGTTTCACGTGCGTGAGGCAAGGGCCAGGCGTCACCTGGCGAGGAGGCTGAACGCTCTGGAGGTCGCACCCCGGTTGCGAAGAGAGCGAGCCGCCGATATCGAAGAGCACCACGAGGTGCACGCGGCGCGCTCACTACTCGAGGCCCATCCCTGTCACAAGTGTCCCGACCTGTCGCGCCATCTTCATTTCGCAGAGCGCGCCGCCAACCTCGAGCAGGAGATCACCAGGATCACCAGGCGCATCGGGCGCCGAACGGCGACCCTCGCGCGCCGCTTCGAGCGGGTGCTTGCCGTGCTCGAGGCGCGCGGATACGTCGAGGACTGGAAGCTGACACCCATCGGGGAAACCCTCACGAGCGTCTACAACGAGGCCGATCTGCTGGTCGTCGAGGCGCTGCGCTCGGACCTTTTCGAGGGGCTCGACGTCGCCGAGCTGGCGGCGGTCGCGTCGACCCTGGTTTACGAGACTCGCGGGCCGGAGCCGCCCGACTTCCACGGAATGCCGACGCGGGTTAGCGCGGAGGCATGGAGGCAACTCGGCGATCTGTGGCGCGCGATCCGGAACGACGAATCCGACAACGGCGTCGAGCTCACCCGCGAGCCGGACCCGGGGTTCGCCGACCGGGCCTACCTCTGGGCGTCGGGCATGGCCCTCGAGGACGTGCTCGAAGAGGACGACGCGCCGGGTGACTTCGTGCGATCGAGCAAGCAGCTCGTCGACCTCCTGCGTCAGCTCCTGGATGTCGATCCTCCGGCCGAGCTGTGCTCAAACCTGAGGGCCACGGTCGACGCCATCCATCGGGGGGTGGTCGCCTACTCGTCCCTGGAGGTCTGAGCTACAAACGCCCGCTGCCCGCGGAGTTGCTGTGGTCGGGTCCCTCGGCGTCCTCCACGACGTCCTCCGCCACCGCCCGTAGCTTGAGATTGAGGGCTTGCGAGGCGCGCACCAGCATCTGAAAGGCCTCCTCGGCCGAGCACTTCTCGCGTTCGATGAGGATGCCCTTGGCACGTTCGATCACGCCGCGCGACTCGAGGGCCTTCTCCAGATTTGCCGCCCTCGAGGAGGCCTCGTCGTAAGCCTTGGCGTTTGCGAGCACCACCGCGGCGTGAGCGGCGAGAAGGTGGCCTATGGCCTCGTCTTCGTCATCGAAGGCATCATCGGTCCTCCCATAAAGGTTCAAGGCGCCGAGCACGCCGCTGGGAACCTCGAGGGGGAAGCCGAGGACGCTCGAGATGCCGTGCCTCTCCGCAAGGGGGCCGAAGCTCGGCCAGCGAGGGTCGTGGGCCGCGTCGTCGAGGTGCATGACCGCGTTCGTGCGGATTGCGTCCACGCAGGGACCCTCGCCCGTCTCGTACTGATCGGCATCGATCTTGGCGCACAGGGGGTCCGTGCAGGCCGTGGAACGTACCCGCTCGTCCTCCACGACCGTGACGCCGGCACAATCGCATCTGTCGACAGCCTTGACCGAGATCTCGGCGACGACGCGCAGGGTCGAATCGAGATCCTCCTCGGCCAAGAGCAGGCTGTGCATCTCCTGGAGTTCCTTCGTGAGATCGCGGTCCAACCGTGTGGCCCCCCGTGTTCCCTTGTCCGTCAACGTCATCCGTTTCACGCTACCCCGGCGGTGGCACCGACACTCAGGTGATCGGCCCCGGCCCCGCCTACTGAAGGCTGGTGCGCAGCCGGCTCAGCACCCGGGAGAGCTCCCGCGAAACCTGCATCTGAGAAACCCCGAGCTCCGCCGCCATCTCGGACTGCACCATGCCCCGGAAGAAGCGCATGTGTAACAGGCGGCGATCGCTTGCGCTCAGCTCGGCGATGGCGGGCTCCAGAGCGGTGAGATTTTCGAGCTTCTCCAGGTCGCCGTCCTCCTCGCCGATCAAGTCGGCCAGCGAGCCGGTCTCTCCGTCGCGGGCGTCAATGGGCTGGTCGATCGACACCGCCGAATAGGAGCGTGCGGCCTCGTTGGCCTCGAGGACCTCCTCTTCGGTAGCACCGAGCCGCTCGGCGACCTCCAAGGCGGTGGGGGAGCGACCCAGCTCTTGGAACAGCTCCGCTTCGGCGCCCGTGATGCCCAGGCTCAGCTCCTGCAGGCGGCGCGGCACCCGCGTCGCCCACGTCTTGTCGCGGAAGTGACGCTTCAGCTCTCCTAGGATCGAGGGCCTGGCGAAGGAAGCGAAACGAACCCCTCGATCTGGCTCGTAGCGATCGATCGCCCCCAACAGGCCCAGCATTCCCACCTGGACGAGGTCCTCGTAGTTCTCGCCTTTGCCCGAGTAGCGACGCACCAGGAAGCGCACCAAGCCTATGTGCCTCTCGACGATCTCCGCCTTGAGCTGCTCGCGCTCGTCCCCAGAGGCGGACTGGAAGGCCACCAGCAACGCGTCGTCGGCTGCACCCGAGCGACCCACATCTTGGCCCTCGACGGCGAACCCACGCCCAGAGTCCTTACGGAGCTCGAGCAGCCGAGCAGCCATTCCCACCTCTTGCGTGGTCAGGACCAAACCCCCTCAGATTGACGCGACGAAGCCGAAAACGGACCACGGGGACGTCAGGAGACGCCACCCGTGCTACAGGTTCGGCTGCGTCTCAACCGACGGGCCCCAGTTTGACAGTCCGAGCGCCGCCCGGCAAGCCAGCGGGATATTTCAGAGGGCATCCCCGGGGTGCTTGCGGCTACATCCTTTGGGTATCGGCTCCGAGCACGTCGGCGAGGTCGAACTTGACCGGCTCCTCGAGTTGCTCGTAGGTACAGGACTTGGGGTCACGGTCGGGGCGCCAGCGGACGAACTGGGGAGGGTGACGGAACCGGACGCCCTCCATGTGGTCGTAGCGGACCTCGACGACGCGCTCCGGTCGGAGCGGAGTGAACGATAGGTCCTTGCCCGCCGCCCACCGGCTTCCCTCGTAGTTGCGTGGCGTCCGGGTGCCCTCCTCCTGCATGGCCCACGCCCACGGGTGGTCATCGAAAGTCGTAACCAGGGGCTGCATCTCCACCAGGAGCTCCTTACGACGCTCCATCGGAAACGCTCCGATCACGCCCACGCTGGCCAGCGTGCCTTCATCGCTGTAGAGACCGAGGAGCAGCGATCCAATCCGGTCGGGGCCGCTCTTGTGCAGACGATAGCCGGCCACCACGCAGTCGGCGGTTCGTTCGTGCTTGACCTTGAACATGGTCCGCTTGTCCGGCTCGTATACGGCATCGAGCGGCTTGGCGATGAGGCCGTCCAGCCCCGCTCCCTCGAACTGGTGGAACCACCGCTCGGCGATCGTTCGGTCGGTCGTGGCCGCAGTGACATGAATCGGGGGCGCCGCGGAGGACAGGGCGTCCACCAGCGCGACTCGCCTCTCGGCGAAGGGCCGCGCGGTGTAGTCGGTGTCGCCGAGCGCCAGCAGATCGAACGCCACGAAGCGCGCCGGGGTCTGTTGTGACAGCATGTTCACCCGGCTGTCCGCGGGGTGGATCCGTTGCTGCAGCGCCCCGAAGTCCAGCCTGTCCCCGGAGGCACCGATGACGATGATCTCTCCGTCGACCACGCAGGCCTCCGGTAGGTTCGCTCGCACGGCCTCCACCAACTCCGGAAAGTAGCGAGTCATCGGCCTCTCCTTACGACTGCCGATCTCCACCTCGTCGGAATCTCGAAAGACTATGGACCTAAAGCCGTCCCATTTCGGTTCGAAGCTCATGGCACCGCCGGGAATCTGCTTGACGGGCTTCGCCAGCATCGGCGGCACTGGTGGCATGACCGGGAGTCGCATGCCGCCCATTCTCACCGACCATGTGAATATCTGTGTTCATGGGAGAGGTCGTGATCGTCGATGCGGTCCGCACACCGATGGGGCGCTTCGCCGGAGTGCTCGCCGAAATGCGCCCCGACGACCTTGCCGCGCACGTGATCGCGTCGCTGGTCGAGCGCAACTCAGTCGACGGCGGGATCGTTGACGACGTCTACTGGGGCGCCGCGAACCAGGCGGGCGAGGACAACCGCAACGTCGCGCGCATGGCCGCGCTACTGGCCGGTCTCCCGGTAACCGTGCCCGGTGCCACCGTCAACCGTCTCTGCGGGTCGGGGCTCGAGGCAGTCAACTGCGCTTACCGCACGATACGAGCGGACGAAGGCGATGTGGTGGTCGCCGGCGGATCGGAGTCGATGACCCGCGCTCCCTTCGTCATGTCCAAGTCGGCACAGCCGTGGGGTCGTCGAGCCGAGGTGCACGACACCACACTGGGTTGGCGGTTCGTCAATCCGCGTTTGGCCGAGCGCTACGGCACGCATGCGATGGGCGAGACCGCGGAGATCGTGGGAGCCGACCATCACATCTCCCGCGAGGTGCAGGACCTCTTCGCGCTCGACAGCCACCGCAAGGCCGTCGCGGCGCGGGACGAGGGGCGGTTCAAGGACGAGCTCGTCGCCGTCACCATTCCGCGGCGTAAGGGGGATTCGGTGGTCGTCGATCACGACGAACCGCCCCGCCCCGACACCTCGCTCGAGAAACTGACACGGCTGCGTCCGGCCTTCGCGGACGAAGGAACGGTCACCGCGGGCAACGCGGCAAGCATCAACGACGGGGCCGCCGCGTTGCTGCTCTGCTCGGACGAAGCTGCGGTTACCCAGGGGTGGAACCCGATGGCGCGTGTCGTCACGTCGGCCGTCGCGGGAGTCGAGCCCAAGCGAATGGGGATCGGTCCCGTGTTCGCGACGCTGAAGGCGCTCGAGCGCGCCGGGCTGAGCATCGACGATATCGACTTGGTCGAGCTCAACGAGGCGTTCGCCGCTCAGTCACTCGCCTGCATACGCGAGCTCGGCCTCGACGAGTCGAAAGTGAACGTCAACGGCGGTGCGATCGCGCTCGGTCATCCGCTGGGCTGTTCGGGAGCCCGCATCCTCACCACCCTCGTCCACGAGATGAATCGCCGCGAGGTTCGCTACGGACTGGCGACGATGTGCATCGGGGTGGGACAGGGGATCGCCACCATCGTCGAGCGCACGTGAGCGAGCCGCTCGCGGGGCGGGCTCGGCCGGACCGCAGGACAACCGGATTGATCTCGCTGCTGGGTCGTGAAGCGGTGAGCACCGACCCGGAGGACCTCGCCGCGCATGCCGGCGATTGGTCGCCGCGCGCGCTCGTGGCCCGGCGCGCGGGATCGCAGATCCAGCCTCCGCTGGCGGTGGTCCGGCCTGCGGACTCAACCGAGGTGTCCCGGCTGCTCGCGTGGGCGACCGAGACTCGCACCCCGATCGTTCCCTTTGGCGGCGGCTCCAGCGTGGTCGAGGGGATCGAAGCCGCTGGCGGCTTGGTCGTCGATCTAAACCGGATCGATCACATCTCCTCGATCGATGAAAAGAGCAGGCTCGTGACCGCGGGAGCGGGGGTCACAGGCCCGAGCTTGCGCGACGCGTTGACGGCGGAGGGTTTCATGCTCGGCCACGAACCTCAGTCGCACGACATCTCGACCGTGGGCGGCTGGGTCGCAACGCGCGCCTGCGGGCAGCTATCGGCTCGGTTCGGCGGGATCGAGGATCTGGTCGCAGGACTCGAGGCCGTCCTCGGCGACGGACGGCTGGTCCGGAGCAAGGTCGCCCCGCGCCGCTCGACCGGGCCGGACCTGGCATCGTTGATGCTCGGCTCCGAGGGGACGCTGGGAATCGTCACCGAAGTAACCATGCGTATCTCACCGATCCCCACCGAACGCGTTGATGCCTGCGTGCGTTTCGAGCACATGGCGGAAGGCATCGCGGCGTGCCGGGCGCTGGCGCAGTCCCACCTCGAGCCGACGGTCGTGAGGCTCTACGACCGTGAGGACGCCTTTTTGTTCACGATGGGCTTCGACGACCCGCCGGTGGGGCCGCTGCTGCTGTTGTCCTTCGACGGACCCGGGGCCCAAGGCCGATCGGAGGCGGCCGTCGCCCTCAGCGGCGGCGAACGAATCGGCGACGAGCTAGTCGAGCACTGGTGGAGTCATCGCAACGCGGCAGTCGACGAGTACACGAAGAGCATGTCGGGAGCGGGCATGCTCGGCCCCCATGCGCTCATCGACACCATGGAGGTGGCTGGAAGCTGGACCGCGCTGCGCGCGCTGTATCACTCGATGAAGGAGCGGCTCACCAAGCACGCCGAGGTCGTCACCTGTCACGTCTCGCACGTCTATCCGGACGGCGCCTGCCTCTACTTCACCCTCGCCAGGATGTGCGGCGACGATGAGGAGGCCGCGGCAACCGACGAACGTTGGTGGGAGGTCGGGATGACCGCGTGCCTCGAGGCGGGGGGCACCATCAGCCACCATCACGGCATCGGCCGCCTGCGCGCGCGCTGGCTCCCCGAGGAGCTTGGGGAGTTTCACGAGGTCCTGCGAGCAGTCAAGCGCACCCTCGACCCGGCAGGGATCATGAACCCTGGAGCGCTCGGCCTGTGAGCTCTCCCTATGGAGTCCTGACCCTCGTGTGCAACGCCAACGCCGGCAGCGGGGGAGTGGGGAAGTGCATGCCCGAGGTCGAACGCCTGCTAGAGCAGCGCGAACTCGACTACGAGGTCCTCTACACCGAGGGGCGTGGTCATGCCACGCTGTTGACTCGAGAGGCGCTCGACCGGGGTCGTCAGCTCATCGTGGCCGTCGGTGGCGACGGCACCATTCACGAAGTCGTGAACGGACTGATCGATGACGATGCCCCGATCAACCCCGAGGTCAGGCTCGGTGTGATAGCCGCCGGCACCGGGTGCGACTTCATCAAGACCTTCGGCATCCCCTCGTCGCCCAGTCACGCGGTCGTTCATCTCGACGGTCCCGAGTCCTTCCCAATCGATATCGGCAAGATCACCTTCACGGAGGATGGCAAGCAGGTCGTGCGGTACTTCGCCAACGTGGCCGAAGCCGGATTGGGAGCGCGCGTGGTCGAGCGCGCCGCGCGCCTACCTCGTTGGTTCGGGCCAACCGTCTACTTCTTCGCCTTCTGGCTCTCGATCGCCCGCCACAGGCCGGCTCAGGTAACCGTCGATCTGATGACGCGCACCTACACCGGACCGATGAACAACATGGTCATCGCGAATGGGCAATTCTTCGGCGGCGGCATGAAGATCGCTCCCAAGGCCGCACCCACCGACGGAGTACTGGACTTTCAGATCGAGCACGCCCGCAAGCGAGAGGCCATCGCGGTGATGCCGAAGGTCTACAAGGGCCAGCACGTCCCGCACCCGGACATTCTCGAGGCCAAACGGGTGGAGGCGTCGATAGAGTCCGACCCGCCCCTGTTGATCGAGGCCGACGGTGAGGTGCTCGGCTTCACCCCTGCTCGCTTCCAGTTGTTGCGCGACATCATTCACCTGAAGGTCTGATCGGCCGGCCGGATCGTTTGACACGGTCCTGGTTTATCAAGCGGGATGACCGTTTCATTGAGTGAAACTCATTGAGTGACTTCATTGGGACCGGCCTTTCTGGGTCACGCGCCCGAGCCGATCCTGGCTGCGGTCAACGAGGCGAGCCGGCGGGGGATGGTGTTCGGAGCCCAGCACGAACTCGAGGTCTAGGCCGCGGAATTGCTCTGCGACACTCTGGGCTGGCCGGACATGGTTCGCTTCGGGTCGTCCGGAACCGAGGTCGTGCAAGCAGCGCTCCGCGTCGCCCGAGCGGCCACGGGCAGAACGAAGTTCGTGCGCTTCGAAGGCCACTACCACGGGTGGCTGGACAACGTTCTAATGGCCTACGGGCAGGAAGGCCCGGGTCCGGCCAGTGAAGGTCAGCTCGCCTGATGGAGCCGATGATGCTCAACGCAGGCGCCATCGAGCCACGGCCCGGCTATCTGGAGGGAGTGCGCTCGCTTTGCGATCGCTACGGGATCATCTTGATCTTCGACGAGATCATCACCGGATTTCGTCTCGCATTGGGTGGCGCGGCGGAGCGCTTCGGGGTTGTCCCCGATCTGGCGACCTACGGAAAAGCCATGGCTGGAGGCTGGCCCGTCGGTGCTCTGGTGGGCCGGGAGGAGCTCATGGAGCCGATCGGAACCAAGAGGGTGAACCACAGCGGCACCTTCAACGCGAACCTGATGAGCACCGCCGCCGTCGTCGCGAGTCTGGAGTACTTGAAGCAGGACCCACCCTACGAGCGCATCGAGCGGATCACCGGTTATCTCACGCAGGGCCTCCACGAGGTCGCTGAGAAGAACTCGATCCCCCTGCGGATCCAGGGTGTGCCGGGAGCGTTTCATGCGTCGCTGATGGCTGCGGACGCCGAGGTGAGACACTTCCGCGATCTCGCTCGTCTGGATGCCGACGGCTACCTAGCGTTGGCGGGTCGAATGATCGCATCGGGCGTCTGGGTGAGCGGGCGGGGCATCTGGTACGTGTCGGCGGCGCACGGCGAGCATGAGGTGGAATTGACGCTCGACCGCTGCGGGGAGGCTTTTGCCGCCGCATGAGCGTCCGCGACCGTTTTTCGTGTCGTCCGGCTTGATTCGCCGCCAGAGCGAGGCTCTACGCTGACAGCCGTGACTTAGGCAAGCTCAGACTGATCGGCCGATTCCATGAAGTCGTTCAGATCCTCGGCCAGGAGGTCGGGAAACTCGATCGGAAGGTAGTGGGTCGCCCGTTCGTAGACCGTGAGCGTGGCCGCGGGGATCGACTCGGCCGCCTCCTCCATTCTCCGAAGCGGTGTGAAGGGATCTCGCTCGCCCGCGATGAGCAACGTCGCCGGTTCCATCTCCTTGAGAAGCTCGGGGGCCGAATCGCCAGCGACGGCCTCGTAGGTCGCGAGCAGCACCTGGGGATCGCAGTCCGCCATCGAGCGGAGCATGTCGACCAGGGCGGCGGTGTCCGCCGTGGGACCGACCAGGCCCGACTGCCGCACCAATCCCACAAGCTCGGGCCTCGAGGTGACGGTCCGCAGCAGGCCCCCAAGGTAGGAAGCGAAGTGCTTCGCCACGCCCGTGACCGTCGGTAGCACCGACGTGACCTCGAGATGGCGAAGCCCTCCCGACAGCGAGTAGCCATCGCTTCCACAAACGAGCATGAGCGAGGCGACGCGCTCGGGGTAGCGGTGGGCGATCTCGAGCGCGATGCGAGCGCCAGTACTCCACCCCGCGAGGTGGAAGCGCTCGATCCCGTAGAAGTCGATTACCGCGATGCCGTCCTCGGCGTGTGCACCGGCATCCAGCCGGTTACTGCGCGCCACCCCCGAGGAATGAAGCCCGCGCAGGTCCCAGGTGATGACCGGACGGTCCTGGACCAGCCTGGCAAGGGTCCGTCGCCAGACCGAGAGGTCGGCACCCACCGCACCGGCAACCACCAGCGGGGTGGCGACGTTGGCCCCCATCCTTCGTCCGGCGATAAGGGTCAGGTCGAACGACGGTACGAGATCCGGTTCGTGGGTGAGACCGATGCTCATGGTGCGGATCCAACCCGTTCGCGCTGAAGGGGCGCACCGCGCTCGGCCTCGATCTCGCCGCGATAGGCGAGCGCCTGACGACCCGACTCGTGGGTGCTCCAGGACAACTCAGAACTCATGAGCTGCAGGGCGAGATCCTCAGGGCCGATCCCCGCACTTCGGTCCGTCAATGCGAGGCGCGTCCGGCGGGCGAGCAGATCGGAGAGCTGAACGGCCATCTCGGAGCGCGCGCAGTAAACCGCCTCGGCACCGATCGGCGGGTGACCGGGCACGAGAGCCTCGGTGAGACCGGTCTCGGCCGCGACCTCCAGAACCGCCAGCGCGCGGTCGCCATAGCACCGGATGAGGTGCCCGCCCGATTCTTCTGGAAGCGCGAGGCGTTCACAACGCCGCGCTACGGCCCGCCGCAGCATGTCGACATCGACGCAACCGAGCTTGATCCAACGCGTGCGCGAGCCTCCGGCATCCTCGAACGCGCCCACGACTCGGTCGACCGCGTCCCGGGCCATGCGCCGGTAGGTCGTGAGCTTGCCACCGGTAATCCCGGCGGCCCCGGGAGCCAGGTCGTAGACGACGTGCGAGCGGGACAGGTCGACCGTCGAACCATCTTTAGCGCGAACCAGCGGTCGGAGGCCGGCCCAAGCACCCACGACGTCGTCCTCTTGGAGATTTAGTCCCAGCGACGCGTTGACCGCGCCGAGGACGTAACTACGTTCGTTGTGGGTGACACAGGGGTGGTCGAGGTCACCCTCGTAGTCGGAGTCGGTTGTTCCCACGACCACATGGTCCTGCCAGGGGATGAGGAACAACATTCGTTTGCGATCCGCGTCGGGTATGAAGGTAGCCGTTTCGGTCAGCGGAACCGCATCGGATCGAAACACCAGATGGATGCCCTTGCTGGGACGGAGACGCGGCTGGGCGGTCGCGTCGCCGAGTGACTCGATGCGGTCGTTCCATACCCCTCCGGCGACGATTACACGATGCGCGCCGACCTCGAAGAGATCCCCATCGAGAGTGTCCTCGATCAGGGCGCAGCACCCGGACTTCGAGGTATCGAGATCGCGCACGGCCGCGTAGTTGGCCACGACCGCGCCCAGGCGCACCGCCTGAACCAGAACCTCCATTACGAGACGCGCGTCGTCGGTCTTGGAGTCGTAGTACAGATACCCGCCGCGCACCTTTCCCTTGGGCAGAGCCGGGACCATCGCCTCCATCGTCTCCGCATCGATGTACTTGTGAAAGGCGGTGTTCTTGAAGCTCGCGAGCGCATCGTAGACCCACATTCCCACACCGAACTTGGCGCGCAGCCATCGATCCGAAACGGGGATGACGAAGGGAAGTGACTCGACGAGCTGGGGGGCCAATCGCTCGAGTAGGCCGCGTTCGAGCGACGCCTCGCGTACGAGTCCGAACTCGTACTGCTCGAGATAGCGAAGGCCGCCATGAACGAGCTTGGACGACTTGCTCGACGTCCCGGACGCGAAGTCGAAACGCTCGACAAGGGCTACCCGAAGCCCTCGTGAGGCGGCGTCGAGCGCGATCCCGGCTCCCGTGATCCCACCCCCCACGACCAGAACGTCGAATCTCTCGGTACAGGACGAGAGCCGGTCGAGAGCGACATCGCGCGATCCGATGCCGCCGGGGTTGGTCAAGAGAGCAACCCCAATGCCCACCAGAACACCGTAACGATCCCGATGATTATGAAGATCGCGCCGAATAGCACGAGGGGGCCGATGTACCAGTCCATCTGACGGTCGAGAGAGTCGTCGGCATCCGACTCCGTACCAAGCTTCACCACGAAC
>JBOGWV010000033.1:0-6385 GCA_050693975.1 Actinomycetota bacterium
CGGTCGGGCGCGCCGTTTTTAGCGCAGACGACGCGTCGGATTGGGCCGAGCGGGGCGAGAAAGTCATCCTCGTGCGCCGCGAGACCAACCCCGACGACTACCACGGCATGGTGGCGAGTCAGGGGATCTTGACGTCGGCGGGAGGAACCAACTCCCACGCGGCCGTCGTGGCTCGCGGCGAGGGCATCCCCGCCGTCTGCGGTGCGGACGCAGTACGCATCGATCGCGCCGGCAAGAGATTCACGGTGAAAGGTGTCACCGTCAATGAGGGTGACGAGATCACCATCGACGGCACCGACGGAACCGTCTACGCCGAGGAGCTCGAGACCGAGCCATCTCAGCTCGAGGTCGCCATCCTCGGCGATCACATGCGCCGCAACACCAGGGAATGGGAGCTTTTCGTCGAGGCTGCGAAGCACGATGGTGTGTGGCAGAGGATCAAGACGGGTCTCACGAAGAAAGCCGTCGACGACGCCCTCTCGGGTCAGATCTGGAAGGCGTACGAGAGGTTCATGCCGGTGGCGGATGGGGCCAGGAGACTTGGGGTGAGGGCCAATGCCGACACGCCATTCCAGTCGGCCAACGCCCGGTTGAGGGGCGCTGAAGGGGTCGGGCTCTGTCGTACCGAGCACATGTTTCTCGGCGACGAACGGGTCGCGGCAGTGCGCAAGATGATCTTCGCCGAGACCGAGGAGGAGGAGCAGGAGGCTTACAAGACGCTGGCACCCCTCCAGAAAAGGGACTTCGTCGCCATCTTCAGGGCCATGGACGGTCTTCCAGTCACCGTTCGGCTGCTCGACCCACCGCTGCACGAGTTCCTTCCCGATCGCGTCGAGGTCGAGGTCGCGATAGCGGTGGCAAAGGAGCACAACCGTCGCAAGGTCACGATCGATGACGAGAAGCTCAAGATGGCGGACGCTGAGCGGCTGCGCGACAAGCTCAGCGAGCTCCACGAGACCAATCCGATGCTAGGGCTCCGCGGCGTGCGACTCGGGATCGTCAAGTCGGGGCTCTATGCCATGCAGGTACGCGCTATCACCGAGGCCGCGGTGCAGCTCAAGAAGAAGGGCCTGGATCCACACCCGGAGATCATGATCCCGCTGATCGCCACGGCCGAAGAGCTTCGGCAGATGCGCGACGAGCTCGAGCCGGTCGCCACCGAGATCATCGAGAAAGCCGGAGTCGACCTTCACATCGAGTTCGGGACGATGATCGAGCTGCCGCGCGCCGCACTCGTGTCCGGCGAGATTGCCGAGCACGCGGACTTCTTCTCGTACGGCACAAACGACCTTGCCCAGACGGCATTCGGGTTCAGCCGTGACGATATCGGCAGGTTCCTGGCGTTCTACGAGGAGCGCAAGCTGGTGCCGACCAACCCGTTCGTGACCATCGACCGCGCCGGAGTCGGCAGGCTCATGCAGATCAGCGCCGACGAGGGTCGCAAGGCCAACCGCGAGTTACAACTCGGAATTTGCGGCGAGCACGGTGGTGACCCCGAATCGGTGGTCATCTGTCACGAGCTCGGCCTCGATTACGTCTCTTGCTCTCCCTATCGTGTACCCGTGGCAAGGCTGGCAGCAGCCCAGGCCAAGCTGGGGGCCGCGACGACCTCTTCTAAGTAGCGCTAGCAGGGCTTGACGTGTAGGGCGCGCAGCTGCGGAAAGATGGAGGGCGGCGTTCCTCCGGTCCACGACATCTCGAAGGCACCGGCAAATGCCACCGTCTTCTTGGTGCGACCGTCCCAGTCGAGCAAAAGGGTGCTAAAGCCGTTTCGCTTGAACCTCTTGATCTTCGTGCTCTGGGGGTAGTGCGTCCACCTCTGCTTCAGAACGGCCCTTCGTGATCCTCCACCGTTCGCGTCCACCACCAGTTTGGTCCTCACCGACTTCGCGCCGCTCGAGCGGATGATCTTGGCATTGGGGGCTCGATTGTGCACCGACCTAGCCCCCCCGGTGTCGACCCCGAGCTTGCTCTTCACGCGATCCGCACACCACCCGTTCGTCGGATTCACCCTGGTCGAGAGCCACATCGCCCCGAAGTTGCGAGTCGCATTGTTGTCCCGAGCCGGATCGTACGCGTAGAAGTAGGTGCAGAACTTGTAGTTGGAAGTCACCTGGCCGCTGTTGGACCTGAACTTGCCCTTCCTGCAGTCGGGCCCCTTGTAAATGTCCGAGTACTGCAGCGGACCGCGCTTGGAGGGCTTGTTGCCCGGGTTCAATTGAGCCGAGGCGCTCAGGGGTGTCAATGCCACAGCCAGCGCGGTGACCATCAAGACGACCTTCTTCACGTGCAGATTCCTCTCTTCTTGAACCTGTAGCTCAAACCCGACGAGATCGCATCCGGGAAGTTCTCGGGGTCATCCGCCCACGACAACACCACTCCCGAGCCGAACAACAGCTTGCTTCCCCGCGAACCCCTCCACCGCTGACGAAAGATATGGTCTCCGTCCCTCTTGATCACGGAGTGCTCGAGCAGCCGCGGCCACACCGCGATCGTTTCTGAAAGGGTCCCCGTCCTGTCGCTCGTCCCGTTTGCTTTCGTCGAGAGCCTAACTCGCAGGCGTCGTTTGGTCGCCGGGGTCAAGTCTTTTTTCGGGGCACGACCATGCATCTTGCCGTCGGAGGAGACGAGCACGTGGGAGGTCACGCGGCGGGCGCACCAGCCGTTGCGTGGCTCGACCTTGCCTTGGGTCCAGGCGACCCCGTAGTTGCGGTCCTCATCGCTCTCCGCCAGGGGGTCGAAGCGGTAGAACAGGATGCAGCTCTCCGTCTTTGCCACCGTCTCCGTGAGCCCGGTGTTCGGGTTTCGCCAGACCTCCTTTTGGCGGTCGCACACCTTGGTGTCGAAGCTCAGAGGCCCGCTTCTCTTCGGCGCTTTGCGAGCCGAGGCCGGAGCCATCAAAGCCGTCATGGCCACCGCCACCGCAAGCAGCGCCGCGAGCGCCGCGCGCAGTGGCCATCTTGTCGGATTTGCTCTTGCATCCACCATGGATTCCCAGGCTACTTGGGACGGCGGCGGTGTCATAGGTGGGTGCTACCTTGATTTTTGTGAGTTACAGGGAAGCCACCGAACGGTCGGAGCAGCGCATCCTGGGCCCCCGCGCCCAGCTCTCGGGGCGCTCGCGGGGCAGGTCGGTCCCCGAGCCCGAGGACGACATCCGCACCTGCTACCAGCGGGATCAGGACCGCATCGTCCACTCCAAGGCCTTTCGCCGCCTCGCCCACAAGACCCAGGTGTTCCTCGCCCCCGAGGGCGATCACTACCGGGTGAGGCTGACCCACACGCTCGAGGTCAACCAGGTCGCTCGCACCATCGCCCGTGCGCTGGGACTGAACGAGGACCTGGTCGAGGCTATCTGCCTGGGCCACGATCTCGGCCACACTCCCTTCGGCCACCTCGGCGAGGAGGTGGTCGCCGAGTTCCATCCGGGCTTCCGCCACAACCTGCAGAGCGTCCGGATAGTTGAGGTGCTCGAGCGCCTCAATCTCACCTGGGAGGTGCGGGACGGCATCGCCAATCACACCTGGTCGATGCCGATGCCGGCCACGCTCGAGGGCCAGATCGCCCGCTACGCCGACCGCATCGCCTATGTGAATCACGATATCGACGACGCCGTGAGGGCCGGCGTTCTCGAGCCCGGCGACCTGCCCGGTATAACCGTGTCGGTGCTCGGAGCGACCCATTCGCAGCGCATCTCGACCCTCATCACCGATCTGGTCGAGACCTCCAAGGATGCCGACGAGATCGGGATGAGCCCGGACACCTTCGGGGCCATGGCCGAGACCAGGGAATTCCTGTTCGAGCACGTCTACCTGGGCCGGGTGGCCCCCGCCACGAGCGAGGCGGTTCACGGCATCGTCATTGCCCTTCTCGAGCACTATTCGAGCGGTCCCATCCCCGATAGCGACGAGCCCCCGGGCGAGAATCCGAGGGTGGCCGCGGTCGACTACGTCGCCGGGATGACCGACCGTTACGCGCTGAGGGCCTTCGAGTCCGTGGCCGGAAGCCCCGCCCCCGATCTCGTCTCGGTGCTCTAGAGTGAGCGAACTTCCCCCTTGCTGGTAGGCGATCGTCACGGCGGCCGTCGAAAGGCAAGCAACCCCGCGCTCGAATAGTAAGAACGGCAGGTATGGCGAAGATCAATCAGCAGGACATCGACAACCTGCGCGAACGGGCGGACATCATCGAGATCGTGTCCGGCTACACGACCCTCAAGCGCGCCGGCACCAACACCATGAAGGGCCTCTGTCCCTTCCACTCGGAGAAGACGCCGTCGTTCACTGTGGACAGGGTTCGAGGGCTCTTCTACTGCTTCGGGTGTGGAACCGGCGGAGACCTCTATAAGTTCGTCGAGAAGATCGAGAACCTGCCGTTCCCTGACGCGGTCGAGTGGGTGGCGCGACGGCACGGCTACGAGTTGCGCTACGAGGAGATGCGTCCCGGCGAGCAGACGGCGCGTGGCGTAAAGACCAGATTGCTGGACGCCAACGCCGAAGCCGCGAAGTTCTTTCACTCGACGCTGATGGACTCACCCGATGCGGTCGAGGCCCGCCGCTATCTGAAGGGGCGCGGGTTCGGCAAGGACATCGCCGAGCGCTGGCAGCTCGGTTACGCGCCCGGCCGCAACTCCCTGTGCACGCATCTGCTGTCCAAGGGCTTCTCCGAGAAGGAGATCGAACAGGCGGACCTCGGGAGGCGCAGCGAGCGAGACCGCAGCCTTTACGACACCTTCCGTCAACGGATCACGTTTCCCACCTGGGACCTGCAGGGGGGAGTCGTCGGGTTCGGCGCGCGCGCGATGGGCGACGCACAGCCCAAGTACCTGAACACCTCAGAGACGCCGGTGTTTTCTAAGTCGCGTGTGATGTACGGGCTCAACCGCGCCAAGTCGTCGATCTCGCGCGGTGCCGGCGCGCTGGTCGTCGAGGGATACACGGACGTGATCTCGCTGCAAGAGGCCGGTATAGAGGAGGCCGTGGCGACCAACGGCGTGGCGCTTGGCGAAACTCACTTCGAACAGCTCAAGAAGTTTGCGCAGCGCGCGGTGATCATGCTCGACGCCGACGCGGCTGGTCAGGGTGCAACCGAACGTAGCTTCGGCATTCATCACCGGCTTGGAATCGAAGTGCTCGTAGCAACGCTGCCATCGGGAAAGGACCCCGCGGACGTGGTCGTTGCCGAGGGACCCGAGGGCGTTCGAAAGGTCATCGACAACGCACAGCCGCTTCTCGAATTCAAGGTCGAACAGCTTCTCGAAAAGGTGCGGTTGGACACGCCGGAAGCCCGCTCCCAAGCGGTTGGCGAAGTCGCCCAGGTGCTAGGGTGGCACCCGGATCCGATAGCTCGACATGAGTATGCGTTCATGGCTGCACGACGTATAGGGGTGGATCCGGAGGCGGTGCAGCGGGCCCTTGCGGAACAGCGCGTCTCACCCGATGCATCGGGGGCCGATTCCGCTCGGGACCAGGAGCGCCGTCTCCCCGGGCACGTGAAAGTCGAACGAGAGGCATTGCAGTTGTTGTTGACGCGAACGCGCGAAATGGCGCCATGGGTGGAGAACATTTCGGAGTCCGACTTCACATCTCCGCCGCGCCGAGAGTTGTATCGAGCGGCGCGCGCCCTGGCAACCTCAAACCAACCGCCGTCGGTGGCGAGTATGGCCGATGGAATGTCGCCCGATGCATTGTCGTTGCTAACCGAACTAACTGTGGGGGCCGAGATCGCCCCCGACGACGAACTCGCTGCTCGTGTCGAGGAAGTGTTCGTTCGGATTAAGGTTTTCAGCTTGGAGCGAGAGATCAAGAAGCGCAGAGAAAAACTTCATGACATAAATCCCGTCGTCGATCCCAAGGAGCATGACGACCTTTTTACGGAGTTGGTCGGGCTCGAGGCCGAGCGCCGCGATCTGCTTCGCAGGGTCAGAGGGGCGGCATAGGGATGAACGATCCGAAACCCACTAACGCGTCCGGTAACAAGCAGACCGGCGACGCCACCGCCGCAACTGTCACCGACATCTCTCCGGCTCAGGCCGAGGTGGATGCGATCATCCAGGGGGCGCGCAAAGAGGGCTCGATCACCAACGCCGATCTCGCCGAGAAGCTTGGCGTGCTCGACCTGAACGCGGACGAAACCGACGCGGTGTACCAGCGGTTGGTCGAGTTCGGCGTCGACGTGGTCGAAGACGAGGCCATACTCGAGGAAGAGCCCGACGCGGCCGAACCCGAGCAGGCCGCCGCCGCGCCCGAAGAGGATCGGGTGAGGGCGCGCAAGGAGGTCGACGCCGCGCTCAAGGCGCCTACCAACGACCCGGTCCGCATGTACCTCAAGGAGATCGGACGCGTCGCCCTGCTCACCGCGCAGGAGGAAGTCAGCCTCGCGATGCGGA
>JBOGWV010000034.1:0-2460 GCA_050693975.1 Actinomycetota bacterium
ACTCAGACCTGCAGCTCGACCTGTACAACGCGGTGCGACGCCTGCCCGATAGGCAGCGTGCCGCGGTGGTGCTGCGTTATTTCGATGACCGGTCCGAGGCGGAGATCGCCGAGATTCTCGACTGCTCCCCCGGGACGGTTAAGTCGCAGCTGTTTCGCGCTCATCGAAAGCTCGAGGGTTTCTTGACCGAAAAGGAGGTCATCGATGAGTGATCTCGAGCGTCGACTTGCGGATGCCCTCGACGGTGCGAGCGAGCGACACCTCGACGAGGCGCCTCACAGCCCGGGCTCAGTGCAGCGGCTGGTCGTACAGAGAGTTCGCCGGCGTTGGGGATTCGTCGTGGTGGGCACGACGGCAAGCATCATCCTGTTGGTTGCGCTCGCGGCCGTGTCCGTACCGCGATTGATATCCGACCGGGAAGGGACATCGAACGACGTCGCGGCACTGGTCCCGGTCACGACCACCATCGAGATCGGCAAGCACCCGGTGGCGATCGCCGCGGATGATGAAGCCGTCTGGGTGGCGCTCGAAAACGGCTTCTTGCAACGAATCGACGCGTCGAGCAATGCCGACGTAACCGGTATGCGGATTGCTTCCGCGCTCACCGATGTTGCCGTCGGGGGGGATCAGGTCTGGGCCTCAGGAACTCCGCAGCCCGGCGAGACCCGCAGGGGACTGTTCACCGACGAGAATGTGTTTTACAGGATCGACCCCTCGCAGATGGACTACGACCTCATCACGTTCGAGGGCGCTCATCTCAGCCTGGCGGTTACGCCCCCCTCGGTGTGGTCGATCTCGGAGGACGCCAACCCCGAGGGAGGCACACTCAATCGCTTCACTTTCGACCCGCGGGGTGGAAGCCAAATTGGCTTCGGGGGAGTGGAGAGCACCGAGTGGATCCCTGACGGGCTGGTCGCGGACGGGGACTCGATCTGGACGATCGGCACCGACACCGGTTACGTGGTGCGACAGCTCGACGGAGTCACCGGCGAGGTGCGCCAAGTGGTCATGCTGGGCAAGCCCTTGGCCGACCGGATCGAGCCATGGATGCGACCGGACATCACCTCCCCAGTCGCAGTCGGGGATGGTTCGGTGGTGGCGACGTGGTGGACGCGCAACAAGCTTGCGCAGATCGATCAACACACGGGCTCAGTCTTGAATTCGGACTTCGGGGGCGCGGCACTGACGGGTGAGTTCGGTGGCCCGCGGGCGGTGGCCATCTCTCAGGGCGAGGCCTGGGTGGTGACCGCGAACGACCGGGTTGCGAGGTTCGATTTGGAATCGGGAGAGCTCATCGGCGAACCGATCGAGGTTGGCTCCGACCCGGTGGACATTGCCGCCGGGGCCGGCGCAGTGTGGACCATCAACCGGGGCGACGGCACGGTGACGCGCATCGATCTGGCGGAACCCGCCCCCGGCCCCGCACCGGAGCAAACTCCGATTGACGGGGTTCCGCCCGAGACACCAACCCCGCCGCCGAGTCCTACTCCTTCACAGACGGCCGATTCCGATGACCCTGCCGAGGCGCTTGACGTCGATGCACAGATGACCGAGCTCATCGAGGACGCCGGTGCTCCTTGCAACAACTTCGACGTCCAGTCCAAGGAGGAGGTCGAAGGGAATCTGTACCGGCCCGCCTATTGCGACGATCGGAGCGAGACGACCGTGTTGCTGTTCTCGTTTGCGACCATGGAGGACCGGGAAGCGTGGGCGGACGCCGGGCGACCCTCGGAGTTTTCCATCGGGAAGAGACCATCGATAGTCGTGGGGCTCACCTGGGAGGCCCATGTGATCGGAGCAGACCTCGCGCGTCGGCTCGGAGAGAAGCTCGACGGCGAGGTCATCCAATGGACGGAGGATTAGCCCCAAGCGAGAGCGGGTGAAGGGAATCGATCAGCTTCTGGCCCGGAAAGCCGCAGATGTGCGCGATCACGCGTTCCCGTCGTAGGCGTCGTGGTAGTTCCACCACTGATACGGCGGGGTTTGCGGATAGCCCTCGGGTGAGTCCTCCCACTCCTCCTGGCGACCCAGGGCAGTGATGTCGAGATAGCTCCAAGTGCTCCCCATCGCCTCGTCGCCGCGGGCTTCGATCATGTAGGTGCGAAAGATTCGATCGCCTTCGCGAATGAAGGCGTTGGTCCCGTGCCACTCGTCCACGTCGAAATCGGCATCGAAGTCGTCGGTGAGCGTGTACCAGGGGATATCCCAGCCCATGCGCTCTTTCAAGCCGTGGATCTCGGCCTGGGGTGCACGCGAGACGAACGAGAGCGTGGTACCGCGGGCGTTCAGGTGGGCAGGGTGTGCAACCTGGTCGCCGACGAAGGAGCAGCCCACGCAGGCCCGCTCCGGGTAGGCGCCGCCCGCCTCCGCGTAAGTTGTGACTTCTGGCCCGTAGAAGAAGCGATACACGATGAGCTGGCGCCGTCCCTCGAACAGGTCGAGCAGGCTGGCCGGGCCGTT
>JBOGWV010000035.1:0-7305 GCA_050693975.1 Actinomycetota bacterium
GTCCGCCAGCCGGTCGGGATCGCAGTGATGGTCACGCCGTGGAACTTCCCGGCGGCGATGGCGACGCGCAAGATCGGTCCTGCATTGGCGGCCGGCTGCACCTGCATCCTCAAACCCGCGTCCGAGACTCCGCTAACCGCTCTGCTCGTCGCCGCCATCCTGGAGGAGGCAGGAGTTCCAGCCGGCGTCGTCAACGTCCTGCCGTCGCGTCGCTCGGGCGATGTCGTGTCCGCGATGGTGGACGATCCTCGAGTCCGCAAGCTGTCGTTCACCGGTTCCACCGAGGTGGGGCGCTCACTTCTGCAGCTCGCGGCGCGCACGGTGGTGAACACTTCGATGGAGCTCGGTGGTAACGCACCGTTCCTCGTGTTCGCCGACGCAGACCTCGACGCCGCGGTGGACGGAGCGATGATCGCCAAGATGCGAAACGTCGGTGAAGCCTGCACGGCCGCGAACCGCTTCTACGTCGAGGAGCCGGTCGTGGAGGAGTTCTCACGGATGTTGTCCGCACGCATGGAAGCACTCAAGATTGGTCCCGGCCTCGAAGAGGGCGTGCAGGTTGGCCCCCTTATCAACGAAGCCGCTCGCCACAAGATCGATTCGTTGCTCACCGACGCCCTCGCACGCGGGGCCAGGGTGCTCACGGGCGGCGATCGACCCGAGCGCAGCGGGTTCTACTACCGCCCTACGGTCGTTGGGGGGGTGGTGCACGGCTCCGAAATTCTCCAGGATGAGATCTTCGGACCCGTAGCTCCGATCGTGGCGTTCTCCGACGAGGCCGGGGCCGTTTCCATGGCGAACGACACCGAGTACGGACTGGTGTCGTACCTGTACACCGGTGACCTTGCGCGCGGCCTGCGCGTGGCCGAAGCGCTCGAGGCCGGAATGGTCGGCCTCAACCGCGGCCTGGTTTCCGATCCCGCCGCTCCCTTCGGTGGAGTCAAGCAGTCGGGTATCGGGCGCGAGGGCGGCCACGAGGGGATGCTCGACTACACCGAGTCCAAGTACATAGCCACCGACTGGTAGAGGCCCGGGGCGTTAGCGGTTGACTCCGCTCATGTCGGGATAGCGGTCACCCGACGCGGCTCCCACCGGCGCGACCCCGTCCAGGTCGGCGAGATCATCGTCGGTGAGTTCGATGTCCAGCGCGCCGACGTTCGACTCCAGGTGGCTCGCTCGCCGCGTTCCGGGAATCGGGACGACGTCGTCGCCCTGAGCCAGTACCCAGGCCAGCGCGAGCTGCGGAGCCGATGCGCCCTTGGACGAGGCCAGGTCCTCGATGCGGCCCACCAGCGCGCGGTTCGACTCGAAGTTCCCGGCTTGAAAGCGAGGATGGCGCCGGCGCCAGTCGCCTTCCGGAAGATCGTCGACCGAGTTGATCGCGCCGGTGAGGAAGCCGCGTCCCAGCGGAGCGTAGGCAACGAAGCCGATGCCCAGCTCGCGGCAGGTCGCGAGGACCTCGGTCTCGGGGTCGCGGGTCCACAACGAGTATTCGGTCTGCAGCGCGCTGATCGGATGGACCTCGTGGGCGCGCCGGATGGTCGTGGTTGCCGCCTCGGATAGCCCTAGGTAGAGCACCTTGCCGTCCTGAACGAGATCGGCCATGGCGCCAACCGTCTCCTCGATCGGAACCTTGGTGTCAACGCGGTGCTGGTAGTAGAGATCGATGATGTCGACCCCCAGCCGCGACAGGCTCGCATCGCACGCGCGCCGCACATGCTCTGGCGATCCATCGATGCCGCGCTTGCCATCGTCATCGATGACGTTGCCGAACTTGGTGGCAAGCTGAACGTCGTCGCGGTGTGAGCGAAGGACACGTCCAACCAGCTCCTCGTTGTGGCCCCATCCATACATGTCGGCGGTATCGAGAAAGGTCACTCCGAGCTCGATCGCACGCTCCAGAGTCGCCTGTGACTCGTTGTCGTCGGCGTCTCCGTAAGCCCGCGAAAGCCCCATACAGCCGAGCCCCAACCTGGACACGGTGAGCCCCTTCGATCCGAGCTTTACCTGCTCCACACCTGCTCCCTTCGTCCGAACGGCTCTCTAATCCTCGCCGTTGGTTGACCAAGTCCCGATCGAGTCTTACCCTGCAATCGATTGCAAGCCTTACGGAGGGATGAGCCATGCCCAGGATCCGCTACGTCGATCCGGCGACGATCACCGACCCGGAGCTGGCGGAATACATCGAGCACGCACGTCGGTTCGGGACGCCGCGGCCCGAAAGCCAGTCGATCCGAGCGCACGTGCCGGCCGTGCTTCGCTCCTTCAGCGAGACCTGGGACTCGGTGTTTCGAAACGGTGTGTGCGACCACAACATCAAGGAACTCTGTCGCGTCTACGTATCGAAATCCATCGACTGCGACTACTGAGGCAACCAACGTTCTGTCCGGGCCGGACAGAGAGGCCTCACCGAAGCGAAGTACCTCAACCTGCTCGAGTTTCAGGACTCCGACGACTTCGACGAGCGCGAGAAGGCGGCGCTGATGTGGACGAGGGCCATCGCGTGGGACTCGGACCTCGCCGACGATGCGCTGTGGGCAAAGCTCTATGAGCATTTCTCCGAGGAGGAGTTGGTCGAGCTCGGATTCTTCATCGGGATCACCCTGGGCCAGCAGCGATGGATCAAGACCCTCGGCATCGGACACGGCGAGGTACTCGGCGACACGACCGCGGGACTTGCCCCTCAGACCGTGCCCACAGAGCACTAGCGAGCGGCGCGTAGGTCGGCCCCGGCCTGTTTCACCGCTGCAACTATGTTGCGGTAGCCGGTGCAACGGCACAGGTTCGACGACAGCATCTCGATGAGCTGGTCGTCGTCCATGTCGGGTTGAGCGGCCAGTGCCCCCGCGGCGAGCATGATGAATCCCGGCGTGCAGAAACCGCACTGCAACCCGAAGTTGTCGACGAATGCCTGTTGCATGGGATGGAGCGTGCCGTCGCCGGCAAGCCCCTCGATGGTGGTGATCTCCGAGCCCTCGCACTGCACCGCGAACATCAGACACGCGCGCACTGGCGCGCCGTCGAGCAGCACTGTGCAGGCGCCGCAGACCCCGTGTTCGCATCCGAGGTGAGTTCCGTGAAGCCCCAGGTCGTCGCGCAAGACGTCCGCGAGCGTGCGGCGTGGCTCGACGTCCACCTGGTGTTCGGTGGAGTTGACGGTGAGAGTCAGCGACGTCACGCGGCACTCGCGATGGCGTCGTCGAGGGCGCGGCGGCCCAGCACCTCGACGAGGTGGCGGCGGTAGTCACCCGAGCACTGAGGGTCGGAAACCGGATCGACGTCCTCGGCGGCGGCACGCGCGGCCGCGGCCAACGCGTCGGGCGTCGGCTGAACGCCAGACAAAAGCTGCTCGGCGCGCCCCGCCCGCACCGGCGTGCCCTCGGCCCCGGCGATGCCAAGCCGCGCCGCGGCGATCGTGCCGCCGTCGAGTTGGACCGTCGCGACGGTGGCTATCGTTGCGAAGTCGCCCGCGGTCTGGCTCTCTTCGTGGAAACCGGTTCCCGCTCGCCCGAGCAGCGGAAGGCGCACCTCGGCTATGACCTCGTCCTCGGCAAGCGCGGTGGTGAACAATCCCTCGAAGAACTCCGATGCGGGAATCGGACGCACTCCCCGCGGGCTGTGAGCGACGACGGAGGCGTCGAGGGCGAGTGCGAGCATGCACCACTCCGCGGCGGGATCGGCATGCGCGAGGCTCCCCGCGAACGTGCCCCGCACGCGGATCGGAAGGTGGCCGACGAGATGGGACATGGCAGCTATCAGATTGGTCGTGGCATCGTCCACGACGGGAGTGGCCAGGTCGATGTGGCGGACGAGCGAGTCGACGACCAACTCGCCGTCGTCTACGTGGACCCGGCGGAACCCTTCGATTCGGTTTAGATCCACCAGCGCCGAAGGGGTCGCAAGTCGAAAGTTCATGGCAGGCACGAGGCTCTGACCTCCCGCGAGCACCTTGGCCTCACCGGCGTGGTGGGCCAGCATGTCGAGGGCCTCGTCGAGGGTGCGGGGGGCCAGGTATTCAAAACGGCTCGGCTTCATCGCGCCGGTATCCTATAGTCACTGCAAACGATTGCGCCACGCTCCGCAGGTGGCCACGGTGGGGGGAGGTGCGGTGGAACAGCGGAACTTCTTGGGCCAGAGCCCGCCGCGGGCCGAGGACCCCGAGCTGGTCGCCGGTGCGCTCCCCTACGTGGCCGACATAGGGGTGCAGGGGTGTTTGGACGCCTGTTTCGTGCGCAGCTACGCCGCCCACGGCACCCTGAACTCGGTTGACGTATCCGCCGCTCTCGAGATCGATGGAGTCGCGGGCGCGTACTCGGCCGAGCAGCTTCCAGACTTGCCCGATGTCCCCATGCCGCCCATTGCCGCGGCTCCCGAGGCGATGGTCTGGCCCGCACTCTCGCGCCACAAGGTGCGCTTCGCGGGCGAGCCTCTGGCAGTGGTCCTCGGCACCGACCGTTACGCGGCAGAGGACGGTGCCGAACTGGTGGTCGCGGGCATCGATCCACTGGACGCCGTAGTGGACCCGGGCGCTGCGGCCGCCGGCGAGGTGCGCCTGTTCGACGATGTCTCCAACGTCGCCGCGGTGCGTGAATACGGGGCGCCGGTGGACGACGTCTTCGATCGTGCGCCGGTCGTCGTCACGGCCGAGATCCGCAACGAGCGGCTCTCGCCGACCTCCATTGAGGCGCGCGCCATTCTCGTCGTCCCCGACGGCGATCACCTCACGGTGCACGTCTCTCATCAGGCGCCACAGCGACTGCGCGGTGCGCTGAGCCGGGCGCTCGGGCTGGACCCGGCACAGGTGCGCGTCGTCGTTCCACAGGTCGGCGGCGCGTTCGGCGCCAAGAGCCAGACCTTTCCCGAATACCTAGTCGTCGCGCACCTTGCGCGCAAGCTGGGTCGTCCCATCCGTTGGATCGAAGACCGGCGCGAGGCGTTTGCGGGAGCGACGCATGGACGCGGACAGACCCAGCAACTTCGCCTGGCCGCAGACAACGACGGCAGAATCCTCGCGCTCGAAGCCCTTATCGACGGGGACATCGGCGCCTATCCGCACTCCGGAACACACGTAGTAACGATGACGGGTTGGATGCTCTCCGGCCCCTATCGCATTCCCCGTCTCTACGCCCGGCTCCGATCCGTCTTAACGAACACGACTCCGACCTCGGCGTATCGCGGAGCGGGACGGCCGGAGGCCGCGTTCGCGCTCGAGCGTCTCATGGACCGACTGGCCCTAAAGCTCGGAGCAGACCCGGCGGAGTTGCGACTGCTGAACTTCATCAACGCCGAGGAGTTTCCCTACAGCACGCCGACGGGTGCGCTCTACGACTCCGGTGACCACGCCGGCGCGCTGCAGCTCGCGCTGCGGCTGGCCGGCTACGACGAGGTCAGAGCCGAACAGCAAAGGCTGCGGGCGTCCGGTGAGGGGCCTCTGCTGGGGATCGGGATCGCGAGCTGGGTGGAGCGTTCGGGGGGCCAGTCGGGTGGTGGTGAGTTCGGATCGGTCTCGATCGAGCCGGCCGGGACCGTGGTGGCGCGCTCGGGGGCGACGCCTCAGGGCCAGGGTCACTCGATCGCGTTCGCCCAGGTGGTGGCGACCGCGCTGGACGTAGACCTCGACCGGGTCACGGTCGTGCAGGGGGACACCGACGAGGTACCGTCCGGCATCGGGACCTTCGGATCGCGCAGCATGCAGGTCGGCGGATCATCACTCCACGAGGCAGCCGGCATAGTTCTGGAGGAGGCGCGGAGGCGCGCCGCGGTTCATCTCGAAGTGGCCGAGCAGGACCTTCGCTACTCCGGCGGCGAATTCGCGGTCACCGGGACCAACCGCTCGGTCGCCATGCAGGCACTGGCGGCGGGCGAGCCGCTGGCCGCCGAGGTCGACGTCGAAACCGGTCCGCCGCAGGCGTTTCCGTTCGGCGCATACGTGGCCGTCGTCGCGGTCGACAGGGACACGGGCGAGGTTTCGGTGCGCAAGCTGGTGGCGGTCGACGACTGCGGCGTGGTGATCAATCCCAAGCTGGTCGAGGGTCAGATCGTCGGGTCGATCGTGCAGGGCATCGGGCAGGCGCTGTACGAGCGAGTCCTCTACGACGAGTACGGCCAGCCACTGGTCAGCTCGCTCATGGACTATTCGCTGCCCACTGCCGCCGAGCTGCCCGAGTTGGTGCTCGGCGAGACAGTCACGCCCAACCCGAACGTGCCGCTCGGCGCGAAGGGCGCGGGCGAGGCGGGGTGCATCGGCACGCCTCCCGCGATCGTGAACGCGATCGTGGACGCGCTGGGCGGCAGGGACGAGGGAATCGATCTTCCCGTCACCCCCGAGAAGGTGTGGCGGGTGCTTCAGTCGGCCCAGGCGCCCGGCACCTAACCCGACGCTGCGCGCACCAGGGCCTGCAGTACTCGCAGGTCCCGCCGGAAGACCCGTTCCATGAGCGGTTTGAAGCCGTGCAGGCCGACCGCCCCGAGCAGGCCAAGCGGTGGATAGAGGTGCTCGATCCAGTAGAGGTGGGTGCGGTCGGCGCCGAGGGGAGTGAGGTGGAGCTCGCCTCGTCCCGAGACCCAGCCCTGATGCTCTATCGCAAGGTGCCGGTTCGGCTCCCAGGCGACGACCTCGATCGCGTCGCGCGTGGAGATCCCCCCGATGGTGATCGTCGCCTCGGCCGTGACTCCGGTGCCCTCACGGTGGGACGAGGTGACCACGAAGTCGCCGGCCTCGAGCATCCAGTCGTCCTGGTGCTCCCAGTCGGTGATGAGCCTCCATACCGTGGCAGGGGGACCGGGCATGGTGGAGGCCAGCTCGATCGCGACCGGCCAACCTCGCTTGATTACCTCCGGCAGCCGCATGCTGGGATGCTGCCACAGGTCGGCAGCAGAGTGTGGCCTCCGGCCAAGCGAGGAATTGGGATTCTTTCGTTAGGCGTGCAGGGACGAGGGCCGGCGGGGCGAACCATTACTCCAGAGACCGCAGGCGGACTGTCGGTGGGATCGACGACGGATCCAGGTCAATCGGTAGCCGCTCCCGGCGGCTACCCGGGTCGGTAAGCGAGGGTGCCAGCTCTCAGGCAAACTTCGAGGACGCGGTCGCCCGCGTCCTCGCCCGCGTCTTACCTCACACTGACCGGTTTGCTGTGGCCCCACCCCCGTAGCGCACCCCGTAGGCTTGGTCCCGATGCCAGCTCAGACCTACGAGGGGAAGCCCTGCGTCTGCCAGTTCAGGCGCGGCACCTGTGACCAGACCTGTGTCGCCCACATGATGGAGACCAACTTCTACATGGCCGCGATCAACCTCACCGGTCGCCG
>JBOGWV010000036.1:0-14152 GCA_050693975.1 Actinomycetota bacterium
GGAGCGGGGGTTCCCGGCTACGTTGGTTTCGCTATCGGGCGCACCATCTGGTGGGACGCGCTGAAGGGCTATCTCGACAAGAGCATCGAACGGGACGCGGCCTCGGAACAGATCGCCGACAACTACCTGCGCTTCATCGACGTCTACAACAAGGGGTAGGTCCCAGCCGCGGGCGGGCTCGGCCGGACCGCAGGGCAAACGCGGATGTCGCGAAAAGGGTTGATCGCCGGGCTCGTGCTGCTCGTCTCGATCCCGGCGATTTGGCTGGGGTACTCGAGCCTCGACTCCTCGCCATCAGGCTCGCATCCATCGTCTCGGGCGGCGGGCGGCTCTAAGGATCCCACAGAGGCGGCCCCCGCAGTATCGCAACTGCCTCTCATCGAGGAGGTGCTGATCGAGCGAGCACGCGCGGTGCGTGAGAAGGATCGAGCCGCCTTTCTCGCCTCGATCGATCCGAGAGCTGGGGCTTTCCGAGAGCAACAGCGGCGGGTATTCCAACGCCTTACCTCGTTGCCTCTCGGGAGGTACGAGCTCAGACTGACCTCGCGCGAAAGGAATCTGGCGAAACCGTGGCACGCGCGCCGTTACGAGGCCTTCGACGACGTGTTCATTCCGCAGGTCGCGGAGCTCTACCGCATCAAGGGCATCGACGACGCCGATTTCGTGAACGACGTGTACTTCACGTTCGTCCTCCACAACGATTCCTGGCTCATCACCGCGGACGACGACCTTCGGGGCAAATCGACGACCGATCGCAACCCGTGGGACTTCGGGCCCCTGACCACTAAGCGCAGCAAGCACTTTCTCGTGGTACAGCATCCCTGTCGAGAGGTCGGTTGCACCGAGGTGGGAGAGGGCTTTCTTCAACTTGCCGAAGCTGCGCTCACGCGCGTGGATGCGCGCTGGCAAGAACCTTGGAACAAGCGTGTGGTCGTTTTCGTGACCTCCACCCAGAAGGAGCTCAGTGCGATTCTCGATGTGGACTTCGACATCGGGAGATTCGTCGCCTTCAGCTACGCGCCGAACAGGACGCGCGGCTATAGCCCCGCGCGCATCGTAGTTAATCGCGTTGGGTTATCCGAACGCTCGTCCGAGAGTCTGTTGATCGTGCTTGCTCACGAGCTCACTCACGTGGCAACCCGGCGACCCTCCGGCCCCGATATTCCTCTTTGGGTCGAGGAGGGTCTGGCAGAGTGGGTATCGCGGGCTGCCGGCGACGGCGCCGACGTCTTCTTCAGTGACCAGGCGACTACTGGGGCGGTGACGCCCGAACTTCCCAAGGATCGCGATTTCCGACGCAGCGGCGAGGATCAACTCTTCGTGCACTACCAGTCGAGCAGGTCGGCGGTTCGCTACTTCATCGAACGTTACGGTTACAAACGCTTCGTTCGGTTCTACAAGGAACTTGGCGACTCTCACGACCGGCCTGGTTCGACGCACGAGCATGTCGACAGAGCGATGCGTCGCATCACAGGCATCAGCGTGCGGCAGTTTGAGGCACAGTGGGCGGATACCATCGACGGGTAGATCGTCCGGCGAGCGCATCAGTGCCAGGGAGGACAGAGCTTGAGCGCACGAGTAACCCCCGACGGACAAAAGGATGGCTTCGCTCTCGCCAAGGAGGCGTCGGCAAGCGCGCCGGCTGTGCTGGTGGTGGACGGCAGGCAGCGCGACCTCTCGTACGTCCCGGATTCCGGTAGCGATGTCGAGGTCGTGACCATGGACACGGATCTCGGCCGTGAGGTGCTACGCCACTCGACGGCTCACGTGATGGCGCAGGCCGTGCTGCGGCTCTTTCCCGAGGCGAAGTACTCCATAGGCCCGCCCATCACCGATGGCTTTTACTACGACTTCGACGTAGAGCGTCCCTTCACTCCCGAGGACGTCGAGGCCATCGAGGCCGAGATGCGCAAGATCGTGAAGGCCAATCAGCGTTTCGAACGCCGCGAGCTAAGCCGCGAAGAGGCGCTCGACCTGTTCTCCGAACAGCCTTACAAGATCGAGATCATCGAGGGCGTGGCCGAGGGTGCTGATGCCCTCGAGCAGCAAGGGGCGACCGGCGAGGTCATCTCGATCTACACCAACCGCGAGGGCGACTCCACCGAGCCTGCGTTCGTCGACCTCTGCCGCGGGCCCCACCTGCCGGGCACCGGGCGAATCAAGGCGTTCAGGTTGCTGCGCACCGCGGGTGCTTACTGGCGCGGTGATGAGAAGCGTCCGATGCTCCAGCGCATCTACGGCACCGCCTGGGAGAACCGGCAGGCGCTTGACGACCACCTGCACCGTTTGGAGGAGGCCGAGAAGCGAGACCATCGAAGGCTCGGGCGCGAGCTCGAGCTTTACTCCTGGCCCGAGGAGATCGGCAGCGGGCTCGCCATCTGGCACCCCAAGGGCGCCACCGTGCGCAAGGAGCTCGAGGATCTGGCACGCCAGATGCACATCGACTTCGATTACGAGCCGGTCTATACGCCGCACATCGGCAAGTCGACTTTGTGGGAGGTCTCGGGACACCTCAGTTGGTACGCAGAGAACATGTATCCGGCTCTCGAGGCCGACGAGTACAAGTACTTCCTGAAGCCGATGAACTGCCCCTTCCACATCCTCGTGTTCGCCAGCAAGACGCGCTCTTACAGAGAGATGCCCGTGCGCCTGAGCGAGCTGGGCAGCGTGTACCGCTACGAACGCTCGGGCGTCGTCCACGGATTGCTCCGCTCGCGCGGCTTCACGCAGGACGACAGCCACATCTTCTGCCGGCCCGATCAGGTGATCGACGAGCTCCTCGGCGTGATCGAGTTCATGCGCGCGCTCTACGGCGCCGTCGGGCTCGGCCCCGATCGGGTGCGGTTCTCAACTCGTCCACCCAAGTCGGTTGGCGCCGACGAGCAGTGGGAGATGGCCGAGGCCGCTATTCCGGAGGCGCTGAACAAAGCAGGTCTGGAGTACACCGTCGACGAGGGTGACGGCACCTTTTACGGTCCCAAGATCGATGTCGACGTGCGCGACGCGATCGGCCGCTACTGGCAGCTCGCGACCATCCAGGTCGACTTCCAGGAACCCGACCGTTTCGGTCTGGAGTACACCGACGAAGGTGGCGATCGGCAGCGACCGGTGATGATCCACCGCGCGTTGTTTGGCTCGATCGAGCGGTTCGTCGGAGTGCTCGTGGAGCACTTTGCGGGAGCTTTTCCTACCTGGCTCGCTCCCGTACAGGTCGCGATCATCCCCATCGCCGACCGCCACGTCGACTACGGCCACGAGCTCCGGTCGAGGCTGAAGAGCTTACGTGTGCGCGCCGAAGTCGATGGCTCGGACAACACCATGGGGGCCAAGATTCGGAATCAGCAATTGCACAAGGTGCCGTACATGCTGGTGGTCGGCGACGATGAAGCGGAGTCGCAGACCGTTTCGGTGCGACGCCGAAACGGAGACGAGACGCGCGGTGTAAAGATCGACGACTTCCTCGAATCCATCGTCAAGGAGATCGCGGCGCGCTCGGTGGAACTGGCCACGTAAGACGAGTGGAGCGGCTGTGGACTCCTTGGAGGAGCGAGTATGTGACTACCGCCGGAAGTGACGACGGTGGTTGCATCTTCTGCGATCACCTAGCCGAGGGCGATGACGAAAGCGCGCGCATCCTTTACAGAGGCGAGCGCACCTTCGTGATCCTCAATGCCTTTCCGTACAACACCGGACATCTCATGGTGGCGCCCCTGCGCCACCTTGGTGACATCTGTGACCTCGACGAAGACGAGCGCGCCGAGCTCATGAGACTCACGACACAGTCGGTTGCGATCATCCGCGAGGCGATGGGCGCACACGGTTTCAACGTCGGCATCAACCTCGGCATCGTGGCGGGCGCGGGGATTCCCGGCCACATTCACGTGCACGTCGTTCCACGATGGGGCGGAGACACCAACTTCATGCCGGTCGTCGGAGACACCAAGGTTCTGCCCGAGATGATCGACCAAACCGACGCCAAGCTCCGCCCCGCCTTCGCGGCTCTCAACAGTTAGCCCTGAGCGGTGCTCCGAACCTGCGGGCCTGCGGTTTACGGGCATGCCTTCTGTCCGACCCGGCTCGCGCACACTCGATCGCGCGCCAGCCGCTTGTGCAACGGGCCGAGTCTGGGGTCGTTCTTTCGGTTGTGGTCACCGAGGAGATTGTGAAGTTGCCACTTGTCTGACTTCAGGTCGTAGTATTCGCGATACGTTACCTGGCCTCCGGTGCCGTAGTACTCGAGATACTGAGATGACTTCTCTCGCGTCGAAGCCCAGCGGTTGCACACCCTCACATTGCACCAATACTCGAGGTGGATCCGATCCCGCCTCCACGAACGATTGAGCAGATCGCGCCCATCCAGTTTCCGAGTCCGCACCGACAGGGCGCGGAGAATCGTTGGCGCGAGGTCGATGTTTGCCACCAGGCGTCGGTCGACTGATCCCGGCCGGATATCTCGAGGCCATCGAGCGAACATCGGGACCTTTACACCTTGGGTGTACGGAAAGCCCTTCTGGAGAAGCCCGTGCTCGCCCCACATGTATCCGTTATCCGACACGTAGATGGCGAGTGTGTTCCGAGCCTGACCGACTCGCCTAAGCCAAAGACGCGCTTCACCATGAGGTCGACGGACATCAACGTGCGAAACTGCTTGGCCCGCACGGTCGCGCCTTTGGCCGGTGTCGTGCGCGCTTTGCGAACTCCGGGCGGCTTGTCTTGACGGTTCTTTTCCCGTACTGCGGGATTTCCCTTCCAGCGGTCGACCTTTGCATCTGCGAAAGCCCGCTGAGGGGTGAATGGTTTGTGCGGGGCATATGGAGCCACGTACATCATCCAGGGCTCAAGAGAAGCGCGCTGTGTCTCGATAAAATCGACAGCACTGCTCCCTACGATATCGGTCGTATATCCGGGGACCACTCCCACCTGCCCGTTGAAATTCCATCTGGTGTTCCGGTATTCGTGGTCCATGACTCCGAAGTCATCGAAATGAGGCGGGTTCATCTGAAGGGGCCAATTGTTCAAGAACTTCCCATAGAACGCGGTTTCGTACCCGAGCGATGACAGCCTGGCTTGTAGCGTGTTGAGACGAAGGAGATGCTGCCCATTGGGACGGTTGTCAAGAATGCCGTGATTATGTGCGTACAGACCTGTCATTATCGACGAGCGTGATGGGCAACACAGGGGAGTCGTCGAAAAGGCATTTGAATAGGAGCGGCCCCCTCGCTTGAACAGCCGTCGAGTATGGGGCATGACTTCCATTCCGCCTCGCTGGTCGTCCGTGATGATGAACAAGATGTTGGGGCGGGTATCACGGGCGTCGTCGCCTACTATTTGGCTTGCCAACTCGGACACCGGTTGCGCGGCGAGAAAAGTCATTGCCGCGAGAGTCACTATCGTCACGTGGGCGAGCGCGCGTGACGTGCGCGATGATTTCGAGGCTCAGTCCTCCTCCGAAACCCCCGTCTGCCAGGACGGGTTGGGGTCTCTTGTCGGTTGGCGAAACTGATCAGGAGACTGCTGGGGGGAGGGCTGGGTTGTCCGCGCGCGTGTTACGCGCTCGCGACTCGCTACCTAACGGCGGAATGAATTGGGGAGCTATGTCTTCGTCGCGCCAAGGACGAAGGTTTTCTCCTTCGTTCCACTGAAGCGGTAGTTGGGCCAACTCTGGGTGACTCGAAGTTGGTTGGCGCGGGTTGGGGGGCCCAGGACGGGCCCACGGGCACAATTGGGTCCCCGGACCCTTCTGCGGAAGCGACCGGGTTGCGACCCTGAGTTCATGTTCATTCGTGTCACGAGAGGTGTGCGTCGCAACTGCGAGCGGGGCCAAACGTCGGCGGAGTACGTCGGCATGGTGGCGCTCGTTGCGGCGGTCATCATCATTCTGCTGGCCGCCGCGCCGGGAATCGGCGGGACCATCCGCTCCAAGATCGCAGCGGCCATCGAGGGCATCGGGGGCGAGGGTGGCGGACCTTCCGGGCCCTTGGCGGAGCCCGGCGGCGGCCCGTTGGACCCCACCGATCCCGGTGACCCTAGCGACCCGACTGATCCGACCGATCCCTCAGACCCGAGCGACCCGAGCGACCCCTCCGACCCAACCGACCCGAGCGATCCCAGCGACCCCACAGATCCAAGCGACCCCTCGGATCCAGGTGACCCCTCGGACCCCAGCTCCCCGCCGTTCGACCTGACTTCCGGCGACGGAGGCTTCATCGACAACTTCTTGAAGCCGGCCTTCGAGGGCCTTTCGGGGGCCGTTGGATATCTGCAGTCGCAGCGAGACCGAGTCTCGACGCTCGGCCGTTTGCTGCGCACACACCCGACCTTCAACGTGCGCTCCGACGCGGGCCGATTGCTCAGGCCTCTGGGCGAGGCGACCAGGTACGGCAGGAGCCCACTCTGGAAGGCGTTCTCCAAGTCGATGCCGGTGCTGGGATTCGGCATCGGCACCGCGGCGAACCTCGCCGATGGTCAGAGCCCGTTCGAGGCCGTAACGCGGTCTGCCCTGACCACGGGCGGAGGCATGCTCGGCGGCATGGCCGCCACGGCTCTGGTGTGCGGCGCCGCGGCGGTGGCCACCGCCGGCGTCGGAGGACTGGTGTGCGGCGGGGCGGTGCTGGGCGCCGGGGTGATCGGTGGACTTGCCGGAGATTTCGTCGGCGACGTCGTCTTCAGCGACTCCGCCAAGGAGTTCTATTCGGACGTGGGAGACTTTGCGGGTGAGGCTTGGGATGGTGCAACCGACGTCGCCGGCGACGTTGGAGACACCCTGACCTTCTGGGACTGACCGCATATGCCCGAGTTCGGAATTCTGCAGGTTGTCGTCTTGATCTTCCTGCTCATCCTGATGTTCGGTGCGAGCGCCAGGATCTCGAAGCTGTGGCGCGAGGAAGCAGTGGCCAAGCGAATCTTCAAGACCATGAAGTCCTGGTGGTTTTGGGGCGATGCGCTGTTACGAGGCTGGATCAGGGCGCTTCCCGCCGGGCTCGCCGGGGGTTGGCTGCTTGCGGGATCCATGGCTCTTGCCGGCCTGCTCGCCACTGAGACCGTTCCAAGAGCCGGCTTTCTGCTACTTGCCGTTTTGGTCTTTGGGATCTTCGTCTGTCTGGCGTTGGTGGCGTCGGTCATGCTCGTGAATCGCCCGCCGTTCGCCGTTCCTCCGCACCTCAGGGCGCAGCAGGGCGCGGTCGCGGAGTGGCGTTCGGCCCGTCGCAAGCGCAAGACGACCTGACGCGATGGGATTGTTCAAGCGCAACCCGGCCAAGCAACTCGTAAAGGCCGGAGATGTCGAGGGGCTGTTGTCCCTGGCGGACTCGAGCGACGAGAGTGAGCGCGCGGACGCACTCAATGCGTTGCCGGCACTCGAGGGTGCGATGACCCCCGAGCAGCGCGCCAGCTCACGCGGCGTCATGACGTCCGCGCTGTCCGACTCGAGTCCCGACGTGAGGGGACAGGCTCTGTTCGCGCTGTGGGAGACCGAGGGCGGCGGTGCCGTCGAGCGGGTGATCGGAGGGCTCGGGGATCCGGATGTCGGGGTGAGATGCCTTGCGGCGGCGATGCTTGGCGGCGGGGACCCCAGTGTGGCTACGGACCCACTCATCGCCTCACTGCAGGACGGCGAACCGGTGGTGCGTCAGAGCGCGGCGGATTCGCTGGGGGCGCTCGGCGATCGCCGCGCGGAAGCTCCTCTCGACAAGGTTGCCTCAGACGATCCCGAAGCCGAGGTGCGCGCCGCGGCGCGGTCTGCGCTGGACCAACTGGGGGCCGGATAGCGCTAGTGGTCGGCCGGATGGCGTTCGGGCGTGTTCGCATTTTTACGCCTTGCGCGCGACGACCACTAGGGTTGCCGCGAGATTCTTGAGATGCAGAGCCTGTAGGGCAATCTCATAGAGACTCACCAGCAGGCGAATCTTCCGGTGAAGAGATGGACGGTATAGCCCCCCGGTAACAGAGAACTCGATTCGCCTCAGCCACGAACGCCTCGACATCATCGAGATGTTCGAGAACAGAGCGAGAGGTATCGTTCTTGAGGCCTGCGATCTGCCCAAGGGGTGGAATTGCCGGCTCCCATATCGACGACGAGCTGTGTCCTCGGATTCTGCACCTGATCAACTACAAGATCTTCGTAGGTTCGAAAAACATTCACCTTCGTATGCGGAAGGACGCCTGCCAAACGTTCACAGACGGCCCGGTTTCTCGCGCGAAACCAACTAAACGGTGACAACTGGATCCTGCTCATGTCGCGCCACCGGTGTATGCGTCAGGAGTGGTGGGCCTCTTCTTTGGCGGCCTCGAGGATCTTGGTTGCGGCGTCGTGCGGGACCTCTTGATAGTGGCTGAAGCTCCACGAGAAGGTGCCCTCGCCCCCGGTCAACGAGCGCAGATCGGTTGCGTAGTGGGTCGCTTCGCCGAACGGGACCTTGGCTCGCACGATCTGGCGGCCGGCCCCGACCGTCTCGATACCCTCGGGGATGCCTCGGCGCTTCTGCAGGTCGCCCATGATGTCGCCGGTCGATTCCTCGGGCACCATCACGTCCACCTGCCAGATGGGCTCGAGCACGACCACGCCCGCCTTCTCGGCCGCGTCTCTCAGAGCCAGTGAGCCGGCCATCTGGAACGCGAAGTCGTTCGAGTCGACGGTGTGGTACTTGCCGTCGTGGAGCTGAACCTTGATGTCGATCATGCGGAAACCGCTGCCGGCCCCCTGCTCCATGGCCGACTTCACGCCCTTCTCGACCGAGGGAATGAACTGATGGGGGATCGATCCTCCGAAGATCTTGTCCTCGTAGACGAAGCCCTCGCCGCGCGGCAGCGGCTCGACCCTGATGTTGCAGATGCCGTACTGACCGTGACCACCGGATTGCTTGACGTGCCGGCCGAGCCCCTCTGCCTTGGTGCGCACCGTGGTGCGGTACGGCACGCGCAGCGGTATCTCTTCGACCTCGACGGAGAACTTGTCCTTGAGGCGATGGAGGATCACATCGAGGTGCGCGTCGCCCATGCCCCACAGGATCGTTTGGTGGGTCTCGTCGTTGCGCTCGAGCCTCAGCGAGGGGTCCTCTTCGATGAGTCGCTGCAAGCCGATCATCAGTTTGTCCTCGTCACCCTTGGTCTTGGGAGCGATGGCTTTGGGAAGCAGCGGCTCGGGCGGCTCGATGCCAGGAAAGACGACTGGAGATGACTTGTCACTCAGCGTGTCGCCCGTGGTCGCGTGGGCGAGCTTCGCGACCGCGCCGATGTCACCGGCGACGACTTTGTCGAGTTGCTCCTGGTTCTTGCCTCGCATCGTGAAGACGTGGCCGATACGTTCGTCGGTGTTCTGCGACGCGTTGTGAATCGAGCCCTCGCCGGTGAGCGTTCCCGACAGGACCTTGAAGAAGCTCACCTTGCCGACGTAGGGGTCAGACAAGGTCTTGAATATCAGCGCGGACATGGGTCCGTCCGGCTTGGGCTCGCGCACCTCGCCCTCGACGGACTCGACCGGCGGGCGTTCGAGTGGCGACGGCCCTGCTTTGACGATGACGTCGCAGAGGCGGTCGATACCGATCAACCGCGTCGCCGACCCCACCATGACCGGGAACATGGTTGCGTCGTCCACACCGGTGTGGATGGCCGCGACGATTTCATCTCTGGTGATCTCGCCACCCTCGAGATAGCGCTCCAGCAGCTCGTCCGAGGTCTCGGCGACCGAGTCGAGCAGGTCGGTGCGGACCTCGTCGAACCGCGCCTTGCGCTCGTTGGGAATCTCGGCGTGGGTGGGTTGACCCTTGTCGTCGTACTCGAGCGCCTCGTCGTCGATGACCGAGATGATGCCGCGAAACTCGTGCTCGCGACCGAGCGGCAGGGCAAGAGGAGCCACGGACTTGCCCCACATCTCGCGCATCTGATCGAGCGTTCGACGGAACGACGCGTTCTCGCGATCTACCTTGTTGACCAGGATCATGCGTGGGAGACCCAGTTCCTGCGCGTAGTTCCACGCGACCGTGGTCTGAACCTCGACCCCCTCGACCGCGGAGACCACGAACACCGCGAGGTCGGCGACGCGCATCGCAGCGCGCGCCTCGGCGATGAAGTCGGCGTAGCCGGGTGCGTCGAGCACGTTGATCTTGCAGTCTTCCCATTCGATGGGGACCAGCGAAGTCGATACTGAGATCTGACGGCGGATCTCCTCGTCGTCGAAATCGCTGGCCGTATTGCCCTCGGCGATCTTCCCGACGCGAGTGGTCGCTCCGGAGAGATGCAGCAGCGCCTCGGCCAGAGAGGTCTTGCCGGACCCCCCGTGGCCGACAAGCACAATGTTGCGGATGTTCTCCGTGGCGTAGCTCTTCACGGTCTCTCCCCCTAAGCATCAGCATCCATTTAAGAGTTGGTGGCCAATCGTAAAATGAATCCCTATGCCTCGCTTGGCCGGAGGCCATAGGGTCTCCAGGGGGAGCGAGCCGGGCCCCGTTTAGGATGCGCCCGTGCTGAATGCAAAGATTCGCGGCGCCTGGGACAAGGGCATGCGCCCGGTCGGCGGCTTCATCGGCCGGAGCGGGATTACGCCCAACCAGATCACGATCTTCGGGGTTCTCGTCCAGGGCGTGGCTTCGTATCTCATCGTCATCGACCGGCTCGGCGAGGCCGGCGGTGTGCTGATCGTCGCGGCGCTTCTGGACACCGTCGATGGCGCGGTTGCCAAGGCCCGCGGGCTCACCAGTAGGTTCGGGGCGCTGCTGGACTCGACCATGGACCGGCTTTCGGATGCTCTTGTGTTCCTCCCGATCGCATGGCTCTACCTGGCCGAGCCCACCTCCAAGCGGGCGGACATGGAGTGGGTCGCGGCGCTGGCGCTGACCACCCTCGTGCTGTCGTTCCTGGTGAGCTACACGAAGGCGCGCGCCGAGGGCTTGGGCTTCGAGTGCAACGTGGGTCTCATCGAGCGCGCCGAGCGGCTCATCGTCATGATCGTGGCGCTCGTATTCAGCGCTCTGCTGCCGGTCGCCCTGGCGCTGCTGGCTCTGGCCTCGCTGGCGACCTTCGTCCAGCGCATCGTCCACGTCCACAGACAATCTTCCACCGTCTAGATGACCAAGCGTCCGCCGGACGAGAGCCTGTTGCTGCAACTCGTCTACTACGCCTATGTGGCGTTCAGCCGCGTCGCGCTGGCTCTACCCGAGTCGTGGGCCTACGGGCTCGCCGACGTCATGGGGTCGTTTGCCGCCCGGCGCAGCAAGAAGCGAGAGCAGGTGGCGCGCAACCTGGCCCGCATCACCGGCCGTCCTGCCACCTCGGCCGAGGTACGGGCGCTCGTGGCCGAGGCGTTCCGCTCCTACGCGCGTTACTGGCTCGAGACCTTCCGGCTGGTGCGCGAGGGCCGTGACTTCTTCCTCGAGCGCTTTCAATGCGCCGGTCAAGAGAATCTCGACGAGGTGCTGGCGCGCGGCAAGGGTGCGATCGTCGTGGTGGGCCATCTCGGCAACTGGGACGCGGCCGGCGCCTGGGTGGGGGCGCGCGGCAACCTGCTGGTGACGGTCGCCGAGGTGCTTCGCCCGCGCCGCATGTTCGAGTTCTTCGTCGAGCATCGCTCTCGGTTGGGGATGCGTATCCACCCTGCTCAGGTTGGCGTGACCAGGACCCTGATAAAGGAGGTCGAAGACGGAGCCGTGGTCGCGATTCTGGGCGATCGCGACCTGAAGGGCACCGGCGTCGAGGTCGATTTCTTCGGAGCGCCCGCGACGTTGCCCGGCGGAGCGGCTTCCATCGCGCTCAAGAGCGGAGTTCCGTTGATGGTCGCCGGCGTATACGGAGCCGTCCTGGAGGACGGGAGGCGGGGCTGGAGGGCGGAGATCTCGGCCCCCATCGAGCTCCCGGCGGAGCCGGGGGCGGGGGCGGGGGCCGAGCTCACCCGACAGGTCGGGAAGAAGCTCGAGGAGTTCGTCGCCCGGCATCCCGAGGAGTGGCACGTGTTCCAGCCGTTCTGGGTGGAGGATCGCCGCTCGCGAGAGCCACTCAAGTCATGAGGATCGTCATCGTCTGTCCCTACGCGTGGGATCGCTTCGGCGGCGTTCAGAGCCACATCCGGGCGCAGGCCGCGACGTTGCGAAGGCGCGGACACGATGTCACGGTGATCGCGCCGCGCAGCTTTGGGGTCGACCTCGAGCAGGTCGACGACGCGGTGCGAGTCGGCCGCGCCGTGGCGGTCCCCGCCAACGGCTCGATGGCTCCGATCACCTTTGGACCGCTGGCGGCCGCAGGGGTTCGCAACCGGCTGCGCGAAATCGAGCCCGAGGTCATTCATCTGCACGAGCCGCTGATCCCCAGCCTCAGCGGTCTCGCGCTGCTAAACGCCAACGCGCCGTGCGTCGGGACGTTCCACGCGTCGTCCGAGGGCAGCGTCGCATACTGGGCCGCACGCCCCATGCTGCGCCGGGCGATCGAGCGACTCGGTGTTCGCATCGTGGTGTCGGAAGCGGCTCGCGATCTGATCGCGCGCTACTTTCCGGGGGAGTACGAAATCATCCCCAACGGAGTCGAGCTCGCGCGCTACGAGTCGGCGACCCCCGTTGATCTCGGCGGTGGTCCGACCGTGCTCTTTCTCGGCCGCTTCGAGCGTCGCAAGGGACTCGAGGTGTTGATCCAAGCCCTGACGCGATTGCGCGACCTCAAACCGAGGCTCGCCATCGTCGGCTCTGGCCCCGCAGAGCACGCCTGTCGCGCCCTGGCCGAGCGCCTTCAGGTCGAGGTGAACTTCATCGGAGCGGTGCACGACGATCTCAAGGCCGGCATCTTCGGTTCGGCCGATGTCTACTGCTCGCCCGCGCTCGGCGGGGAGTCCTTCGGCATGGTTCTCATCGAAGCGATGGCCGCGGGCGCGCCGGTGGTCTGCTCCGACCTCCCCGGATTCCGCGCCGTCGCAGGGGACGCGGCCCTGCTCACGCCTCCCGGCGACGCGGGTGCGCTGGCCGACTCCCTGCGCACGGTGCTGACGTCCCAGGAGCGGGCGAAGGCCATGAGCGAGGCGGGGAGGGCGGTCGCCGCCCAGTTCGACTGGAACGGGCTGGCGGAGCGCCTCGAGGAAACGTACGACCGAGCCGTGGCTTCGAGCCGTCCGTGATGTCGGCGATGATGGCGGCCATGACCACTCACGACTCGACCGCGTTGCCGGACTGGGGCCAAGCCGAACTCCATGTACCGGGAACTGGGGCGCGGACCTGGCGACTTGCCGTCGCGTTCGGCTTCGTGCCGCTGGCGCTTCTCTTTCTGATTCCAGCGGGGGTCCCATTCCCGGCGGTTGCCGCCGCGATCGCGCTCTATGTCTTGGTGGTCGTCTGGTGGGTGCGCTCGCAGGGACGCCGCGCGCTCGACTCGGTGAGCGCACGCGCGGCTCGCCCCGGTGAGCTCGACCGAATTGAGAACCTGGTGGCGGGGCTGGCGTCGGACCTCGGGATCGAGCCTCCTGTCCTGCTGATCTTCGACGAGGAGGGACCCAACGCGCTGGTGGTTAGCGTTGCAGGCGCCCATCGCATCGCCTTCCAGGCGACCCTGGTGAGCGACTTCAGTCGCACCGAGCTCGAGGCCGTGGTGGCCCACTGCCTCGTGCGGGTCGCAGCCGGACAGATCTCCGCCGCACAGACGGGTCTCGCCATGGGCCCGCTGGGAGCAGGGCTCGGGGGGGTCACCGGGGGGGCCGACGATGTCGCCGCGGCGGGCGTGACCCGTTACCCGCCGGCGCTTGCGGCGGCGGTGGGGAAATGCGAGCCGCGCAGGGGACGGTGGGCGCCCCTCTGGTTCGTCGGCGAAGCTCCCACACACGTGCCCGCCCCCGAGCGGGCCGCAGCTCTCCTCGACCTCTAGAGGCCCGGCCCGTCCCGCCACGAAATGCCGCTTTTTGGGTTCGGCGCCGTGTTAGCTTGCACGAGCCGAGCGGGCCGATGGGTCCGGATATCGGAGTTGCTGCGCGACGAGGCTCACGCCGAGTGGGTCGGGCGCAGTTACGGCGAGACACCTCGCGGTAACTGCCGGCCGCGGCTGAGGATCGAAACCTACGAAGGAGGGCGCGCGCGTTGTCAACGAGAGTCAAGGCCATCGTCATAGGCGTAGTCGTGGTCCTGGTCGCCGGCGGTGCCTATTTCGCCCTCGCGGGCAAGGATGCTGGTGACCTCCCCCTCATCGGGGG
>JBOGWV010000037.1:0-24364 GCA_050693975.1 Actinomycetota bacterium
CTCCTAGATCGGTCGTCTAAAGGAAGAAGAACGAGATGGCCATGATCACGTAGGCGGCGAGAAGCTGCGCGCCCTCGAGCCAATTGCTCTTTCCGTCGAGCACGATGAAGCCGAGAATGATCGCCGACGCGGCGACCGCGGCGATCTCGATGGTGGAGAAGACCAGATCCAGTTGCTGTCCCACGGCAAGCGCGGCGAACACCAGCACCGGCGCGACGAACAACGCTATCTGCACGCTCGAGCCGATCGCGATCTCGATCGAGATGTCGACCTTGTCCTTGGCCGCGAGAAAGATGGCGCTCGAGTGCTCGGCCGCGTTGCCCACCAGCGGCACCACGATGAGGCCGACGAACAGCTCCGACAAGCCCAGAGCCTCGGTCGTCTCCTCGAGGGCGCCCACCAGGAACTCGCTCATCAGCGCGACTCCGACGGTGGCGGCAAGCAGAGTGCCGATGCCGCGACCCATCGACCACTTCGGCTCGCCGTGGTCGAAGTCACTGCGGAACAGGTTGCGGTGCGTCTTGAAACTGAACAGCAATCCCAGGCCGTAGGTGATCAGCAGCGCGATCGCGACGCCGATCGAGATGGCCTCTTCGCGGAACTCCGTGTCGGCCTCCGTGAACGCGAACAGCGCGGGCAACACCAGCGCGACGACCGCAATCACGAGCTGAGCCGAGTTGAGGTTCGCGGACGCACGATTGAAGGTCTGTTGCTCGCGCGTCCATCCGCCCACCAGAAAGGAGAGCCCGAGCACGAGCAACACGTTGCCGATGATCGATCCGGTCAGCGAGGCCTTCACGATCTCGAGCTGGCCCTCGAGGATGAGGAAGAAGGCGATGATCATCTCGGTGACGTTGCCGAAGGTAGCGTTCAGCAGGCCGCCGACCTGGGGACCGGTCCGCGCGGCGATGTCCTCGGTCGCATGTCCGATCATCCCGGCCAGCGGAAGAATCGAAAGTGCCGAGGCGGCGAAGATCAGCTTCGCGTCGGCGTGCGTGAACTCGAGCACCACTGCGATGGGCAAGAACACGAGCAGCCACTCGAGCCTCGGCTTGAACATGGCAGCGAGGGTACCGCGGGGTGGGCTCGGCCGGACCGCAGAACGACGGGGTGGGCTCGGCCGGTCCGCAGAACGACGGGGTGGGCTCGGCCCCGGCTACGGGATGAGGATCCCCCTTCCCTGCAGCCGGCCTCCTTCGAGGTCGGCGATCGCGTCGTTGATTTCGTCGAGCGGATAGGTGGCGGTGTGAAGCGTCACCTTGCCCTGTGCCGCGAGCGTCATCAGCTCGGCGAGATCGTTGAAGCTCCCAACGAGGTTACCGACGATGTTGATCTCACGAAAGATCATCGTGTGTGTGAGGACGTCGAGCGAGCCACCGTAGCCGACCACGTAGTAGGTCCCGGCGTTTCGCACCATCTCCGGCGCTCGCTTCTCGACGCCGCGCTCGGCCACGAAATCGATCACTACCTCTGCTCCCGCACCATCGGTCATTTCCTTGATGGTGTCTACCTCCGAGCCTTCGGCGAGGACACCGTGGTCGGCACCGATTTGTTCGGCGAGCTTGAGTGCGGGCTCGGAGGTATCCACGACGATTACCTCTGCGGGCGTCATCGCTTTGAGGCACTGGATGGCGATGTGCCCGAGGCCCCCCGCCCCGATCACGACCGCCTTGGTCCCCGGATACAGGATCGCCGCCGCCTTCTTGACGGCGTGGTAGGCGGTGAGGCCCGCGTCGGCATGAGCAGCCACCTCGGCGGGCTCGAGCCCGCCGGTGAGCTTGATGAGGTTGCGCGCCCCGGTCTTCATGAAATCTGCGAAGCCACCGTCGACCACGAGGCCCGGAAACGCAGCGTCGGCACAATGCATGTCGTCGCCGGCCCGGCAGGCGCGGCACATTCCGCATGTGATGAGTGGGTGCAGAATGACCGCGTCGCCCACCTCGACGTTGTCCACCGCCGAGCCGACCTCGTGGACCCAGCCCGCGTTCTCGTGCCCGAGGGTGTAAGGCAGCTTCACCTCGGCCTCCTCTTGCACGGCCTTCCAGTCACCGTCTCGAATGTGGATGTCGGTTCGGCAGAGGCCCGCAGCCCCGATCTTGACGATGACGTCGTGGGGGCCGGTGATGGCCGGCTCGTCGACGTCGTCGATGCGCAGGGCCTCGTTGTAGTCGTGCAGTCTTGCGGCCTTCATGCAATCACCTCCCCGGGTGATCGATAGCGAGTTGCGAGCAGTCCCTTACAGAACGACGCGTTGGTCTCGAGGCTCAATGCGACCGCCCGGATGAACCGGAGGTGGGGATCGATCGCATCCGCGGCGACGGTGCGCCCGGCAGCGTCGACGAGAAACGGCTCGGCCGGCGACGTGTCGAGCCCGAGCTCAGCGCGCCTCGCAAGATAGGCGCACGTATCGTCGCTTTCGGGAAGATTTATGATTCGCTCGGATGCAATCTCCACTGCCGTTAGGCCTCGGCGCCGCAGCTCGGCGGCCAGACGGCCCTCACGAGCGAGGAACGCCTTGGCGACGAAGAGACGCCGCAGCTCGTCGAGCTCCTCGGTCGCCTCATCGGGGAAGGTCTCGACGAAGCCTCGTCGGTTCGTAACGCCCCAATTGATCTCGTCGCTTGCGTGGTGATCGATCAGCGTGACCTCAGCACGTTCCACCCCGGGAACCGCCTCCAGAGCAGCCCGGGCGTCGGTCATCATCATGTATGCGAAGTTCGGCGCGCAGAAGTAGGTCGGAAGCCTCAGGCGCACCCGCACGCGCGGTCCGTCGACGTCAATCGACGCGACGAAGCCCAGATCCGTGAGCGGTTCGTCGAGCTCCGGATCACGCACCGTAGCCAAAGCCTCGCGCACACGCTCGAGATCGATCATGCGGAGACCGCGGGAGCCCGATCCCCGGCAGCCTCATCGACCGCCGGCGTCGGGATCTCACTCGGCACCTCGATGTCGTAAAGGCGCGCCATGTTGAGCCCCAGTATCTTGCGCTTGATGTCCGGCGTTAGCCCACCGTATTCGGGGACGAGATCCTCTGGCATCTGCATGTCGACAAACTGCTCGATGAGCCACTTGGGCGACCACAGCGCGTAGTCGCTGGCGAACGCAATTTTGTCTTCTCCCACCCAATAGAGCATCTCGCCCAGCCACTTGGCGAACTGGCGCGGACGCGTATGGATGAACGGAATGACCACCGCCAGTCCCGCCCACACATTGGTCTCCTGGGTGGCAATCCAGCAAAAGTCCTCGAGTCGGGGAAGCCCGCAGTGCTCGACTACGAACGTCAAGTCCTGGAACTCGGTCGCCGCTCCGTCGACGTCGGCAACGTCGAAGGAGTCCCTGTTGAGCGGCCATATCGTGGGGCCCTTGTGGACGTGGATCTTGTTCACTCCCAGCTCACTGCACTTGGCAAGGTAGCGCAAGGAGTCGTCGTCGGTGAGCTTCCAGCCTTTGGAGTCTCCCTTCCACTCGGCGGTGTAGAGCTTTACGCCCTTGAGGTTGTACTTCTCGACCTTCGCCTCGAATTCGTCCAGCCCTTTGTCGCCGTCGCGCGGGTCCCACGAGCCGTTGAGAATGAAGCGGTCGGGGTGCTTGTCCTTGATGACCGCGTCTTGCTCGGTCGTGTTGAAGCCCTTGTTGTAGAAGTCCGTCAGGTAGGTGGGCTGAAAGATCGCTACGTCGACGTAGCCCTCCTCGAAGAGGTCCCGCATGAGATCCTCCTCGGTGTACTTGCGGTACTTCTCCAGCGGCCAGACGTATTCCTCGGGGCTGAGGTTGGAGTGGTAGTCGTAGAAGCACTTGATGAAGCCCTCGCCGTACTTGTTGCTGGTGTTCTCGGGGCTCGCATCCCAGAAGTGGGTGTGCCCATCGACCACGAAGTACTTCTCCCCATCCTTGTCGTACATGCTCTCCCCCCATCCCACCGACCACACGCCGGTGCATGCTCCCAAGCTATGCGACCCATGAGGGCTACTACAGGAAGGATCTGGAAGATGACTTCCAAGTCGCTCGAATACTCAAGAAAACGCACACACAATCACTCCCGGCGTCCGACGGTACTCAGGGTGCGCGGGTGCTCGGACGTCGGCTTCCCCCTTTCGGCTTCCCCCTTTCGGCTTCCCCCTTCGCCCTCCCCCTTCCCCCTCCCTGAGGATTATGTTGTTGTGGAGCCACTAAGCCTCTACGGTTGGGGTGATGGCTTCGGCGATCTCGAGCGCCTCGGCGACGGCCGCCGCCTCGTCCACTCCCTGCGCGCCTCTAGCCACGACATAACGCCCGACCACGTAAGCCGCCAGCGGAGCGTTCTTGCGTTCGGTGCCGCGGGCCACGATGCGCGCCAGGATCAGGATGGGGTTCTTCAGGTGGCCGGGGAGATGCAGCGCGAGCTCGGACGAGCCGAGCCGTTTCTCGAGAGCCTCCGCATACTTCTCGAACCAGTCGTCCATTCGATCCCTCCCCGTCAGTGGCTCAAGCGAGCACTAGCGATCGTCTCGACGATCACGCAGGAGGAGCTTAGACGCCGGCAAGCGACACGCCGGAACGCTGCAACCCCTTCTCGTGCGCCCACACGTCTAGCGTCAGAGTGGCCACGTCGTCAACAAGGGGGACGATGTCCTTTCCACCCCGCTCCCTGAGGTCGAAGGTCTTCACGTAGGCACGGCAGGTGTCGCACGCGTCGATCCTCACCAGGCGTTCTCCCTCGGGGGAGAAGGAGCCGACCCGTCTCGAATCGTCCTCGCCGCACGACGGGCAGGTGGCACGCGCGAAGCTCCACCACAGGGCACACCGCCCGCATACGAGATAGCGAGGGGATCCCGCCATGAACTCACCCGACTCCTCGCGGATCACCGAAACCTGAGGCAGGCCTCCGCACGCGGGACAGGCGGGGCCGGACCACTCCTCCTTCGAGAGCGGCTTCAAGGCCGCGGCTGCAAGTTCGAGCACGGGTCCCGCCGCCACCGCTATCCACGCGGCGGTGCGAGCCTCGAGCAGAGTGGGATCGTCGAGCCAGCCCTCCACGAGCTCGCGCTGCTCGGCACCACTGCGAGTGGCCAGATCCCGGCCCGCGTCCCCCAAGGGGCCGGGAGCCACAGGCGCTCTCAGCGCGGCGACCGCGACCGGGATCTCATCCACCACCGTCTCCACCGAGGCGACCAGGTTGAGCAGCGGGAAGCGTTCCACCAAGCGGTTGCTGATCGACTCCGCCCCCACTCTGGCAGCCGCCGTCCGCACCGCCGGTGAAGAGGCACGGCCGCGCTGATAGCCGAGCACCGACGACAAAAACTCGAGCGGGGCGGCCGTGGCCGCTAATCGCTCGACTCCTTCGGCCCGCGCCAGCCGGACGTCGAAGGCGCCCGGGCCCCCTCGCTCGACCTTCAGTTGTGGTCGGCCTCCTGCTTGCGGAACCAACTCGGGTGGTGCCATGCCGCCCACGCGCGCGTGACCCTGCCGCTGGTCATGCCCGGCATCGTGCCTGGCAACATGACCGTGGACATGTAGACGTGAATGATGAAACCGCCCACCGTTAGCAAGAAGATGACATGGTGCAGCAGACGGGCAAACTGGTTCCAGCCCGCGCTCATGAGGCCGGGGAACCACAGCGGGAGGCCGGTAATGAGCAGGAGAACACCGGTCACGACCGCGAACCAGAAGTAGCCCTTCTGGCCCGCGTTGAATCGGTCGACGTCGACGCGGCTGTGGCCCTCGCGCACGTAGTTGCGAAGGTCACGCGTCCACGCTCGGTCCTTATCGTCAAAGACCATGTCCCGCAGCCACAGCAGCAGCATCAGCACGACCCCGACTGTGAAGGCCACGCCGACGATGGGGTGCAGGAAGCGAACCGTCTGCCCCCCGCCCAGGACGTCGTAGAGCCACGCCATGCGAGGGTAGCCGAGCGCGAACCCCGAGAGCAGCAGGTAGATGAACGTAAGGGCAACGAACCAATGCAGGACGCGCTCCGCCATCGAATAGCGAAGGACCCCCTCCTCTCGTTGGGTTCGCACACTCATGCGCTCTCGCCCCCTTTGCTCTTCTCCTCCGCAGAAAGCTGGGCCTGTCGCTCGGATGCCCGGCCCTTCTCCTGGGCTGAGGCAACGGCCTTGTCCTCCGACGGAGGCAACCTGCGGCCGGTGCGCAAGAAGAAGATCCCCGCGCCGATCAACCCCGCCCAAGTTGCGACCGATCCGAGCTTGCGCAGCCCGCTCATGGCGGGGAAGAAGCTGGCGCCCTTCACCGTCGGCTCCTCCGGGAGCCCGTACTCGTCGAGCATCTCGCCGCGCGGCACCACATACATCATGTGCACGCCCTTGACCCCCTCTGGGTCGTATAGGAGGGCGTCGTCGAAGCCGCGCTCCTTGAGCTTGCCCACCTTCTCCTCGCCGTAGAGAACCATGTCCTCCTTCGTGCCGAACCGGATCGACCCGGTGGGACACGACTTCACGCAGGCCGGCTCCATCCCGTTGCTGATGCGGTCGACGCACATCGTGCACTTGTAGACCTTCTTCGTTTCGGAGTCGAAGCGCGGGATGTCGAACGGGCATCCGCTCACGCAGTACTGGCAACCGATGCACTTGTCCTGATCGAAGTCGACGATCCCGTTCTCGTACTGCACGATTGCCCCCGGCGCGGGGCATGCCAGCAGGCAACCAGGTTCCTCGCAGTGCAGGCACGAGTCCTTGCGAATGAGCCAGGCGATGTCGTTGCCCTCGAGCTCTACCTCGTTGAAGCGCATGAGGTCCCACGTCGAAGCGGTGAGGTCCTCGTGGCTCTGGTAGCCGCCGAAGTTGTGGGTTTCCTCGACTTGGAGGTCGTTCCATTCCTTACAGGCAACCTCGCATGCCTTACAGCCGATGCAGAGGTCGATGTCGACGAGCTTGGAGACCTCGACTTGCTTGATGGAGTGGTCTCGGCGAATATTCGTCCCGGAGGAAGGAGTCGCCGACTTCCGCTTCACTGCGAGACCTAGCTCGGTTGACATGTCCTCACCTCCTAGATCTTCTCGACGTTGACGAGGAAGCCTTTGAATTCCGGTGTGGCCGTGGTCGCGTCGCCGATGTATGGCGTCAACAGATTCGCCATCTGTGCGGCCTTGCCCTTGCCACGGCCACCCGCGTAGTGCCAGTGCACGGGAATGCCGACCTGGTAGACGACCTTGTTACCGAGCTTCAAAGGACGCATGCGCTTGGTTACCAGCGCCAGCCCCTCGACCTCACCGCGCTTGGAGCGCACCCTCACCATGTCGGTGTTGGCGATGCCTTTCTTGTCGGCCAGCTCCACCGGCAGCTCGACGAAGAAGTCGGGCATGGCCTCCACGAGCTGAGGCACGTGCTGGGTTACGAAGTGCTCGTGCTCGGTGAGCCGGTAGGTGGTGGCAACGTAAGGGAACTCGCTGTCGTCTTCAGCGAAGCTCGCCGGGGCGTCCTCGTACATGAAGGCAACCGGATTCTTGTTGATCCCGCTGAACGGATTGGTGATGGGCGACTCGGTCTGCTCGTAGTGCTCGGGGAAGGGCCCGTCCAACACCAGCCCGCCCGGCACGAACAGGCGCCCGACTCCCTCCCCCGTCATGATGAACGCACCGAGGCCGTCCTCCGGCGGAGAGTCCGGCACGTAGTCGGGGACGTCGCCGACCCACAGGCTTCCGTTCCAGCGGATACCGGGGCGCGTCTCGTCCCAGGGATCGCCTTTGGCGTCGGCCGAGGCCCTGTTGTAGAGGACGCGCCGGTTGGCGGGCCACGACCACGCCCAGTTGTGGAAGTAGCCCATGCCTGTGGGGTCGTCGGTGCCGCGCCGGTCCATCATGTTCCCCGCCTCCGTGTATGAGCCGGTGTACAGCCAGTTTCCGATCGCGGTGGTGCCGTCGTCCTTGGCGTCGAGGAACGTGTCCAGGAGCAGCCCGCTCTTGAGGTCCTTTCCATTGATCTCGGCCGAGAGCTCCTCCATCGGCGGGTCATCCAGGTCCGAGTACTCCCAGGTGAGATTGAGTATCGGGTCGGGAAAGACGCCGCCTTCCTCCTCATAGAGCTTTCTCATCCTCAGGAAGAGCTGCGCCATGATGTAGTTATCGTTCCTGATTTCGCCCTCGGCGGGAAGCGCCTGGTGCTTCCACTGCGCCCAGCGGCCCGAGTTCACGAACGCACCCGCCTTCTCGATCCAGTGAGTGGTCGGCAAGAAAAACACCTCGGTCTGAACCTCTTCGGGATCCACACCCGGTGAGTGCCAGAACTCCGACGACGCGGTTGGGAACGGGTCCATTACGACGAACCATCTCAGGTTCGACAGCGACTCGATCACGCGGTTCGAATCCGGCCCGATATTGACGCTGCTCATGCCGCCGTTGAAGAGGCCGTGGAGCCTCTCGGCGCGCGCCTCGTCGTGGAACGTCATCCAGGACCAGTTCTTGTCGGGCTTGGGCAACCACGAGAACGCGAAGTCGTTGTCCTTCGTTGCCGCATCACCGAACCATTGCTTGAGCAAACTCACGGTCATGGCTCGGTATACGGAACCGAAAAAGTTAAGGGCGTTCGGATCGAGCTGGGCGAGTGCCGCCGTCTTGATGTAGTCGTCGAGGGTATTCATGCCGGGCTTCGGAATCGCCATGTAGCCGGGCAGAATCTCCCATGACTGCGCGTTGTCGGTGTTGCCCTGGATGTTGGCGTGGCCGCGCTCGGCGTTCACGCCGCCACCCGGCTTTCCGACATTGCCGAGCAGCATCTGAAGGATTCCGATGCCCCGGATGATCTGAACCCCGCCGGTGTGGTGGGTCAGACCCACCGCGTAGACGACATTGCCGGCCTTGTCCGCCGTGCCGGTGGCGCCGAATATCTCGGCGATCTCGAGGAACTTCTCCTCCGGGATGCCGGTTACCTCGGACACCATCTCGGGCGTGTAGCGGGTGAAGTGCTCCTTCATGAGCTGGAACACGCTGCGCGGATCCTGCAGCGTCTTGTCGCGCTTGGCGAACCCCGGCGTCGCGGCGGGAGACGCAGGAAGAGCACTCCCGTCCGTCGCGCCCTCTCGAGTCTTCGGAGTCTTTTCCGTGATCGACGGTTTCAGTTCGGTGCCCGAGATCCGCTCGTAGTCCCACATCGCGGAGTCGTAGAGCCGCGCAGCCTCGTCGTAACCGGAGAAGAGACCGTCGTTGAACTCGAAGTCCTCCGACACGATGAACGAGGCGTTGGTATGGAGCTTTACGTAGTCCTCGTGGTACAGCTCGTTTTCCAGAACATAGTTGATGAGGCCGTTGAAGAAGGTGATATCGGTCCCCGCGCGGATGGGAGCCCATAGGTCGGCGACGGCCGACGTGCGCGTGAAGCGCGGGTCGACATGGATGATCTTTGCGCCGCGCGTGTCGCGTGCGACGTGTGCCCACTTCCAGCCACAGGGATGATTCTCAGCAGGGTTGGCACCGATAACTAGGAACGCGTCCGAGTTCTTGAAGTCGACCCAGTGATTGGTCATGGCTCCCCGGCCAAACGAGGCGGCCAAACTGGCCACCGTGGGGCCGTGTCAAACCCGGGCCTGTTGTTCTATGCCCACCGCCCCGAGGGCTCGGAAGACCTTGGTCGTGAGATAGCCCTCTTCATTGGAGATCGTCGCGCCCCCGCCCCAGGCGAAGCCCTCGTTGCGGTTGACGAGATTGCCGTCGTCGTCGGTTTCGATGAAGCGTTCGTCGCGCGCGTCCTTCATGAGCCGGGCAAGACGATTAAGCGCGTCGTCCCACGAGATCTCCGACCACTCGGTCGCGCCCGGTTCCCGGTGCATCGGCGCCTGCACGCGCTCCTCGCTGACCGCGAGCTGCATGGTGCTCGCGCCCTTCGGGCACAACGAGCCCCCGTTGATCGGGCTGTCGGGGTCGCCTTCGATGTGGACGAGGTAGGGCTTCGTGTTGAACGATGTGGTCTCACCGTGACCCGCGACGTAGGCGATCATCGAGCAGCCGACGCCGCAATAGGGACACACCGAGCGGATCTCCTTGGCGCGGCTTATCTTCAGCTCGCTGGCCTGCGCATAAGCCGGCTCGAGATCGAAGCCGAAGGTCGCCCATGCAGCTCCGGCCGTCCCGGCGGCGGAGACCTTGAAGAAGTCCCGACGAGTCAACTCCATGCGACCCCCGATCCTCGCCCTCGCAAGCCTGCGAGGGCATGCTCTACTGGTGGACTAGTTAGACCGTACTACTCACGCGCTACAGAGGTCTAGCAGAAGAACTACGTGGAGTAGTCCTCTCTGACTTAGTTAACTTGGTTTGCTCTGAGAGTCTCGGATACGGTCGGAGGGAGGCCCATGCCGCAGACAAGCGCAATCACCGAAGACGACGTACGCAGGGCTTTGGCCGCGGTCGTCGACCCCGAGCTGCGCCGTCCCATCATGGAGCTCAACATGATCCGGGGCATCGTGGTCGTCTCCGGCCAGGTCCACGTGTCGGTCGCCCTTGCCGTGGAGGGCTACGTCCCCAAGGCCGAGCTCCACGACGACGTCATCTCAGCGGTGAAAGCCCTGGGCGCCGAGCAGGTGTTCGTCGATTTCACGATCATGACCGACGACCAGCGCACCGAGCTACGCCGCCGGCTCCATGGTGAGGGGGCGGTCTCCATTGGCGACGTGTTCACATCGTCGAGGGTCATTGCAGTGGCCTCCGGTAAGGGTGGAGTGGGCAAGTCGTCGGTCAGCACCAACCTCGCGGTGGCGCTGGCCCGACGCGGTCAGCGCACCGCGATCATCGACGCGGATGTCTACGGGTTCTCGATCCCGCGCATGATCGGCATCGATCGCAAGCCGGTGATCATCGATCGGATGATCGTGCCTCCCGAAGCACACGGCGTCGCGGTGATCTCGATCGGATTCTTCGCCTCCGAGAACAATCCCGTCATCTGGCGAGGGCCGATGCTGCATAAGGCGCTCACCCAATTCGTGACCGACGTCTACTGGAACAAGCCCGACGTCGTCATCATCGACATGCCGCCGGGCACCGGCGACGTGGCACTCACGATGGCGCAATTCCTGCCGGCCGCAGAGGTCGTCGTGGTGACCACTCCTCAGCCGGCAGCGCAGCGCGTCGCGCAGCGCGCCGCATACATGGCCCGCAAAGTCAATCTCACGGTCGCCGGAGTGATTGAGAACATGAGCTGGTTCACCGGGCGCGACGGCTTCCGCTACGACATCTTCGGCTCCGGAGGGGGCGAACTCCTGGCGCAGGAGCTAGGCGTTCCCCTGCTGGGTGAGATCCCACTCGTTCCCGCTCTGCGCGAGGGCGGCGACGTGGGCGCTCCGATCCTCGTCACAGAACCCGACTCCGAGGCGGCGCGCGCAATCGACTCGATCGCCGGCACGCTGCTCGAGATGAGCCCGCGACGCATTCCGCTTCCCGTCGTGAACATCGCCAAGCCGTCGTAGCGATGCTCTAGGAGCGTGCGCACAGCTCGCAACCGCACGATGACCGCAACGTCTCCCACCGGTAGATCCCCGTCTCATGTCTGTCGTTCCATTGCAACGACAATCCCCAGCCGCCCATCAGCTCGGCGCCCGTCACTTCGAGGGGCTCCGGCACGCCCGGCTGGGGCCAGATCGTTCCCCCTCGCGCGCGCAACTCGCGGCACTGGGCGCAGCTGCAGCTCCGTCGCAACTCCACCAGCTCGAATTGCGACACGTGCTCGTCGGCCCAGACCACCACGAGGGTGTCCGCCTCGAGATCCACCGATCTTGCCTGAGTCTCGAGGTTCATGTGAAGAGATGACCATTGAGAACCTGCCAGAATGCCCCGTATGAGTCGCGGTGTAGGGAATGGCCTGCGCCGCCCAGCACCCGGAAGGTGACATGGGGGTTGGCCGCGGCGATCCCCTCGCCTATCTCGGGGGTGACCAGTGCGTTCTCGCCTGGATCCGCCGCGATGAGCAGCGTGGGGCAATCGAGCTCCATCGCCATGGGGACCACATCCCACGGCTGGTTCTCCAGGGCGGTGCGCCGCACGACCTCCGGGCTCGACGCCTCGAGCGCCTCCGACTTGATGCGAGCGTCCTGCGGGTGCCACCTCGGGTGCTCAGCGAGGACTGCACGAGCGCTGGGGTCCTCGAAGGGCTTCGTGTATTCGGCGATGAAACTCCCCGGCTCAGACAGATGCAGCAATGGATCTTCGAGCACGAGTCGATCCGCAAAGCTGCGGTCCGTCGCTTGGGCGATCGCGGCGATGGCTCCGCCGAGCGAGTGACCCACGACAACGTCCCACTCGCGGTCGAGTGCCAGCACGTCGGTCGCGTAGGAGGCGAGGAGGTAGTCGTCCCCCCGCGGACTGTCGCCATGGCCGCGCAGGTCGGGTGCCGTAACCCGGTAGCCGGCTCTTGCCATCTCCGCACCCAGGCGCCACCAACTCCGCGCCGAGGAAGTGAGGCCGTGGATCAGCAACGCGCGGGGACCTTGTTCCCCCCAACGGAGAGTCGCTAGCTGCAGTTGCTCGCCCATCTCTTGTGCCGGAAGGATGCCATCAATCAGCCGCCGATGTAGGACATCTCTACCTTCTCGAGGTCCGCGGTCTCAGACGAGCGAATCTCTGAGTAGCGGTCCTCGCGAACCCTCCAGAGAGACTCGACGGCATCCGCGATGTCGTGGTCGGGAGCCCCGCCGCGTACGAGTTCACGCAAGTCGTAACCCTTGGTCGCGAACAGGCACGTGTATAGCTTGCCCTCGGCCGATATGCGCGCTCGCGTGCAGTTCGTGCAGAAGGGCTGCGTCACCGAGGCGATCACGCCGATCTCACCCCCGCCGTCCTTGTACCGGTAACGGTTGGCGACCTCGCCTCGATAGTTGGGATCGATCGGCTCGAGCGGCATCTCCGCGTCGATCGTCGCGACGACCTCTCGGGCGGGAACGATGTCGTCGAGCCGCCAGCCGTTGGTGCTGCCCACGTCCATGTACTCGATGAAGCGAACGATGTGACCGGTACCGTGGAAGTATCGGGCCATCGGAAGGATGCTGTTCTCGTTCGTCCCGCGTTTCAGGACCATGTTGATCTTGACGGGACCGAGGCCGGCAACCGCGGCCGCCTCGATGCCCCCGAGAACCCGCGCTACGGGAAAATCGACGTCGTTCATCGCCTTGAAGACATCGTCGTCGAGCGAATCGAGACTCACTGTGACTCGCCCCAATCCGGCCTCCGCGAGCGCTCTCGCTCGCGTGGCCAGCATCGATCCGTTGGTCGTCAGAGCGAGATCGGGGCCGTCAATGGCCGCCAGCATCTGGATGAGCCGCTCGATGTCGCGGCGCACGAGGGGCTCTCCTCCTGTGAGACGGATCTTGCTCACCCCGAGGTCCACGAAGATGCGTGCGACGCGCTCGATCTCTTCGAAGGTCAGAAGCTCGGCGCGTTCGAGGAACTGGTAGTCGCGCCCGAACACTTCTTTGGGCATGCAATAAACGCAACGAAAGTTGCAGCGGTCGGTTACCGATATACGCAGATCGCGCAGCGGCCGTCCGAGGGTGTCGATCGCAGCCATCAACGCATCCTGCCACTCAAGTGGGAGATGACCAACAATCAGTTCAAGCTCAGGCGTTCAGCAGCCGTTGCTTCAGCTCCGCGGCGGCCGCCAGCGGGTCGGGGGACTCGGTTATCGCCCGCACCACGACGATCCGGCGGGCCCCTGCGGCCATGACCTCATCGAGATTGGCGTCGTTGATGCCGCCGATGGCGAACCAGGGCAGCTCGGGGTGTAGCTCGGCTACGTAGCCAACGAGCTCGAGCCCCGCAGCGGGGCGACCGGGCTTGGTGGGTGTCTCGTAGCAGGGCCCCACCGCTAGGTAGTCGATGAGATCGGAGCGGTTGAGCGCCCGGTCGACTTCACCGGGAGCGTGCGTCGACAGACCCACGATCCCCTCACCAAAGAAACGCCGGGTGAATTCGATGGGAAGGTCGTTCTGGCCCACGTGCACTCCGTCCGCCCCCAGCGCCAGGGCGACGTCGGGCCGGTCGTTGAGCACGAACGGCACTCCGGCCTCGCGGCACGCAGCCAGGATCGGATCCGCGAGCCTGAGAAGGTCGCCGGCCTCGGTCTCCTTCTCGCGCAGCTGGATCAGATCGACACCCGCGTCGATGAGCTCGGGTACCAGATCGCCGAGGTCGCCGGCAGTGAGCTTGGCCGGAGCTACCAGGTACAGGAAGGGCTCGAAGGTCATAGGGCGATGGCCGTAGGGCCATCTCCGTTCTGGTCCGTGATGGGAACATCGGGGTCCTCCCCGCTGCTGCGCTCGTGGTCCTTCATGCGCTCGACCATGCTGTTCATGATCGCCGGCGTTCGCAGCATGGCGATGGCGATGAAGCCGTAGGGAAACACGTCCGTGAGAACCTCATACCACCGCTTGTCGAGCAGACTGGCGCTCGCGATCCAGCCAAGTACGAGCCCCAGCAGCACGATCGCGAGCACACGGGGCACCCGGCTCCGTGCAACGGCCTCGAATCGTTCGCGCATTGCTCGCACCGCGCGGCGGCCGTGCTGGCTACGCAGCCGCAACCAGGTCCTGCGAGCGGGATAGAAGCGGCCGAGGCCCTCCGCGAAGGCGAGCGCCAGAACCGCCAAAAACGAAGCGATGATGCCGGAGGTCATGGCCTCAGATTAGCGAGACTCCGAGCGAGCCTCGACTGGCTACTGCTGGCTCCCGACGACCGCCGCGCCGGGTTTCGCCAGCGGCAACGAGAGAGTGATGGCCGAGACCTCGATGGTGCCCTCGGCGTTGGAGGCGAGGAAGCTGCGCGTGTCGTTGGCGGTGAGCTCGAGCTCGATGGTGTGGCCCTCGGCGAACGTGTAGGCATTGCCGAAGAGCTTGAACAACGCGGTCTGTGGATCGGCGCTCAGCAGTCGGAAGACACCGCGGTCAACCAGGGTGTGGGCGCCGTTCTCGGCGACGTCCCAGAGCCGGGCGGAGACGTACATGTCGGGGGCGGCGGGATCGGCCGTCAGCGAAACGGTGGGGAGCCCGAGCATGGTCATCGGAGCTTGCAAAGGCGTCGTCGCCACTCCCAGGTTTCCTTCCGCGACCGGCTCCTCCGTGACCCTGCAGCGGCTGTAGTCGACCGTTCCCTGATCGATGTCGATCGGCTTGATTTCGAGGGACCGAGGGTCGTCAACCGCGGTGTCCAGGGTTCCGGCCGCGTCGAACTCCAGCAATTGCTCGTCCCGTGACTGCAGGCCGGACCAGGTGTTCGCCTTGAACCGCGCACCGGGGAGACCGCTGTCGTCGCACCGGGTGGTGCGCGCCTCCACCCTGCGCTTGGGCGCATCGCCCTTGCCCCTGAGGTAGTGGTCGAACCACCTGCCGACGAGCTTGTTCACGTACGCGGCCTCGTCGGACTTGTTCTGGGCGATGGGGTGCCCGAAATCACCGAAGTAGATGTTCATCGGATAGGGCGTCTTGCGGTTCTTGTTGAGCAGGTTGTACATGTTGAGCGACTGCGTCGCCGGGAAGACGACATCGGTGAAGCCCTGCACCGCGAGGATCGCGGGGTTGCCCTTGTCCTTGGGCATGTAGAGGGCCGATCGCTCAGATAACAGCTTGTCGGCCGCCTCCATCACCGCCGGGGTGGTCGCGTCGTAAGGTTCGCCGGCGAACAGCGCGTCGCGCCACGCAGTCAGGTAGCCGGGCAGGCTGCCACCGGAGGCGAGTTGGATCCCGGCAAAGAAGGTCGAAATGTAGCTCTCCTTCGCAACGCCAACCGGTTCCGCCAATCTTTCGTTGAGACGCTCGTCCGTCCTGTTCTTGAGAAACTTGGTGTCACCGGCCCTTCCGTTCGGAACCAGAGCATCCAGAAGGTCGCTCCAGCCGATGACCGGGACGGCTGCCTTAACTCGCACTCTCTTTCCCGCCGGGGACTTCCACCGGTTGTCCCGGGTCAGCATCCAAGTCTGCCCGCCGCCGTATGACTGCCCGAATACGCCGATGCCCGGCTTGGCCGTCACCCCGGAGACCAGGGAGCCGTCCACCAACCGACTCGCGAGGTATTGGGCGTCCTTCACCTCGTACCGGCGACTGGCCAGTTGGGTGCGACAGGCGAGGCTGGGTCCGTAACCCTCGTAGACCTCGGGTGGCACATCCTTCACCGTTGCCGAAGGCGTGTCCTCGTCCAGGCAGATCGCGTCGGTGCCGTGATAACCACGGGCGGTGTAATCGAGCACCGCGAAGCCGCGCGCCGCGTAGTGGGCGGGCTCCCTCCAGTAACTCTCGCGCGAGCCGCCGAGACCGTGCAGCATCACGATCAGGGGGAAGGGGCCGCTCCCGCGGCGAGGAAGGGTGACGTCGACGTCGAGTGCGGCGGCCCCGTCGAATGAGGCGAGGATGCCGTTGTTGGGGCCCCCTACCCCGTCGTCTCTCACCTGGCCCCCGCACCAGCGCGCCTTGCCCTTGAGCTTCAGCTCGGCAAGTTCCTCGTCGTGGGCGAGCGGAGCCTGCTTCGTGCACTGGAGCGGCGCTTTGGCGGCGAGCGGGGCGACGCTCGGAGCGGTGGGTGCGGTGGTCTGGGTCAGGTCCACCTCGCTGGACAGGGGGTCGGCGCCGGCGGGTGCGAGCGCGAGAAGCGAGCCCAAAAGGGCGAGCGCAAGCAGAAACGATAGACGTCTGGCCAGCAAACTGTCTCCCGGGTCGGCGCTGGTTGAACCTCTCAACCGTTCAGACGATGAAACCTACCGCCTGGGTGCCTCAATGCAACAGCCTTTTGAGGTATTTGACGAGGGAATTGTCCGAATGGGGGTTAGCCCACCCGTGGGAGGGGGCCAGTGTCGGCCTCGTCGGGCCTGAAGTCATCGCTGATCTCCGCGCGATCGTCTCGACGATCGCTGATCTCCATGAACCAATCGTCCCAATCGGGGTCCCCGGGCTCGGTCTCTTCCTCCACCTCGATCATGGGCGGGATCGGCTCGCCCATGATGACCTCCATGACGTCCCGGTAGAAGCCGTCCGGGTCCGGGATCCGCTCGAGCACCCACACCGGGGCTTCGGGGGCGGTGCCCGCGATGGTGAGCGATCCGAAGCCCAGCAGCCGCCCGGGCATCGAGCGGCTGTAGCCCAGGTCGTGGATCCGGGCGTAGGGCCATGACGACACCCGCCTGGCGATCAGGCCGTTGACCTCGACTATGCGCTGGTCGGTAACCAGCAAACGCTCGCTCGACCAGCGCCGCAGCCTGAGCAGGAAGCGAAGCAACACCAGCACGGCGAGGGCGCCGCAGACCTGATCCAGTGTGTCGCCCCCCGAGTCCGGCCCCGTCAGGAAGCCGAGCGCGGCCAGGCCGGCGAGCAGCACCACCGTCGAGAAAAAGGGCCGCGCCAGCACCGAGACGTGCCTGTGGGCCACACGGATGACCTCTTCACTCGGACCAAGGTAGCGATGTGTCATCCCTGTAGGCTACTGAAACAACTCTAGTAACACCAGCAACACCGACAACAACTGACACCAGGGGGCTACGCCGCCTCCGACCACCACTCCAGCCACAGTCGCCTGGAAGCCAGCAGGTACTCCCGCTCGCGCGAGAACACCTCGAGCGTGACGGTGCCGTCGTAGCCCACCCGTTTGAGGGCCCGGATCGCGCCCCGCCAGTCGATGCTTCCGGCGCCCAGAGGCAGGTGCAGGTCGGCCTCTCCCCCACGGTTGTCGCTCACGTGGACGTGACACAGCCGGTCCGAGAAGGCGGCAAGAAGCTCGGGGGTGTGGTTGGACTGCCCCAGGCCGAGCCGCAGGTTAGCGTGCGCGACGTCCAGATGAAACCCGGCCTCCGGGACCTTCTCGAATATGGGGAGGAAGTCATCGACGCGAGCGAAGCCCCGGTCGATGTTCTCGACCATCAGCCGGATATCGCGCGCCGCGGCCAGCCCGGCCAGCTCCGAGATCGCGTCGGCGTTGCGGGCGCGCATCTGCTCGGGGCCGTGCAACGGGACGCGGTTATCGGGATGAACGTTGACCAGCTCTACCCCCACGTCGGCGAAGCAGTCGAGTCCCCTCTTGAAGAGGTCGTGGGCTTGCTTGCGGAGCTCTTTGAAGGGCGAGGCGATAGGGAGGTAGTAGGCGGTGTGACCCACGGCCCCAAGCCCCAGGTCTCCCATGAGCCGCCCGACCTCTTTGCCGTCCGGCAGCCAGGCCGCGGGCGGCTCGAGGGTGAGATCGATGAAGTCGAAGTTGTCCTCGGCGATGCGATGAACCTCTTTGAGCACCGAGCGGCCGGGAAAGTTCATTGCGCCTACTTGCATGCTAACGAGTGTGGCACACCGTTGCGTAGGTATCCTCGGCGTCAATGGAGACCTACGAAGCCATCATCACTCGCCGTTCGGTGCCCAAGTTGACCGACGAGGTACCGGACAGGGCGAGCGTGCGGCGTCTGCTCGAGGCCGGAGTGCGCGCACCGACTCATCACCTCACACAGCCGTGGCGCTTCCTCGTGCTTACCGGCCCGGCTCTCGAGGAGTTTGGTGACGCGTGGGCAACGGGGGCCGAGCGCGAGGGCAAGGACCCCGAGTCGGCGCGCGCCAAGTCCCGGCGCGCTCCGGTCATCGTCGTAATCATCGAAACCCCCAAGCACCATCTCCCCAAGGTCCAGGAGGTCGAGGAGCATCACGCCGTCGGCGCGGCCATGCAGAACATGCTGCTGGCGGCTCACGACATGGGACTCGGTGCCATGCTCCGCACCGGTCCCGCGGCCCACATCCCCGAGGTACATGAGTATCTGGGCCTGAAGGAGGGTGAGCTCGTGGCCGGCTACGTCTACGTCGGCTATCCCGAGCCCGGCCGAGACCGCCCGCTCACTCGTCGCACCGACGCAGCCGACATAACCGAGTGGCGGGGCTGGTGAACGAGCGACCCGCGTCCGGTGCACGCCGCGCCGCGTTCTTCGACCTCGACCGCACTCTGATCCCGGGATCGAGCCTCTTCCTCATGGCGCGCGGGGCTTACGAGCAGGACCTGTTTCGAGTGCGAGACATCCTGCGCTTCGGCTGGGGCCAGATGATGTTTCGCCTGCGCGGCGAGAACCCGAGCGGCATGGATCTGTCGCGCGAGTCGACGCTCGAGTTCGTCACCGGCAAGAGCCAGACCGAGCTCATCGAGATGGGTGAGGCGATCGCCGACGAGCGCATCCTCCCGCGCGTCTATGAGGACATCGTGCGAGTGATCAAGGGGCATCACGACCGCGGCGACCTAACCTTTCTGGTCACGGCGTCGCCGATCGAGCTCGCCAGCCGGCTCGCCAGGTCGCTGGATATGGCAGGGGCCATCGCCACCATCTCCGAGGTCGACCGCGACGGTTACTACACCGGACGACTCGTGGGGCCGGTCATGCACGGGCCCGAGAAGGCCACCGCGGTGGTCGCCAAGGCCACCGAGCTCGGGGTCGACCTGCAGCTTTGCCACGCTTACTCGGACTCCAGAAACGACCTTCCGCTGCTCGAGGCGGTCGGTCATCCTCATGCCGTCAATCCCGAGCACAACCTGCGCCGCATCGCGCTGACGCGCGGCTGGCCCATTCACGAGCTCCGTACCCGGCGCCGGGCACTTCTCATCGGAGTCCCCGCGGGGCTGGGAGGCGCAAGCCTGTTCGCGGGCGGAGTCGGCCTGGGAGTGTGGGTGGAACGGCGCCGGCGCTTTGCGAGACGCCGCGAGGTCGCCAGGTTCTTCCGCCGTTTCCGCCTCGAAGAGGTGCGCAGGCGCCGCGTCGGCCCCCGGTACCGAACGCGACGCTAGCGCCTCAGGGGGCGCCGCACTCGACCCATGTCCCTCGTTTCAAGACAAGCTTGCGCGCGGCTGATACCTTGTGGTTCTATGCATCGTACTTCAAGCCATGGGAGGTGGGTGGTGTGCACATCGACAAGGATCTGGTGGCGGCCTCGGCGACGCCGCTCGTGCTCGCCATCCTGGCCGCGGAAGAGAGCTACGGCTACGCGATCCTGAAGCGGGTGCGTGAGCTTTCCGGCGGCGAGCTCGAGTGGACCGACGGGATGCTTTATCCACTGCTCCATCGCCTTCGCCGGCTCGGGTACGTGACGACTCAGTGGCGGACGCCGCCGGAAGGACGTCGCCGCAGGTACTACGCGATCACCGACGACGGGCAAGCAGCGCTGGCGGAGCAGCAACGGCAATGGGCGACCGTCACGCAAGCGTTGGGTGACATCTGGCGAGGGTCGATTTCGCTGGCGACTGCGTTCGGGGAGACGTGACACTTATGGATGGCGTGGAGTCACAGATCGTCGAATGGCGGGCCTACGTCGCGAAGGCCCCCGCCGTCGGCGGCCGCGACGTCGACGAGCTAGAGGTTCATCTGCGCGACCAGATCGCCGAGCTTGTCGAGGCCGGCCTCACGGCCGATGAAGCGTTCCTCGTTTCCGTGAAGCGCATGGGAGACCTCGACACCCTGTCCCGAGAGTTCGCACGCGAGCACAGCGGCCGCCTGTGGAAGCAGCTCGTCCTGAGAGGTGACGACCAGCAGGCCCGTTCCTCCAACGAATGGCTCGAAGCGTTCGCCTTCGCCGCGGCTGCGGCCGTCGCGATGCAGGTCGCTCGCCTCGCCGCGGGGTTCCCCGAAGAGGAGGCGGGCTGGTTTTTCCGGAACTTCAGTCTGTTCGTGGTGCCCTTCCTCGCCGGTTACTTCGCCCGCCGGCGGCAACTCGACACTTGGGGATGGGTGCTGACGTTCGCTCCCTTCGTGCTCATCGCGCTCCTGGTCAACCTCTACCCGTTCCGTGCTGACTCGGCCACCGAGATCTTGGTTATGGCTCACCTCCCCGTCGTTCTGTGGTTCGCGCTCGCCTACCCCTACATGGGCGGCACGATCAGCTCGCACGAGCGACGCATGGACTTCGTTCGGTTCACCGGCGAGTGGGCCATCTACTACGTGCTCATCGCGCTCGGTGGGGGCGTGCTGCTCCTGCTCACCGCGCTGATCCTCGAGCCGATCGATCCCGAGCTCGGCGACCGGGTCCTCGAGTGGGTGCTGCCGTCGGGTGCTGCCGGCGCCGTGATCGTGGCGACTTGGCTTGTGGAGTCCAAGCAGCATGTGGTGGAGAACATGGCGCCGGTGCTCACCATGCTCTTCACCCCGCTATTCGCCGTGATGCTGACCGTCGCTGCGGTCACCTATGCGGTGTCCGGGGTCGCAGGCGAGTTCGACCGCGAGCTGCTCGGCGTCTTAGACGCGCTCATGGTGGTGGTGCTGGGGCTCGTCCTCTACTCGATGTCCGCGCGCGAGCCGTCTCGACCGGCCGGGCTGATGGACCGCGTCCAACTTCTCGCCGTAGCGAGCGCCCTCGTGCTCGACGTGATGGTGCTCGGCTCGATGGTGGCCCGGATCGGAGATCTCGGGTTCACTCCGAACCGCGTAGCAGCGCTCGGCCTCAACCTCGTTCTGCTCGTGAACCTGGCCGGGGCCGCCTGGCTTTCGATGGAGTTCCTCACGGGACGGACCGCCTTCCACCGCATCGAACGATGGCAGACCGCCTACCTCCCTATCTTCGCCCTCTGGGCGGCGACCGTCGTCGCCGTTCTCCCTCCGCTCTTCGGCTTCAAGTGACCGGCGACGTGCTCGTCGAGGAGTTCACTCAGCAAGTTCACGCGCATTTCGTTGCGCGTAGTCTCTGTAGCAGTTGTCTAGATCCGGATCAGCGCTGCCAGTTGCCGTTTCGGCAGGTCGTTCCTGAGCTGAAGGCCGATGTTTATCGTGACTAGCGATCCATGGCCTTTTCCGGTACGACAGGATCATGGCGTCAACGAATGAGCAGACCGGTCCCCTCTTGGACATCGTCCGCGATGTGGGAAGACCTTCTTGCCGCGTATCTGTATGGCTCCGCCGTGATGGGTGGACTGCGCCCGGATAGCGACCTCGACGTGATGGTCGTCAGCCGACGCCCTACCAACGAAGCCGAGAAACGCGACCTTGTCTCGGGCATCCTGGGCCTATCCATGAACCCACGGTCCGTCGAGTTGACGATCGCGATCGAGAGCGACGTCCGCCCCTGGAGATGCCCGCCGCGGCGGGACTTTCAATATGGCGATTGGTGGCGAAGCGAGTACGAGCGAGGCAACTTCCAACCGTGGACCTCGGACAGCGATCCTGACCTCGCGTCACTTTATCAGGATGGTCCTTCTGGCAAACGAGGTCTTGGAGGGTCCTCCTGCCCAGACCATCTTCGAGCCGGTGCCCAGACTCGATTACGTCAGATCAATGGTTGACGGGATCGAAGGGCTTCTGGCTGACCTTGAGGGAGACGAGCGGAACGTCGTGCTTACTCTCGCAAGAATCTGGTGCAGCTTGGCGACCGACGAGATTCGTTCGAAAGACGAAGCCGCCGAAGGCTGATGGATCGGCTGCCGCCCGCTCATCGTTCAGTCCTGGCCGAGGCTCGAGCTGACTATCTGGGCGAAGAGAAGATACGAAGCGATGATCTCTTAGTGCGGGCTCGAGATTTCGCGGATCATGCTGTAGGGCATATCAGCAACCTCGCCTCAACCGAACTAGATCATCGTGGTGACCGCTGAACCTTTTCCTCAAGGAGTGCGGCAAGCCCGGCTGCGTCCTGCTGCGCGTAATCTCGGTAGCAGTTGTCTAGTCGGGATAAGCGCTGTGCTAGATGCCGTTTCCGCAGGTCGCACCTGAGCGAGACGGCGATATTTATCAGTACTAGCCGTGCCGGGCTACCCCAACGCCAGGATTAACCGCAACGCGTCGTCAATCTCCCACAGATCAGCTGGAACGACATGGCCCACTCGCTTACCAAGGCGACTCGTGTCCACCGCCCCTAACTGCTCTACAAGAACGCGAGTAGGTTCGTCACGGACCTCGATCTCGGGTCGAAAAGTCGCCGCTCTGGCGCTTTGTGACGTGGGGGCGACGATCACCACCGACCTGGGAAGAAACTCATCGGCCTGAAGAATCACTCCGAATCTGCGACCTCGCTGCTCGTGACCTCTTCCACGCGGTGGTCGGAGCTCGTGAATATCGCCCCTACGCACGGAGGCTTTCCATCAGGGAGGCCACCTCGTTCATTTCTTTGCGGTCAGCTCCATCGGCCTCGAGCGCGGCGACCTCCACAGCGACTTCTTGGCGACGGCGGAGCCTCTTCGCGGACTCCACGAGTGCAGCCCGGATCGCCTCGGAGCGAGTCATCCCTGAGGCTTCGAGACGCGCGAGGGCCCGTTCTGCTTCCTGATCGAGCCGGATAGAGATGGCTCTTGCCATCGAGATACTGTATCACAGTTTGTGATACAGCAGTAGAAAGCACCATGTCTCTGGCTGGGCGACCCTCGTCAGCGCTCGAGCGATTCCTCCAGACCACGGACGAATTGCTCCCTGCTCTCCCGATACCACGACCCAGCGGGTCGAAGCAACGCTGTCCCGGAAGCGGTGGATCACCTCGGCGTTCCGCGGTGCGGGTCGCGTTACCGTCTCGCCACATCGGATAACCGCGCCAGCGTTCGCTGCGCCCCCCTTCAGGATTTCCTCAGTCATGCGGACATCGTCGCGCAGACCTAGGAACCGAGTAAGTCAGCCAACTCGCGCGCGTTGCGTTGGGCGTAATCGGAGTAGCAGTTGTTCATGAGGATGTGGGTCCGATCCGAGTCCTTGCTCAGGCTCTCGATGCGCGGAACCCACTCCTCGAGCTCCTTGGTTTCGTAGTGGTAACGGAAACGCTTTGACACCGAGTTGCTCTCCCAGTCGTCGGTGTTGCGCCCATGGAATCTGACTACCGCCACATCCGAGGTCGCCGCGGTCACCGCCGGCATCGACGACTTGAACCCCTGGGGCATGTCGACGCAAACCAGCGGGAGCCCGTGTCCTTCAAGAAACTCGATGGTCTCCTGTTGGTTGTCTCCTCGCATCCAGGTCTCGTTGCGCAGCTCGACACAGATGCGGTAGGGGGCCGCCCGCTTGGCGCACTCGAGGATGTAGTTCTTGTTGGCGCGCGAGATCACGAACCAGGGTGGGTACTGGAACAGCAGCAGCCCCAGCTTTCCGGCATCGTCCAACGGCTGCAGAGCCGAGAGAAACCGGTCCCACACGACGTCGACGGTCTTGTCGCCCAGATCGCTGGGGTAGACGTTGCGTTTGTCGCTGTTGACCTCCAGGTCCTTGTACAGCGCATCGGTGCGGGTCGGGTGCTGAGTCAGAAGCGAGAACGCCTTGATGTTGAAGGTGAAGTTGTCCGGCGTACGCTCGGCCCAGCGTTCCGAGTTGGCCTCGCTCGGCGGGAAATAGTAGGTCGAGTCGACCTCGACCAAAGGAAACTGCGAGGCGTAGTACTGAAGTCGCTTCTCGGCCGTCTTGGCCTCTTCCGGGTACCAGCCCGACTCGATCAGAGTCTTGTCCGTCCACGACGCGGTGCCGACCAGGATGTCTCCCATGAAGCTGAGTCTAGG
>JBOGWV010000038.1:0-2482 GCA_050693975.1 Actinomycetota bacterium
AGGCCGCGTCCCGTTCGATGCTCTTGTCGAGATAGCCCTTCAGCGCGTCCCACCAGATGGTGCGCCCGATAGCGAAACCAACGTAGCCGGGAACCCCCGCTCCCTGGCGCAGCCAGTGATCGACCGCTTCGTCGTTGGCGCCGCGACCGAGCACCACGCAAACGACTTTGTCGCGGCCACCCGACCGCGTCAGCTCGGAGATCCGTTCGCAGTCCTCGCGCTTGTCAATGCCCTCGATCTTCCAGATGTCAGCCTGTATCCCGGCGGCCTGCAGCTCCTGGATGGTGCGGAGCATTAACTCTGGCCTGAGCTCTTTGTCGTAGCGATCCGAGTCCCCGCCTACCGACTCGAGCTGCGCGTCCTCGGCGGGGACCAGCAACTCGAACAGGAAATTACGGTCGTTGTCGTGCAGCCAGTCGCACAGCTTCTTGAGGCGGGCGGTCTGGCGTTCGTTCATGGCCTTGTCGCCGTCCGGGTTGTAACGCACCAGGACTTTCACGAAGGTGGGGTCGAACTCCTCGATGTGTTTCCCGAAGTCATCGCCGTAGTCGAAGTCGAACTCGTTCTGGCCCGACTTCTCCACCGGCATGGCGAACATGAGGCTTTCCTTCTTCGCCGTCCGGGCGATGTCACCGCCGAACTGCTCGTCGACGAGCAGGCCCGCGCCGGCTTTCGGGGCCCCCTTCTCGACCGCTTTACGGAAGCCCTCGAAGATCACCGTCTTGGCGTCTGCAATCGTCTCCGACTCCTCGGGAGTGAGGTCCCCCTCGATCCCGAACATCTTCTTCTGAAACGAGCCTCTGTGGTCGAAGGCGAGGATGTAGAGATTGCCTTCGTAGCCGAGCGCCATGAAACCGCCTCCTAGAACGTCTCTGAGCTTCTTCGATCGAGTCCTCAAAGCGTACCCCTGTGTGAACATGGGAAGCGTGGCCACGGACAACGTCGAACTCGTGAAACGCTTTCTCAAGGCTCAGAACCTCGAGCACGTCGGCAACATCGACGGGGCCATCGAGTTGTACGAATCGATCATCGAGGAACACTTCGATTCATCGGGCCCCTACGACCGGCTGCTGGCGATCTACAAGCAGCGCAGCCGGTGGCGCGAGATGGCCCGGGTCGCCGAGACCGCCCTCGAACAGGTGAAGACCTACGAGGACAAGAAGGCGTTCTACGAGCGGTCACGGCTCGAGGCCAAGAAGTCGGAAGGACGGCTCCCCCGAGCGGCCCCGCGCAAACGGTCGTGACCGAGCTGGAGGCGCTCCTGCTCGACGAACTGGAGTCGTCTGGCCCCGTCAGCTTCGCGGCGTTCCAGGAGACGGCTCTCTATCACCCCGAGCATGGCTACTACTCTCAGGGCGCCGAACGCAGCGGCTGGGAGGGCGACTTTCTGACCTCGGCCGAGCTCGATCCCGCCTTCGGAGCATTGTGGGCGGTCGCGTTTCGCCGCACCTGGGAGTCCCTCGGCGCTCCCGCTGAGTTCGAGGTCGTAGAGATCGGGCCCGGTGAGGGCGGCTTCGCTCAATCGGTTCTCGCCTCGGTCAGAGGCGACTTCGCCGATGTCCTCAGCTATCGGCTGGTCGAGCGCCTTCCCAAGCTCGTAGAGCGCCAGATGGCTCGCCTGAGCGCGTTCCAAAACGTCGTGTGGTCGTCGTCGATCGAGGAGGTCGCGAATCTCGGGGCGGGGTTCGTGTTCGCCAACGAGGTGCTCGACAACCTGCCCATACACCTGCTGGAGCGGCGCGACGGCTCACTCGTCGAGCTGCTCGTCGCGGCCGACAGCCCGAAACTCGTGCTCCGGCCGGCCCCGGTTTCCGATCCCGCGCTGCTGGAACTGGTAGCAGGGGCCGAGCTTCAACTCGAAGAGGGCCACCGCATCGAGGTCGGGCTCGCCGCCATCGACTTCACCCGCGCCGCCGCCGGTGCAATCGATAGGGGCACGGTCGCGCTGGTCGATTACGGGGTGACGTGGGCCGAGCTGGAGGGGCGACCGTCCGGCACCCTCCTGGCCTACTCGTCGTCGGGCACGGATGAGGACGTGCTCGACCGCCCCGGAGAGAAGGACATCACCTCCCACGCCAACTGGGACCTGATTCGAGGTGTCCTGGAGGCCGAGGGTTGCGAGGTCGCCGGACCCACGCCGCAGGCTGAGGTCCTTCGAGACCTCGGCCTCGGCCGGCTCGAGGACTCATTCGCGGCGAGTCACCGCGAACTCGCCGCCGCCGGACGGGGAGCCGAAGCGGTCCGTGCCCTGTCTCGCCACCAGGCGCTGGGGGCACTGAGCGATCCCCACGGCCTTGGAGGGCTCGAGGTGTTGCGTGGATCCAAGGACGTGTACGGTTAAGCGAAGGTTCGAGAGATCACTTTAGGAGTAATCACTTCGATGAATTGGGATAGCGGCGGCAGCTACGAGGACATCCTCTACGAGACGGGCGAGGGGATCGCCAAGATCACCATCAACCGGCCCGAGGTGCGCAACGCCTTC
>JBOGWV010000039.1:0-2884 GCA_050693975.1 Actinomycetota bacterium
TTCCTCGGTGCATCGGCCGTGATCGTGGGCGACCTCATCGACGAAAGGCTTGCCCAAGCGAGGAGCTTCGGTTGCGAAACAATTGACCTGAAGAAGGATGCGACGTTGCCGGAGCAAATCGAGCAGATCCTCGGCGAACCTGAGGTCGACGCCGCCGTCGACTGCGTGGGCTTCGAAGCACGCGGCCACGGTACCGACTCGACCCATGAAGCGCCTGCCACGGTGCTCAACTCGGTCATGGACGTTGCGCGCGCTGGGGCGAGCCTGGGCATCCCGGGGCTCTACGTCACGGGCGACCCAGGTGGGGTCGATGAGGCCGCCAAGGTCGGTTCTCTGAGCATCCGCATCGGCCTCGGCTGGGCGAAATCCCACACCTTCACGACCGGTCAGTGCCCGGTGATGAGATATCACCGGGGTCTCATGAACGCGATCCTTCGCGACAAGGTCCAGATCGCAAATGCGGTAAACGCGACGGTCATCCCGCTGGACGACGCACCGGAGGGCTATCGCGACTTCGACAAGGGAGCCTCTAAAAAGTTCGTGCTCAACCCGCACGGTTTGGTTGAGGCGTGAGAGGAGTGATTGCTTGACTGCAGGAGTCGGGGGCTCGGTTGTGTCGCGCCCCCGACTCCTTGTGGAGGCTGCCCAAATCCGGCGCCAACCGCCTACCGGCTCTTAACCTATGAATGAGTCCGCTCGCTCAAGGCGGGTGCTACCCAGGCCGAAGGGTAAGCACAATGGCGACCTGGCAGTATTCCATCGGACACATCTGGCGTTACGACGGCAACCTGGTTCCGGCCGGCATGAGCATGCGCTTCGAGACCAACGACGGAGCCAAAGCGGCGGGGCTGTGCGGGTGCGAATGCGGAGTGTGCAGGCCTCACCACCCGCACACCGTTGAGGAGGGCTGCGCCTGTGCGATGCTGGCCTGCCCCTGCCTCGACTAACGGAGCGGCTCATCGCCGGAACCACCGATAACGAACTCCACTGGTCAAGAGTCTGGATTCCTTCGCCTAGTTCCCGAACCGCAGGATCTGAGATGGTGGGGTGAGGTTCGCCACACCTTCGGTTCTCTGTCGTCTGTCGTACCGCTTACTGGCGGTAGTGCTCGACCGTGTCGACTTCTCGCACCGAAGCTTCATCGGGATCGAGCCCTGCGCTAACGCGGGCCCGTCGCTGTCGTAAGAGATCCCAGCATTGGTCAAGTCGGTCCTCCAGCCACCGGAGCCGCTCTTGATCCTTCTGGGAAAGCTCGCCACGGCTCTCGCGCTCGCGAAGCTCGTGTTCTTCGTGCGCCAGCTCCTGGATGTTGAGCAGGATCTCGTCGCTGGCCAATTTGATTCTCCTTGGGGAGGGTTACAAGCGCCTCTGAGAGGTTGGACCTCGAACCTACTCCCATATATAAGACAAGCTGACGCTCCCGCCGGGGTCGTTTCCACCCCCTCAACGCGGATGCGCATCGGTTGGCTGTCGCTCCGAACTAAGCGTTCGCCGCTCGGGCCCACCACCTACCGAGGTCGAATAGCGGGTCCGTGATCGTCAGCGGGAGATCGTGCCCAAAAGCGGCGAGGAACGCGAACAGCGCCAGCGCCGCGCCCAGGAAGGTCACATTGCGCCAGAAGAGCAAGGTCTGCGTCTGCCTCTGGTTCTCGTCGTCGACGGCCCAGAACCGGTGAAACCAGCGTCACTCATCTCTGCCTCCTCTGGTCAGGGAAAACTTGTTGCGGGCACAAATATTTCCAAACTCGGGGCCTCGGCGCCAATCTTTCAAGGCGGTAACACGGGTTCAAATCCCGTGGGGCCACTTGCCACAACTTATCTCGCGCCCGAGTAGCGGACCCTTCCGCAGCGGCAAGACCGGTTGCGCGCTCGTTGTCTCGGTACTGGTTTGGTCATTTCCTTGATGGGTCGCCGCCTCCGGCAAACGCCTCAGTTTCGGCTATCGCCTGCGCGAAGACCCCGAGTCGATCTCCTGGACCACGATGCAGCCCGACCACGAGACAGCCGGCGAAGAACAGCACCGCGGTCGAGCATTTTGGTCCACACTTGAACCGTGAGGCAGGTGGCGATTCTGCTGTTCGCACTCGTGGGAGTACTGCTGGCCGTGATGTGGGCCTTTCAACGCAACCTGATTTACTTCCCCTCCCCGGGCCCGGTGCCACAGGCCCACGAAGTGATCGATGGAGCGCGGGACGTCACTCTGGAGACGAGCGATGGCCTGCAGCTCGGTGCCTGGTTCGTCCCTGCCCGCGCCTCTACGAACGGCATCACCGTGCTGGTGGCCAACGGCAATGCGGGGGACAGGGCAATGCGGGCGCCGCTTGCCCAGAGCCTCTCCGACAAGGGTTTCGCCGTGCTGCTGTTTGACTACCGCGGCTTCGGTGGGAACCCCGGGAATCCAAGCGAGGAGGGACTTGCCCGCGATGCCCGCGCGGCATATCGATTCCTCGTCGAACAGGGCATTCGAGCTGAGCGGCTGCTCTACTACGGTGAGAGTCTCGGTGCGGCGGTCGTGAGCGGCCTCGCAACCGAGCACCCGCCGGCCGGACTCGTGCTGCGCTCCCCGTTCACCGATCTCGCTGCAGTGGGACAGGTGCATTACCCCTATCTACCCGTCCGAGCTCTGCTTCGCGATCGCTACCCGGTCGAGGACCACATCCGCCGTCTGAACGTACCGACGACGGTCATTTATGGGACCCGGGACACGATCGTGCCCCCCGAGCAAAGCCAGGCGGTTGCGCAGGCGGCCGGAGAAGGGACGACTGTCGTCGAGGTCGAGGGTGCGAGTCACAACGACCCGGCCCTGTTGGACGGTCGAGAGTTGATCGACGCGATCGTCGGGCTCGCCGGTCGGATCGCCGGATCACCGTAGAGAGTCGCACGG
>JBOGWV010000040.1:0-17291 GCA_050693975.1 Actinomycetota bacterium
GTCTTGGACTGTGAGGTCCACGCCTTGCTTGGAGAAAACGGCGCGGGGAAGTCCACGCTGATGAACGTCCTCTACGGACTCTACGGGCCCACCGAGGGCCAGGTTCTGGTCAACGGCGAACCCGTGACCTTCAAGAACCCCGGCGACGCAATCGAGGCGGCCATCGGTATGGTCCACCAACACTTCATGCTGGTGCCCGTATTCACCGTCACCGAGAACGTCATGCTCGGCGTCGAGCCGACCCGCAACCTGGGCCTGCTGGATAAGCGCGCGGCGCGCGATCGTTTGATCGAGCTGTCTCAGAAGTACGGACTGAAGGTCGACCCGGACGCCCTCGTCGAGGACCTCCCGGTCGGCGTTCAGCAGCGGGTCGAGATCCTCAAGGCGCTCTATCGCAAGGCCGACTGCCTCATTCTCGATGAGCCCACCGCGGTCCTAACGCCCGACGAGATCGACGAGCTGATCGAGGTGATCGAAACCCTGAAGGCCTCAGGGGTGTCGATCATCTTCATCTCCCACAAGCTCAAAGAGGTTATGGCCATCGCCGATCGCATCACAGTCCTGCGGCGAGGTGAGGTGGTGGGAACTACGACGCCTGGAGAGACCGACGAGTCCAAGCTCGCCGAGATGATGGTGGGGCGCTCGGTTCAGCTGACGGTAGACAAGACTCCGCCCTCCCCCGGAGACCCCGTGCTCGAGGTCGAGGGGCTCGAGATACTCGACGACCGCATGCAGAGGGCCGTCAAGGGAGTGAGCTTCGAGGTGCGCAGCGGAGAGATCCTCGCGATCGCCGGTGTGCAGGGCAACGGGCAGACCGAGCTCATCGAGGGCATAACCGGCATGCGCAGCGTCGAGAACGGGCGCGTGACACTTGACGGAACCAACGTCACCAACCTCCCGCCAAAGAGGCTCTTCCGCATGGGCATGGCCCACGTTCCCGAGGACCGTCAAGAAGATGGGCTTGTCGGAACCTTTCCGATCAAGGACAACCTGATTCTGAACACCTTCGAGAACAAGCCCTATTCAAAGGGCATGGTCATGAATCGCGACGCGATCGACGCGGGTGCGACCAAGCTCGTCGAGGAGTTCGACGTTCGCACGCCCTCGATCGACGTGAACGCCTCCGCGCTTTCGGGAGGCAACCAGCAAAAGGTCATCGTCGCGCGCGAGTTCTCGCATTCGAACAACCTGCTGATCGCCTCCCAACCGACGCGTGGGCTCGACGTGGGCTCGATCCAGTACATCCATGGACAGATCGTTGCCAAGCGTGACGAGGGGGCCGCGGTGGTGATCGTGTCCTCCGAGCTCGACGAGATCCTCGCGCTCGGTGACCGCATCGCGGTGATGTACGACGGAGAGATCCTCGAGATCCTCGAGCGCAGCGAGGCTACGCGCGAGCGTTGCGGGATGTTGATGGCCGGCCTGAGCGGAGCGGTGCCCTCCGACGACGCTCCCGATGAGCCGGCCTCCGAAACCCCGTCCGCATCGGGCCCCCCGCCGCCACCCTCGGGCGAGGGCACCAAGTAATCGTGAAAACCGAAGCGCCTCCTGCGGAGCCCACGAAGAGCGAATCACCCCGTCCCAAGTCACGCTCCTTTGCGGTTGATGCCATCCTGATTCCGCTGCTGGCGCTGCTCAGCGCGTTGATCGTCGGCGCCATCGTGATGATCTTCACCAACCCCGAGGTCGCCCGTGCGTGGGCCTCGTTCACCGCCAACCCCGCGCGAGCGGTGTCCCTCTCGTGGGAGCTCGTCAGCACCGCATACAGCGCCCTTTTCCGTGGCGCCTTCGGCAGCCCCACCGCGATCAGCGAGACGCTCGTGGCATCCACTCCTCTGATCCTGGCCGGTCTGTCGGTGGCCCTCGCCTTCCGAGCGGGTTTGTTCAACATCGGAGCCGAGGGTCAGATCATTCTCGGAATGGTGTTCGCCTCGTATGTGGGCTTCACCTTCAACCTGCCACTGATCATCCACCTTCCGCTCACGCTGCTCGCCGGTTTCGCGGGCGGAGCGGTGTGGGGGGCGGTGCCGGGATTCCTCAAGGCCAAGACCGGCGCTCACGAGGTCATCACCACGATCATGCTCAATTACATCGCGGTGTACCTGCTTACCTTCCTCCTCAAGACCACGACCTTCCAGCGTCCTGGCCGGACCGACCCGCTCTCCAAGAACGTGCTCGAGTCGGCCCGCCTGCCGAGCTTCGGCGACTACCGCGTCAACTGGGGCATCGTGCTTGCCATCCTGATGGCGGTCGTCGTTTGGTACCTGTTGTTCAGGACGACCATCGGCTTCCGCTTCCGCGCAGTGGGCGCGAACCCCAACGCCGCCGCCTACGCGGGCATGAGCGTTGCCGGGACCTACGTGCTCGCGATGGCGCTGGCAGGAGGGTTGGCCGGCTTGGCCGGTACCGCAAACCTGGTCGGCATCATCTACAGCATGTCGCCGGGCTTCTTGAACTACGGGTTTGACGCGATCGCTCTGGCGCTACTGGGACGAACCCATCCCTTCGGAGTCGTGCTGGCCGCGTTGCTGTTTGGTGCGCTGCGCGCGGGAGCCCTCACCATGCAGGGGAGCGCGCAGGTCGGCGTGGACATCATCGTGGTGATTCAGGCTCTGATCATCATGTTCGTTGCGGCCCCCGCCCTGGTGCGTGAGATCTACCGGATCAAGGCCAGAAGCGACATCGAAAGCGACACCTTCACGAAGAGCTGGGCCGCATGAGCGCAGTGGCGACGGCTCCGGCAACCAGCAAGGTCTCGATCCGCCGCTCGCGAATCATGGGTATCGTTTTCATCGTTCTGGGCGCCGCCGCGGCTTGGTGGTTCGGCTTCGGAAGCGAGCCGGGGCTCAGTTCGACCTTCGGTCTGAACGCAAGGGACACATCGTTCGAGCTCCCCGACCTGGTGCTCCCCTCTCGACCCACCGCGCTGTTGCTCGCCACGGTCTGTGCCTTTCTGGGAGCGATCCAGCTAACGCGCGGGTTTGGTAAACGGGCCACCTTGGTACTGGGCGTGGTCGTCGGCTGCTTCATACTTGCTTTCCTCATCTGGGCGGCGCGCGACGACTCCCTCAACTTCCTGGGGATGCTTCAGTCGACATTGCTCCGTTCGGTGCCCATCACACTCGGCGCGCTGGCCGGCGTGCTTTGCGAACGATCCGGTGTCATCAACATCGCGATCGAGGGAATGATGCTGACCGCCGCTTTCATGGGCGCCTTGATTGGGAGCGCAGCGGGAAGCATCTGGGTCGGGCTACTGCTCGGGCTGGCCTCGGGTGGACTCCTCGGAGCGCTACTTGCAGTGCTCTCGGTTCGATACCGCGTCGACCAGATTATCGGTGGAACCGTCATCAACATTCTGGCCCTGGGCCTGACCTCGTATCTCAGCACGCAGGTACTGACGCAGTACCAGAACCTGAACAACCCGGGCCGCTTTCCCGTGGTTCGGATTCCCCTTCTGAGTGAGATCCCGATCATCGGGCCGCTGTTCTTCTCCAACAACATCTTCGTCTATCTGATGTTCATCTTGGTGTTCGGCATCAACATCGCCCTTTTCCGCAGCCGTTGGGGTCTGCGTGTCCGTGCGGTGGGCGAGCACCCGAAGGCCGCCGATACCGTGGGCATCAAGGTTCTTGGGGTGCGCTACCGAAACGTGATCCTCGGCGGCATGGTCGCGGGACTGGCCGGCGCATACTTCACACTCGGTTCGGTGGGTCGTTTCGACGAGAACATGACCGCAGGGCGAGGGTTCATCGCGCTCGCCGCCATGATCTTCGGTCGTTACAACCCGGTGGGCGCGTTCGGCGCGGCGCTCGTGTTCGGGTTCGCGGACTCACTCCAAAACAAGCTCGCCATCCTCCAGGTGCCGATTGCTTCAGAGTTCCTCTTGATGGCGCCCTACATCGCAACCATCCTGGTCGTCGCCGGCCTGGTCGGCCGTGCCCGGCCCCCGGCCGCAGACGGCCAGCCCTACATCAAGGAGTGAGTTGACGGCGATCGACTGGGACGCCCTGAGAGAGGCTGCGCGCACGGTCGCCCGCGGCGCCTACGCACCCTACTCAGGGCTCCGCGTCGGAGCCGCCGCCGTTGTCGACGACGGGCGCGTGGTAACGGGCTGCAACGTCGAGAACGCGTCGTACGGACTCACCCTTTGTGCGGAGTGCGGACTGGTTTCGAACCTGCACTCCTCGGGCGGCGGTCGCCTGGTGGCCGTCAGCGTGGTCGCGGGAGACGGAGCCCAGCTCACCCCCTGCGGTCGCTGCCGGCAGTTGATGCTCGAGCACGGAGGCCCCAACTGCCAACTCGACTCCCCCGATGGGATCACCACCATCGGGGCCATGCTCCCCGGCGCCTTCGACACCGCCGAGCTCGAGGAACGGCGGGACCCCTAAGAGGTGGACGTCGTGGATGTGATTCGTGCCAAGCGCGACGGTCGCCGGCTCACCGACGATCAGATCGAATGGTTCATCGGCTCCTACACGGACGGAACGGTTGCGGACTACCAGGCCTCTTCGCTGCTCATGGCGATCGTGTGGCGCGGGATGGAGCCTGACGAGCTCGCCAAGTGGACCGCGGAGATGATCGCCTCCGGCGAGCGCATGGACCTCTCGTCGATTAGCAAGCCGACGGTCGACAAACATTCGACCGGAGGCGTCGGCGACAAGGTGAGCCTCCCACTGGCGCCCATAGTCGCGGCGTGCGGTGCCGCCGACCCGATGCTGTCGGGGAGAGGGTTGGGTCACACCGGGGGCACTCTCGACAAGCTCGAATCGATCGAGGGCTTCCGAGTGGCACTGTCACCCGAGGAGATGCTTCGGATTCTCGATGACGTGGGGGCCGTCATCTGCGCTGCGGGCCCCGGGCTGGCCCCCGCGGACGGAAAGCTCTACGCGTTGCGCGACGTCACCGGAACCGTCGAGTCGATCCCGTTGATCGCGTCTTCGATCATGTCCAAGAAGATCGCCGAGGGCACCGAGGCGCTGGTGCTGGACGTCAAGGTCGGCTCCGGAGCCTTCCTCCCGGACATCGCGATGGCCCGCGAACTGGCCGAGACCATGGTGGCGCTGGGTGAGGCGCACGGGGTGAGAACCTCTGCTCTGCTCACCAACATGGACACACCGTTGGGCCGCACCGCGGGCAACGGGCTCGAGGTCACCGAGTCGGTCGAGTGCCTTGGCGGGAACGGTCCCGCCGACCTGATGGAGGTGACGCTCGCCCTCGCCGGCGAGATGCTCGAGCTTGCCGGCATCGACGCCGATCCCGCCGCCACGATCGCCGATGGGTCCGCGCTGGCGAAATGGCGCGCCTTGGTCACCGCTCAGGAGGGGAACCCAGACGCGGAGATCGCCCAGGCACGCGAGCGGGAGGTGGTTGGGGCGGAACGGTCGGGCGTGCTGACGCGGCTCGATGCTCGTGCGGTTGGAAATGCCGCATGGCGACTGGGTGCCGGCCGGGCTCGCAAAGAGGATCCCGTAAGCCCGAGTGCCGGCGTCGTGTGCTTGAGGAAACCGGGCGACCAGGTCGAGAAGGGCGAGCCCATCCTCGAGCTGCACGCCGACGAGCCGAGCCGTTTCGAGCCCGCGCTGGCGGCACTCGCCGGTGGAATCGACATCGGCGACGAAGCGGCCGAGCCGCAGCCGATGATCATCGAGCGAATCCGTCCATGAGCGCAGTCGGGGGACCCATCAGCGACGCCGCTGGCTTCACCCCGCGCATCGCCATCGTGCTCGGCTCGGGGTTGAGCGCGCTGGCCAAGTCGTTGGTGGGCGGCGACCCCACTCCCTACGCTGCAATCGAGGGGATGCCGGCGTCGGCGATCGAGGGACACGAGGGGGCCCTCTACGCGAGCGAGGTTTCGGGAGTACCCGTAGCCGCGTTCGCGGGTCGCGTCCACATGTACGAGGGCCACAGTCCCCGAATCGCAACCCACGCGATCCGACAGGTCGTCGAGGAGGGCTGCAAGATCGTCATCCTCACCAATGCTGCGGGAGGCATCGATCCCGACCTCGACGTCGGCGCGCCGTGCCTCATCAGTGACCATCTCAACCTCACGGGAACGAACCCTCTGATCGGTCCTCACGACGAACGGGGGCCGCGCTTCCTCGACCTATCCGAGGTCTACGACAGGGAGCTGCGCGCCATCGCACATTCGGTGGACGACAACCTCAAGGAGGGTGTCTATGCGGGCCTCATGGGCCCGACCTACGAAACGCCCGCCGAGGTGCGGATGCTGCGCGCACTGGGCGCGTCCCTGGTCGGCATGTCCACCGTGCTCGAAGCCATCGTGGCGCGGTACCTCGGGGCGCGCGTACTCGGGATCTCGGTGGTCACCAACCTCGCTGCTGGCCTATCGGCCGAACCCCTGAGTCACGACGAGGTGGCGGCGGCAGGCCGAAGCGCCGCCGCCCGACTCGAGCGACTGCTCGCGGGCGTGATCGCCAAGCTCGCCTGAACAATTGGAAAAGGCCCCCGGAAGTCCGGGGGCCTTTTTCGTCCGTTAGGTAACTACTGAGGGACGACGTTGGACGCCTGCTTGCCCTTCGGGCCCTGCGTCACCTCGAACGACACGGCCTGGCCTTCCTGCAGCGACTTGTACCCGTCACCCTGAATGGCGGAGAAGTGAACGAACACATCCTCGCCATCGGTCTCCGAGATGAAGCCGTAACCCTTGTCGTTGTTGAACCACTTCACGGTGCCTTCGGCCACCACTACTTCCTTTCTCTTCTGCTACACGATGCCTTGCTCTGCAAGACCCCGTCGCTGTGCGGAGCAAACCGTAGCACAGAGCACCTCGACCGCAGCCGGCTTTAATGAGATGTCTCTCATCATCCGCTCATAGCCGTCTCACCCCTACTGCCTAGATTCATCTCAAGACAGCGAAGCACTCCGTCAAGGTGGCGGACGGAAGGAGGAGACATGAACCTAGGAACGGCTGCGGTAGCGGCTCTGGCTACGGTTCTCGGCCTCGGCGGCGTCTCCGCATTTGTGCCAGACGACGCCCCGCCGCAGGAAGCCAAGTCGATTCAACTCGAGGACGAGGCCGCGCGTAAGACCGATGACGCTGATGTACTCGTCGCCCAGGAAGACGAAGGCGATGACGACAACACCAAAGGCGACGACGGAACCGGTGGTGGAAACAACACCGGCGACGGTGATCGCACCGGGGGCAACGACGGAACCGGTGGTGGAAACAACACCGGCGACGGTGATGGGACGAACGGGAACGACGGAACCTCGGGTGGAAACAACACCGGTGACGGTGACTGGACCGACGGCAACGACGGCACCTCGGGTGGCGACAACACCGGCGACGGTGACCGGACCGACGGCAACGACGGAACCGGGGGCGGCGACAACTCCTATGTCGGCGGTGGCGGCGGTGGCGGTGGGGACGACTCGGGCAACAGTGCTTCCGGCGACAGCAGCGGTTAGCCCCTCACTAGCCCACAGAAGAGGCGCCCCCCGCGGGCGCCTCTTCTGTGTTTCAACACCGAACCCAACGCGGACAGACAGTCCCCACGGTAGGACGTCCTACCTGGGAGTTGCTATCGGACGGTCTGGGTGGGATGGATCAATGCCGGTGCTGTGACTGGGTCAGGAGGTCAATACAAGTTCGGGAATGGGAGGAGCGCGCTCGATCGACTCCTGGGGCACGGGCACACCCGGGGAGTAGGTCCTCCCATCGGGACGCAGCCAGGTTGCGACTCCGTTGGGCTCGAGCCGTACCTCCCAGCAGTGCTCGTGCACGAGGCGATGGTGGAAGCTGCAGACCAGCACCAGGTTGTCGAGATCGGTGGGGCCGCGCTCGGGCGTCCAGTGCTTGATGTGGTGGGCCTGCAGGAACCAGCGGGCGCCGCAGCCGGGGAAGGTGCAGCCCCGGTCCCGCACCCGCAGCTGACGCAGCAGCCAGGCCGGAGGCGTGCGCGACAGCTGGCCGATGCCCAGCGCGTTGCCACCCTTGTCATCCAGCACCAGCTCGAGGCGGCAGTCACAGGCCAGCCTGCGGGCGGTGTCGGGATTGAGCACCGCGCCTGACTCGGTCTCGCAACCTCCGCCCTGGCCGGCCAGCGCCTCGAGCGGTGCGTGGACCACTACCGTGGCCCGGTCGGCATCGGCATCTGCGGCGATGCGCTGCGATGCCAGCGCATAGAGCGCGTCGCAGCGCCTCATCTCCAGCGAGGTCTCGGTGCTGGGCTGGGGATCGTTCTCTGAGTCGGCGACGATGTCGGGCAGGCGCCCGGCCATGCGGTCGAGCGCCCGGGCCACTACCGCGCCCTGGTCCGATGGCATCAGCCCCTCCAGGTAAAGCGTGGCACCCTGGTCAGAGAACCAGTAGCGCAGGTAGCGGGCCCGCTCGATCTCGACCACCTCCTCGCGAGGTGGCGCGCAGGCCACGTCGGCTTGGTGCCTGACCGTGGCCGGCATCACCCGGCGCGCCCAGGCGATCAGCTTTTGCTCGGTCTCGGGGGTGGCGAAGCGGCACAGCTCCAGCACCTTGTCGAGGCCCAGCGCCCCGGAGTCGAACGCGACGGACAGGCACGGCAGCGTGGGCAATGCCTGGGCGGCGGCGATCCAGCGGCGCGCCGCCCAATGCGAGATCCCTAACTGGGCCGAGACCCACTGGGCCCGGTCCCGGGCGCCGTCCTCGAGCCACAACCCGGCTCGCTCGCACTCGGCGACGACCTCGAGCAGGCGGTGCTGGGACGAGGTCACCGCGGCGTGGGCACCCTCGAGCCTGGCGATCAGGCGGGCTTTGCTGTCGTTCTGGTTGCTTCCGGAAGTCTCCACTTCTTACCTCTGGGCCTCCGGGAGCGCGGCTCGGTCAGTGTATCGAACATACGTTCGCTAGTCAAGTCTGCTAAGAGGGTTGCTGCCGCTCGGATTCCGGTGATGGCCTTGGCGCGTCCATGAAACGTGTGCCCACTGTCAGCAACAGATGAACTATGCCGAACACAATGAAGAATGCGGTAGGAACTGCCTCCTGCGAGAACGAAAACAAGAATGGCGCGGCGATCAAGAAGAGCGCCAGAACGTAGTCGAGAACCACGTGCACCGTCAGCGCAAGCCCCTCGATCAGGCCGGTGGGTCCCTCGGTGGTCGCCGCTATCAACAAGATGAGAACACCCAAGACGATGGAAAGAGTGGTTGAGGCACCTTCTGGGAAGTCGAGGACGAGGGGCGCCGCGATAAATGCAACACCCGCCAAATATTCGATGACGCCGTGTACGAAGAAGGGGACCGGGCCCTCGCTGACCAGTGGGTTCGCCATGCCGTCAGTCTAGATGACGCTTGCTGCCCAACTTCTTCGACTTCCTTGACCCATGCGCCTAGGCCCCCTTCGGGTGCCAGACGGTTTTCATCTCCATGAACGCGGTTGCCTCGTAGGGGCTGCGAGCCCCGGTATCCCTGACGATGCGCTTGACGTTGCCGGCTCCGGCGCGCTCTACGTCGGCGACGAGCTCGTCGGCGACGCCGGTCACGTCCAACGCATCCACGTCCAGGTGGCCGGCCAGCCACGGTGTCAATTCGGCGGTGTAGCCGGTGAGAATGTTGACCACACCCTTGGGCACGTCGGAGGTCGCCAGGCACTCGGCCAGCGCGATCGAGGGAAGCGGATGCGCCTCGCTTGCCAGCGCGATGACCACGTTCCCACCGCACAGAGCCGGCGCGATGCGCGCAACGAGTCCCGCGAGTGAGGGTTGCACCGGCGCGACGATCCCGCATACCCCGGTCGGCTCGGGCGCGGTGATGTTGAAGTACGGTCCGGCCACAGGGTTGAGCCCACCCATGATCTGCGGCAGCTTGTCTGCGAGCCCGGCATACCAGACCCAGGTGTCAATGGCCTCGTCGACCTGGGCCGAGGCTCCGATATTTCCTTCTGCGGCGGCGACCTCATCGACGAGCTCGGCTCGGCGCGTCTCCATCATCTCGGCGATCCGGTAAAGCACCTGACCGCGGTTGTAAGCAGTCGCCCCCGCCCACTTACTCCATGACGAGCGTGCGACCTTGACGGCATCACGCAGGTCCTTGCGCGTTGCACGCGAGGCGTTGGCGAGGAACTCCCCCTTGGGTCCGGCGATCTCGTACGAGCGGCCGGACTCAGAACGTGGAAAATCGCCACCAATGAACAGCTTGTAGGTCTTGCGGACTCCGAGTCGCTGGCTCACTTACTTGACCTCCGAGAGCTTGACGTAACCCTCCAGCCCATGACGTCCGCCCTCGCGCCCGAAGCCCGATTCCTTGTAACCACCGAAGGGGCTGGCGGGATCGAAGCGGTTGAAGGTATTTGCCCAAACCACCCCGGCTCGCATGCGATCTGCCAACCACAGGATGCGGCTGCCCTTCTCGGTCCACACTCCCGCGCTCAGTCCATAGGGCGTGTTGTTGGCTTTGGTCACTGCCTCGGCGGGGGTGCGGAACGTCATCACCGACAACACGGGGCCGAAGATCTCCTCCTGCGCGATGCGGTGGCTCTGGCTCACCCCGGTAAAGACGGTTGGAGGGAAGTAGAAGCCACGCTCGGGGATCTCGCACGGCGGTTGGTATAGCTCGGCACCCTCTTCAACGCCGACACCGACCAGCCTCCGAATCTTCTCGAGCTGGTCGCGCGAGTTGATCGCGCCGATGTCGGTGTTCTTGTCGAGCGGGTCACCCAGTCGCAGCGTTCCCAGTCGACGCTTGAGCTTGGCCAGCACCTTATCGGCGAAGGTCTCCTGAACCAGCAGGCGCGAGCCCGCGCAGCAGACGTGCCCCTGGTTGAAGAAGATGCCGTTGACGATGCCCTCGACGGTCTGGTCGAGCGGCGCATCGTCGAACACGATGTTGGCGGCCTTGCCCCCGAGCTCGAGGGTCAGCTTCTTGCCCGTGCCCGCGACCGTGCGCTGGATCTCCTTGCCGACCTCGGTCGAGCCGGTGAACGCGACCTTATCGACATCGTCGTGACGCACCAGCGCCGCGCCGGTTTCACCGGCTCCCGTGATGATGTTGACGACCCCCGCAGGGAGATCGACCTGCCGGCAGATCTCGGCGAACAGCAGCGCGGTCAGTGGTGTGGTCTCGGCCGGCTTGAGCACGACCGTGTTCCCACCGGCCAGTGCGGGAGCGATCTTCCACGCCAGCATCAGCAGCGGGAAATTCCACGGGATGATCTGCGCCGCCACGCCAATCGGTTCGGCCTTGCGGCCGGGGAACGCGAACTCGAGCTTGTCCGCCCATCCCGCGTAGTAGAAGAAATGAGCCGCGGCCAGCGGCACGTCGACGTCGCGGCTCTCCCTAATGGGTTTGCCGCCGTTCATCGACTCGAGCACCGCAAGCTCGCGCGCTCGCTCCTGGATGACGCGCGCAATACGGAACATGTATTTGGCGCGCTCGCTCGGCGGCAGCCCCGACCACTTTCCGAACGCCTTGCGCGCGGCCCCAACGGCGCTGGCGATGTCCGCCTCGCCCGCCACGGGGATCGCGGCAAGTACTTCCTCGGTTCCGGGGTTGATCGTCTTGAAGTACTCACCCGAGAGGGGATCGACGAAGTCACCGCCGATAAACAGCCCGTAGGTGTCACGGATGTCGACGATCTCGGTCGACTCTGGTGCCGGAGCGTATTCCCACTTACTCATCTCTAGGTCCTTGTCAGTCCAGTGTGTAGCGGTCGGGATCCGAATAGTTGCCGCTGCGTTGAAAGTCGATCTGCATCAACAGGTCGTTGACCACCGAGGAAGCACCGATGCGAAAGCGGTCGGGGTCGAGCCAATCGTCGCCCAGTGTCTCGTGCACGACGATCAAGTAGCGAATCGTGTCCTTGGCCGAGCGGATCCCGCCCGCGACCTTGAGGCCCACTTCCGCGCCGGTCTCCTCGGCAAAGTCCCTGATGGCCTCGGCCATGACCAACGCACTCGGTAGTGTGGCGCTCTCGCCGATCTTGCCGGTCGAGGTCTTAATGAAGTGTGAGCCGGCGGCCATGGCGATCAGAGAAGCGCGCCTGATGCGATCGTAGGAGCCGAGCTCGCCCGTTTCGAGGATGGTCTTGACGTGAGCGTCCCCGGCCGCGTCGACGGACGCGGCGACCTCCTCGAAGATCGCCTCTTCGTCCCCCGCCAGAAAGGCTCCCCGGCTTATGACGATGTCGATTTCGTCCGCGCCGTCGGCCACCGCCTGTCGAATCTCTGCGAGGCGCGCCTCGAGGGTGGCCTGTCCCGACGGAAAGGCCGTTGCCACAGAGGCGAGGTGCACTCCCGTTCCTTTGAGAACCTCGGCCGCGATGGATACGAGCCGCGGGTAGATGCACAGCGCCGCGACCGAGGGAATCGTCGGATCACCGGGGGCCGGGCGAATCGCCTTGGAGGCAAGTTGGCGGATCTTGCCCGGAGAATCGGAGCCCTCGAGCGTGGTCAGGTCACAGCAGCGCAGCGCCAGGTCGAGCACCCACAGCTTGGAGTCCTTCTTTATCGACCGTTTCGCCAGCGCCACGGCGCGCTCGGTGGCCCCGACCGCGTCGACGGCTCCGCCGATGCGATCGACGATTTCGAGCGAATACTGCGTCGCTACCGCCACCGACACGCTCCTTCCGAGTCAGCCTCGCGCATCACTAGGTGCCGGAGAGCGGAAGGGAGATGCGCCTCTTCGCCTTCGGCTTGGGAGGGATGAGCCTTACCAACTCGCCCGCGGCCCGATCGAACGCCTGCGCTACCTCGGAGTCCGGGGCCTGGAGCACGATCGGCGCTCCCTTGTCCGCGAACTCCATGAGGGTCGGATCGAGCGGAATCGTCCCGATCAACGGGACCCGGAGCCGATCGGCCAGCGCCTGGCCCCCGCCGCTCCCGAAGAGCTCGTAACGCGTTCCGTGATCGCACAGGAAGTAGCTCATGTTCTCGATGACTCCCGAAGGCTTGAGCCCGGTCTTGGAGGCCATGAACGCGGCGCGCTGGGCGACCTTCTCGGCGGCGGCCTGGGGTGTGGTGACGGTGATCATGGCCGCGCCGGGGATGAACTGGGCTATCGACATCGCCACGTCACCGGTGCCGGGAGGGAGGTCGAGCAGCAGGTAGTCGGGGTCACCCCAGTGGACGTCCTCGAGAAACTGCTGGAGCGCCTTGTGCAGCATCGGCCCCCGCCACATGACTGGATTGTCCTCGCTCGTGAACAGCCCGATGGACACCACCTTCACGCCGAACATCTCGGGTGGAACAATGAGGTCGCCGAGCACCTGCGGCTTCTCGTAAATCCCGAGCATGCGAGGAACCGAGAAGCCCCAGACGTCGGCATCGAGAAGGCCGACGTTGTGACCCATTTTGGCGAGCGAGGCGGCCAGGTTCACCGAGGTCGTCGACTTGCCGACTCCGCCCTTGCCGGAGCCGATCGCAATGACCTGGGTCTTGGAGTCGCTCCCGGCCATGGGGGCCGGAGAGTCCTTGCGCATCGAGTCGCTCAGCGCAAGACGCTCGTCCTCGGTCATCGCCACGAAGTCGACTTTGACGTCGGTGTCCGGAAAAGCGTTGCGGATCTTGGCCGGAATGACCTCGAGGTAGTAGGGCCGCGTCGCGGAGTTCGGCACGGTGAGGGCGACCGTCACCGACACCCTCGAGCCCTCGACCATTAGGCCCCTGACCATGTGGAGCTCGTTTATGCCGCGATGGAGCTCGGGGTCCTGGATGGACCCGAGGAGCGCGGCAACCTGGTCGCGAGTGGGAGTGATCATGTTCGAGAAAGTCACCTCATCTAAGAGAAAACGCAGCGGCTTCCAGGGTAAGCGATGCCGTGGGCTCCTCCTCTCAGACGAGCAGGTGCAAGGCGTCCGGCACCAGGTCGATATCGGCTGAGTCGAGCTGCCCTATGTAGTCACCGTCGACCTGCACGGGCATCGGTTGCTCCGCCCTCAGGCGCACCCTCGATATGTCGTGATGGTAGGAGCTCGAATTCCAGCGCGGATGGGAGCGGCTCACGAACAGCGAGTAGACCAGGCGTGGCACCATGCGGGCTCTGAGGCGACCGAGGCCGAACACATCGAGCCCCTTGTCGAGCCTCGCGCTCGGGCACACGTCGACCGGCCGGTGCTTGTAGTAGGTGAACGGCGCGCCCTTGCAACAGATCGCGGTGATCACGTCGACGGGCGCGTTGCCGTCCACCGCGAGCGAGATCAAGGGCACGCTTCCCCGATACTCGGTCAGCCCCGCCTTGAAGGCATTGCGAACGAACAGCCCCTCGTGATTGCGACGCTTGTTTTCGGGGTCGCTTTCCACCCTGCGAACCACCTCCGCGTCGAGACCCATCCCTGCGTTGAACATGAAGAAACGATCGTTGAGCTTCCCGGCGTTGACTAACCGGCGAGTTCCCGACTTCAGATGCGAGGCGGCGAAGGCGGTCGCCTCGACCGGATCGCGAGGCACGCCGAGGGCCCGGGCCATCACGTTCGTTGAGCCTCCTGGGAATACCCCCAGCGGCACATCCGAGCCCACGAGCCCCTGAGCAGTCTCATTGATGGTCCCGTCACCCCCGAACACGAAGACGGCATCGAAGTCACGATCGACCGCGTCGCTCGCGAAGCCGCCGGCGTGATTGCGGCCGGCGGTCTCGGCGACCTCGAGCTTGAAGTCGGCCTCGAGTGCCTTGACGATTACCTGTTTGACGCGGCTCGAGACGGTTCCCGCGATGGGGTTGGAAACGAAAAGGACCTTCTTCATGACGAGTCATGCTACCCAGTGCCTGGGTGCCTACCGGCTGCAGTTGCCCGGTGGGAGGGCCCCGGCCGCGTATCCTGAGGTCATGGCTTCCGAGCCCACGACATCATGGAGATAGCCCTCGTTATTGCCGTGCTCGCAGTTGCGGCCGGAGTGTTGCGCGGAGGCTCGCTCGAACGGCTCGCCGCAACTCAGTTCCGCGCCATCCCGCTACTGGTCGCCGGACTCGGCGTGCAGATCCTGTTCAGCATCTGGTCGCCGTCCTGGGTGAACGAGGCGGTATCAGTTGGGGTGCTGATCGGCTCGAACATGCTGGTGCTGAGCTTCCTCGTCGTTAACCGGATGCTGCCGGGAGTCTTGATCGCAGCAGTGGGGCTGGTGCTGAACTTGGCGGTGATCAGCTCTAACGGGGCGATGCCGGTCTCGCCGCAGGCCGCGCACACCGCGGGGGCCGAGGAATTGGTGATCTCCGAAGGAGCCATCAAGCACGAGGTGCTAGACGACGACACCGAGTTGGGCTTCCTGGGTGACGTGATCCCGATCCCGTGGCCGGGGCTCGTCATCTCGATCGGCGACATCGTGCTGGCCGCGGGGATTGCGGTGTTGGCCTACTCGCAGACTAGGGCTGGGCCGAAGCCGGCGGGCGCAACTTTCGGTTGACCGCGTGGAGCAAAGCGCGGACGCCCGCGCTCACCACTTCGTCCTCGACCAGCACAGCACCGGTAACCGGCGTCGGCTCGTTGCCCTCGTAGACAGTCGCCTTGACGACCACGGCCTCATCGGCACCCATCGCCTGCAGAAAAGCGTGCTCGACCTCGACGCGCATGTCTCGTGCGTCAAGGGCCGGAGCAAGCGCCTCGACCGTCGCCTGCATTGCGGCACGAGCCTGGAGCTCGCGCGACGTGCCCGCCGTCGCAGTTCCCTGAGTGCGGCCCCCATCGGGCCAAGCTAGGGCGACGTGCACCGTTTTTGCCGAGCCCTCAGCGTTCAGCCGAACCGATTCCACTACCGGACGCCCCGGAGGGGGGACGGCCCCGTTCTGCCGCGTGGTGGTGGCGGGGACAGACTCGTCATCGAGCTGCACCACGGACACAATGCGATGATCGATGCTGACGCCGAAGCCCGCGACCGCCAGGGACTGGACATCGCGGACGATCTGCTTGGGAGACCGAGCTCGCCCCGCGACGACGTGAATCTCGGAGGGGCGCGCGCCGCCTACGACGCGGACGCTGCGAACGCCCGAGATCTTGGACAGCTCCTGCTCAAGCTCCGCAAGTGTCAGAGAATCCCTCACCCTATTTGTCGAATCCATGCCCATACTTACAGATGTAGACCGAGGAAAACATCCACTATGTCCGGATCAAACGCCTTGCCACGTTCACCCAAGATGAGGCGAATTGCCTCGTCATCCCCCATCGCACCTCTGTAGGGACGGTCGGAGGTCATGGCATCGTAGGCGTCGGCAACCGCGAATGTCCGAGCCGCAAGCGGGATCTCCACACCCCCGAGGGCGTTCGGATAACCGGTTCCATCCCAGCGTTCGTGGTGATGCAAGATGATGTTCATCGTCGCGCTGGAGAACCCGATCGGCTCGACAATCTTGACTCCCAGGTTGGGGTGAGTCCGCATCACTTGCCACTCCGACTTGGAGAGAGGACCCGGCTTGTTGAGGATCTGGTCCGGCACCCCGATCTTCCCGACATCGTGGAGCGTGAAGCCGAACTGGATCTCCTCGTTGCGGGCCAGGCTCTCGTCGATCTCCGCCATGCAATGGAGGGCCAGATCGGTCACCCTGCGCAGATGCTGTCCGGTGCCGCTGTCACGCGCCTCCACCGCGGCCGCCAGGGCATGGATCACAGAGTGGTCGCGCCTCCGCTTCTCCGATAGGGCATCCACGTAGGAGCCGAGGAGCACGCCGGCCGCCTCATCCGCAACCACCGGCCGCTCAGATGATGAAGAGCGGACCGCCTTCACGAGGTCGTGCATCGACATCTCATCCCTGTAGATCGCTCCCACCGCCCCCGATGCCAGCGCGTCGACGAGGCCTCGGGGCGTACCGCTATCGCGGTCGCCGAGCACGATTATTCGCGTTTCCGGAGAGAGAGTGTGTAGCCGGGCGACCAACGAGCAACTCGGCGAGAGGTCGAGATCGACGATCGCTACATCCGGCGCCATGGACTCGCCCACGTCGAGGACCTCGATTGCCGAGTGGACCTCCGCCACGACCTCGGCGCTGCCGAGCTCGCGCACGAGCGACCCCAGCGACTGCGCAATCGTGCGATGCCGCTCGGCGATCATGACGGTCAAAGGCTGTTCAAGGTCGATATGCATCAGCCCGCGCGGAGAGTCCGAAAAGTGGGTTGCCATAGCACTTTGCGACAACTAGTCTTTGCCTAGATATCCCCCGTTCGGGTTGATTCGTTCACCCGACCGGGTAGCGGAGTTTTTTACGGGTGGGGGCACGGTAGTCGCGCGACCGCGCGACCCCTTTTCTTGCGACCCACCCTCCCAGCGAAGCGTGACAACTCCTTCATTTACGCCTCTTTGTGGCATTTGTGCAGAATTTCGTGGGAAGAAGGGAGGTCACCCTCTGATGAAGTACCGTCTCGCAGCTTTCGCAGGCAC
>JBOGWV010000041.1:0-1927 GCA_050693975.1 Actinomycetota bacterium
CGTCTGAGTGGCTGCGGGCCTTGCGGGCTTTGTGCTGGCGCTCCGCCAGGCCCTTGTGCTGCTCGGCCTCCAGCTTGACCTTGCGGGCCTTTTCTCGCAGCACGTGGAAGGACTCGTCCTGGGCCACTTTCAGCAGTTCGCCCGCCGCACCGGGAGCCGACTCCTCGGCCCTGGCGATCTCGGCGGCCTGCTCCAGGGAGACCTCGCCGTGCTTTAGGGCGTCGGCCAGCGGCGCCGATTCAGCAAGCACCTTGCCGGTGGCGATGGTGTCCCTGGCCCTGCCGGTGGAGCTCCCTGTGGCCCGGGCGAGCTCGGATGCGTCGTCGAGCTTGCGGGCCAGCGCCGCCACTCCGAAGGCGGCCAAGCGTTGGGTCCGGGCGTAGGACGCGAGCAGCTCGCGGGCATCCGCAGCGCTCAGCAACTCCGGCTCGAGGTTGGCGTTGGCCTTCTCGAGCAGCTCGTTGGCTTCGTCGACATGACTGAATTCCATACCTGTCATTCTGACGAGCCACTGTGACAAAACGCCTCGAATTCGGGGGGCACACGGAGAACTTTCTGAAGCTTTTCCCCTGTGGAGGCGGACCGATTGATGCCTCGACAACCCGGGGAAGGGACCCTAGCCGAGCACGAGCGTGGGGCTCAATCCGGTTCGTCCTGGATGTTCTCGGCCCCCAGTTCGATCGGGATGTCGCCCGCGGGGTTGACGACGAGGCCCGTGAAGCCCTGGTCCACGGCCACCTTCAGGATCTCCGCGGTCTGCAGCAGCGTGTAGCGACCGCCTGCCGGGCGCCAGGTGTCGAGCTCATCTTCGTCGGTGAACACCGGCAGCAGGTGCTCGCCCTCCTCGTTGGCCACGATCGGCACGGTCTCGGCATCAGCGCCCACGTCGCCATCGGCGTCCTCCTCCACGAACGGCAGGATGATCGTCGCCTGATACAGCATGTCGATCACGGGCTCCCACGCATCGAGGTCGCCGGTGCGCGAGGCCTCGGTTGCCGCCTCGACCAGACGGCTCGTCAGGGCCGAGCGCTCCTGCCGCTCGTTCTCGTCGTTCAACGAGTTGAAGATGTTCACGGAGTGGCCCTGGATGCGAGAAGCATGATCCGACGGCGCTTGAACACGTAGTCGTCGCCATCGCGATGGAAGTCCATCCCCGTCTTGGGCCCATGGGTGTCGATGAAACGCTTCACTCGCTCGATTCGTTCCTCGGGAAACTCTCCGGGCCACATCCAGTTCGAGAGTCGCTCCCATTTCTCGACGATGTGCTCCGAGACGATGTGCAGGCCCGCCACGCGCAGAAGAGTTCGCAGCGCGCTCGCCGGTCGCGACGACGCATGGCTAGGATCGCGAACGATCTCGAGTTGGTTCATCACGACGGCCTCCTCGTAGCGCTCTGTCGCGACCTGGTCGACGATCAGGACTCTGCCGTCTTCTCTCATGACGCGCCGCATCTCCTTCAGAATGGGCAGAGGCTCCCAGATGTGGTGCAGTGCCTGCGCGGTGGCAACCAGCTCAACCGCGCGCGAGCCGAACGGCAGACGGGCTCCGTCGGCCACCACCTGTTCCATCTCGGGAAATCGACGCCGCGCCTCGAAGAGCATGCCGGGCGTCAGGTCCACGGCGATGAGTCGAGCTGCGACGCCCCCGAACAGTTGCAGGAAGTTGCCGGTCCCCGCTCCCACCTCGACGACCGTCTCGCCACCGGTCAGCCTCGCGAACTCGACCACCTTCAGGTCATCGAAACGGCCTTGGGTTCGTTCGGCGAACGAGGTCGACACCCGCTCGAACTCCGAGCGCAGAACCTCGGTGTGCCGGCGATCAGACACGTGCCCCCGCGGCAACGGTGGACGAAATCACGCCGCCGCCGAGCAGCTCGTCGGGACGATCGGCGTCATAGAGCGCGGCCGACTGGCCGCGGGCGACTGCC
>JBOGWV010000042.1:0-6049 GCA_050693975.1 Actinomycetota bacterium
CGGGCGCGCGTGTCCGGCGAAACCGAGGTCGAGGGAATCCCGGCAGTGATCACCGAGGTCGAGGGCAACGCCTTCATCTCCGGCTATCACCAGTTCGTGCTCGACCCCAACGACCCGCTGCGCACCGAATTTCTGCTGCGCTGAGGGGGGCCCTTACCGATCTTCGAGCAGGCCCAGCAACTCGTTGCGTTCGAGTGGGTCTTCACAGAGAAGCCCGACAAGAAGCCGCTGCCGGGGGCCCGTTACGGAAGCTTCGGCGCGGCGTGTCACTACGACGACGGCACGTTCCACTTCGAGGAATCCGAAGGCGAATGTGATGCCTCGAGCCCCGAGAGCGGGGCCGCGTTCTTCTTCTGGCACCCCGATCTCGTCACGCTGCACCTGTGGGCCTGGTACCACAATCCCGACGGCATCTACAACGGAACCAACCCCTTGATGCGCCCGTTCAACGGGGGCTAGGCATCGATCAACGCAGGGGCCTCCCGGATGACGGGCAGGCCCCTGCCGCTTGGCGCTAAGCCAGGACGCGCTTCTTGAAGCCCTCGATCCCCTGCCAGCCGAGAAAGGCGATGAAGCCGATCAGCGCGAGATAGATCACCGGCACCGGCATGTGCGGAAACTGAGGAGTCAGCGCGGTGCGAAACGCCTCGCCCATGTAGACGAGTGGATTGACCAGCACCGCCCATTTGAGCCAGGGGATGGGATCGAGGCTCGCCCACGGGTAGTACGTGGCACCCAGAAAGGCCACGGGAATCACGATCACGTTGAAAATAAGCGGAACCTGCTGCGGCTTGGCGCGCGTTCCGATGGCAAGTCCCAACGACGAGCCGACCAGCGCGGCCAGCGGAAGGAAGGTCAACAACTCGAGCCACTGAACGTCGAGACTCACATCGGTGGCGGGAACGAAGGTCGCAAGAGGAAACACCACTAGTCCCGCAAGGATGCCCTGGAGGCCACCCGACACCATCTTGGCCACGGCAACCGCCCAGACTGGGAGTGGCGCCATGACGCGGTCCTCGATCTCGCGCGTGTAGCTGAACTCGGTGACGAGTGGAAGGGCGACGGCCTGGATGCCCTGGAAGATGCAGGCGATCGCAACGACCCCCGGGACGAGCAGGCTCGAGAAGGATTCTTGCCCCCGTGCCCCACCGATGCCCTGTCCGATCTTGGGGAACACGTAGGTGAATACGAACACGAACAACAGCGGCTGCATGATCGTGCGCACGACAAACAACGGCACGCTCTTGCTCAGCACGGTTACATCTCGAATCAACAAAGCCCTGAAGGCCGCGATCGAAGAAGCACGCGGCGAACGAGCCTGCCTAAGCGCTTCGAATGTCGTGCTCATTCCCTGAGGTCTCTTCCCGTCAGCGTGATGAATACCGTCTCGAGAGTGGGCTCGACATCGGACCCCAGTGACTGCTTGAGTTCCAGCGGGGTTCCGAGCGCCAGCAGCCTGCCGTGATCCATGACCGCCACGCGATTGCAGAGCTGGTCGGCCTCCTCCATGTAGTGGGTAGTCAGCAGTATGGTTTGGCCTGCGCGGTTGAGATCGCCGAGGATGCTCCAGAGAGCGAGCCTGCTCTGCGGGTCGAGTCCCGCGGTGGGCTCGTCCAGGAACAGCACGCGCGGCCGATGCAGGATCGCGCGCGCCACCATTAGGCGTTGGGCCATCCCACCCGACAACGTCGCCACATCCGAACGAGCACGATCGGCAAGGCGGAACAACTCGAGACTTTGATCGGCGCGCTCGCGCGCTTCACGCGCCTTCATCCCGAAGTAGCGACCGTGAAAGTAGAGGTTCTCCCACACGGTGAGGTTGCGGTCCAAAGTGTTCGACTGCGACACAACGCCGATCAGTTGCTTGGCCGTCGTCGGATGCGCGACGACGTCGACGCCGCGCACCTGCGCCGAGCCGGCGGTGGGGACCACGCGGGTCGTGAGCATCCCGACGGTGGTGGTTTTGCCCGCACCGTTGGGTCCGAGGAGCCCGAATATCTCGCCCTCGCGCACGGACAAATCGAGGGTGTCGACCGCCTTGAGCCCGCCGGGATAGACCTTGGTCAGTCCCACCGTGTCGATGACGAACCGGTACTCCTGAACCGGAGTCGCCGCGCGCGTTTCAGTTGGTGTCGCCATATCCCAATCTTGAACGATGTTTGACGTCTGGCGATTCCGCCCTGGCCGATCGATCAGACGCCCAATCGACCAGATGGAAGGCCACAGGCAGACTCGTGTCGAATCCAGGGGGGTTGGAGGCTCTACCTGCGGTGGGACTTTGGCGGCGTTCTCTGACCACCAGCGGGGGGCTATGCACCCATCCTGAGGTCAAAGAACGGGGCGCAGTGGTCCCCGAGTGGCCGCCCGCCGCTGCGTTTCTAAGTCAAACTCGGCATCGACGTACTCGACCCACCACGTGGCCCCGGCCTCATCGAGCGCGGTGATGATGGCTCGGTCTTGCTCCCAGTCGTCGGCGCGATTACGTCCCCCGGTAACGATGTCGTACCCGGCAGGCGATCGTCCTTTTTGCTCGAGAAGATCGTTGACCTCCTGAACGAAGCGCGGGGAGTGATCCTCCCAGTTGCTGTCGCTGCCGGTCTCGATATACGCGCAGATGCCGTCCCAGCGAGCCGCGCGCCGCTTCAGTCCAGGATTGCGCCACCCACCACCGACCCAGATCGGCACGCGAGGCTTCTGCACCGGTCTGGGAAGGAAGGTCATCTCATCGAGGCGGTAGTGCCGCCCGGAGAAAGAAAACGGTTCCCCCTTCCACAGGCCGTCGATGATGGTGAGCGATTCATCGACGAGTTGCGCGCGGACCGAAGCCGCCGTGGGTTCGCCCACCCCCGCGAACCCGGGGTCGTTGACGTCTCCCAGGCCCACTCCAAGCACCATGCGCCCACCGGAGAGGTGGTCGAGAGTTGCGACCTCGCGGGCGAGCTTCCACGGACGCCGCCGCGGAAGCGCAGTCACCTCGGTCCCCAATCGCACGCGGTGCGTTCTCATGGCCATCGCTGCTAGAGCGACCCACGGATCGCAGGTCGGCATGTCGGGGCGCTTGTGGTGAACGACGTAGTCTTCGAGAAACACACCATCCCAGCCAGCTTCCTCAGCCAGATGCGCGAGCTCGCCGAGAACCTTGGGGTCGGCGGTTGCTCCAGCACCGGCGAACTCGATGGCGAAGCGCACCTCGCGGCCTCAGTCGAGGGTCGTGCGGCCGTCTGGGTGCACGGTCCAGCCGGGGTTGTGAGCCACTTCCCAGGGGTGTCCGTCGGGGTCGATGAAGATTCCCGAGTAACCGCCCCAGAAGGTGGCCGCACCGGAGCGAGGGATCGTCGCCCCCGCTATGCGAGCCTCCTCGAGCACGGCGTCGACCTCGGCGGGAGAGCCGACGTTGTGAGCCAGGGTCACCCCGCCCCAACCACCGGCGTCCTCGACGCCGCTATCCTTCTCGAGCTTGGCGCGGTCCCAAAGAGCGAAGATCATCCCGCCGGCCTGGAAGAAGGCGACGTGGTCGGTCTCGTCGGCGACGCCCCCATCCAGATGCCAGCCGAGCGTCTCATAGAAGGCCTGAGCGCGTGAAACATCGGCGACGCCGAGAGTGATCAGGCTGACTCGTTGCTCCATCACACTCTCCTACCAGATCCGCTCGAGTGGCATCAACTCCCAGATCGAGGGGCCGAGCGCGGGCCCCGGCGGAAGGTCCACCTCGCAGTCGTTCTGGATCTCGGCCTCACACTCGTCCGTCCCAAGGCCTCCATCCGCGTCGTCGTTACCGCTTGCGCCGATCAGAACATCGTCTCCACCAAGCCCGTCTGATGCTGTTTCGTCCTCGCCAACCGGGTTCCACGAGTCTTCTCGAGGCGTCAATCCTTCGTGATGGCTTCAATCAGATGCATTTCCTCCACCGGAGGTCGAGCAAAACTCGGTGGAGATGTACGACCTTCTGGTGGCCCAGCGAGGATGGGATAGGAAACGATACGGACGATGGATCGCGGATCCGATGATCGCGGCTCTGCTGACCTAGCCTGGGTTTCTCGCGGCCCGCCGATGAGTTCATCAGGCCGCAGCGGTCTAACCTCTCGATGGCGCATAATCCCAACAACCTCTGTGGAGGACGATCATGAGAAAGATCACCGCAGACCTGTTCATCTCGCTCGACGGCGTCGTAGAGGACCCGCAGGATTGGCACTTTCCCTATTTCAACGACGAGATGGGCGCTGCCGTCGACGCGACGCTTGGCACGGCCGACACTGTGCTGCTTGGTCGCAAGACCTATGACAGCTTTGCCGGGGCGTGGCCCGAGCGGGAAGCGGCCGGCGAGGAAGACGCAGCCATGGCCAAGGCGCTCGGCGACGCACGGAAAATAGTCGTATCGAACCAACAGCTCGAGTTCACCTGGCGAAACTCAGAGGTGCTGAAGGGCGACCTCGTCGAGGCCGTTGCCGCCCTGAAGAACGAGCCCGGCGAATCGAACATCGCCATGAGCGGCTCGGTCTCGGTCGTCCGCCAACTGTTGGCCGCGGGACTCGTGGACGAGCTGCACCTGCTGGTTCACCCGATCGCGGTCCGCAAGGGCATGCGGCTGTTCGACGAAGGCGAGCCCTTGCCGCTGAAACTGATCTCGGCCCAGACCTTCAAAACCGGTGTGCTGAACCTGGTCTACGGACCCGCAGAGTCGGCCGGCGACGCCACCTATGAGGACGCCAAGGTCCACCTGCCCCAGTCCGAACCGTGAGATGAGCCGCCTTCGCCAAGGCGAAGCCAGCACGGGAGGTCGGAAGATGCCGGTGGGGTCCATCCGCTACGTAGTCAGACACGCCCGTCGTGTCGTCGCGGTCGGAGTTGAGTACGAGGTGGCACCGGTGTCCTCTGCACTGATTCGGGAGTGGGGACCGGCAGTTCTCGGATCTTCTCGAGCGCCCGCTCGTTCTTTCCATCGGGGCTGAGGTCGTCCCACGATTCGATCTCCGAGAGCGTTCGCTCCGTCCACGCCTCCACGGTATTCAGAAGGCTGATGAAGAAGTCCACTGCAAGAGCGCGGATGTAGGCCTGATCCTGAGTGACCGCGATCCCCTCGAGGAACTCTTGTTTGACCTCTCCCCCGAACCGGAGCATCTCCCGAGCATCGTCTCGGACCTGATCGAGCGTTGCGACGATCTGTTCTTTGGTCCCGATGGGAGCAACGAAGACACGGATCATGGCCTCGAAATCCATGGCGAACGGCGACACCGGAGTGGCGAGCCATTCACGCAGCGCCTCCCGCCCCTTCTCGGTGATCGAGTACACGGTGCGGGCCCGCTTCCCGACGTGCTCCTTTCTCCCGTCGAGCAGGTCCATTGCAGAGAGGCGCTTTACCTCTCGGTAGATGGCACTTTCGGCTCGGGGCCACACGTATCTGAAATAGCGGACCCGCTGCTGCACCAGCTCGTATGTCGACCAGGGGTGCACGGCAACCTGGGCCAGCACTGCGTACGAAGTGGTGGTCAGTTGCTTGGCCATATCCTCCTCTTGACATACTCCAAACGCGAGTATAGCTTTACTCCAATTTAGAGTATAGGCCCAGGCCGGGTTGATCCCCGGGATCTCCCGGCGCCAATCGGTTAATGGGGGTGGATGGCATGGCCGGCCAAGCCGGACGTGAGTACGTGGAGACTCTGGTCATCGGAGGTGGGCAGGCCGGGCTTGCGACGGGATACCAACTGTCGCAGCGTGATCTCCCCTACAAGATCATCGACGCCAACAAACGCATCGGGGACGCGTGGCGCAACCGGTGGGACTCACTCCGGCTGTTCACCCCCAATCGTTTCAACCATTTGCCGGGGATGCCTTTTCCCGGATACCACTGGGGGTTCCCAAGCAAGAACGAGATGGCCGACTACCTCGAGTCGTACGCTCGGCAGTTCGACCTTCGGGTGGAGACCGGAGTCAGAGTAGAGAGGCTGACCCGGGAAGGAGATCGCTTCGTCGCGACCTCGGGGGATCGACGATTCGAATCCGACAACGTGGTGGTCGCGATGTCGAGCTGGCAACGGCCTCGGGTTCCCGA
>JBOGWV010000043.1:0-41239 GCA_050693975.1 Actinomycetota bacterium
ACGGTGGAAACGAGCCTGCGGTCGACGCGGCCCCCCTCGACCATGTCGGGCCACCGCACGAACAGGGGAATACGGACCGACTCCGAGTATGGGAAGTGCTTTGTAACGATGCCGTGCTGGCCCCACATGTAGCCGTTGTCCGACAGGTAGATAACCAGGGTGTTGCGATCCAGTCCAAGTTCGATCAGGCGCTCGAAGACCCCGGCGACGAGTTCGTCCACGGACATCAGACTTCGTAGCTGAGCCTCGCGAGAGCGGCCTCCTCCCTCATCTTCGAAGTTCAGCTCTCGCACGAACGAGGGCTTGTCGGCCCGATTCTCCTCTCCAACGCTCGGTCCTGGATGCCACTTCGCGACTCGATCGTCTTGATGAGATGCTTCGACCTCAGCGAGCTGCTGGAGGTCGGTGTGAGGCGCCGTGGGCGCCACGTACAGGAACCAAGGTTGATCGGAATCTGCAGCGGCCTCCAGATACTCCAGGGTCTTGCGTTCGACGAACGATGTGGCGTATTCGTCGACCTGCCTTACCGTCCCGTCGATGTTCCAACGACCTCCGGAGTAGTAGCGGTCGTTGTTCGAGCTCGACGAGAACGTGGTCCATCGGTCGAAGTGCGGAGGACGTTTGTCAATAGGCCACCGGTTCAGGAACTTTCCTATGGCGGCATTGTAATAGCCGGCATCATGAAGACGACGTTGCAGCGTTTCGCCCTGTGTGAGTCGCAGCGCCTTTGAGTTCTGCGTTACGCCATGATTGTGCGCGTACTGTCCCGTCATGATCGACGCACGTGATGGGCAACAGTTGGGTGTTGCCGCAAACGCATTGACGAAGCGCGTCCCTTCGTCCTGAAGAAGCCTCGTCGTCTCGGGCATCGCCGACATGGTCCCGAGGGGTTGATCATCCGTCACGATGAGGAGCACATTCGGCCTCACGTCGGAGCGTCCATCCGGAGTCGTCGGCTCGCAAGCCATGAGAGTCGTCATCGCCAAGACCCCGATGACACCGGTGCCAACCATGCGCCGGCGCTCGCGCCCGAACCCCCGGCGACGTGACATGGCGGCAAGTCTACGGCGTCAATGACTCGGCCTCCCTTCGAGGTTCAGCTCGTTGCCGGCGGTTCGAACTCGTCACCGCCCGGCATTCGTCAAGGCCATTTCTTTCGGAATTCACCGGGGAGATAATTCGGTCGTGGCACCGATGGCTACGACATCCGACCTTCCGCTGACGTCGAATCTACAGAGTCGGATTCAAATCGCCCTTCTTGGCCCGCTTCGAGTCGAGGTCGACGGCCGTGGAGTCGACCTCGGACGGCCCCAGAACGAACTCTTGCTGGCCCGGCTTGCGCTTGCGGCCCCGTCTGCGATCTCGGTTGATTCGCTCATAACCGCGCTGTGGGACGAGCAGCCGCCTCCCTCCGCCCGGAAGAACCTCCAGAAGTGTGTCTCGGAATTGCGCCGGCATCTGGGATCCGATGCGATTCGGACTGAAAGGTTGGGATATGTCCTGGCCGTCCCCATCGAGAACATCGATGTGCATGCGTTCGACCGAATCGTCGAAAAAGCTCGCGCCGCCAAGGCACTAAACCAGCTCACCAAAGCGTGGGATCTCTTCGAACTTGCCGGGCACAAGTGGGGCGAGAGAGCACTGGATGGACTTCACGAGGTCGGTTTCGTCGTGGACGAGGCTCGACGTCTCGATGAGATCCGTATCGTGGTGTTCGAAGAACAACTAGACGTGGGGATGGAGTTGGGAAAGCATGCCGACCTGATTCCCAAGCTCGGCGACCTCGTTCGACGCTATCCCCTTCGTGAGCAACTCTGGGGCGCAATGATGGTGGCTCTTTATCGCTCCGGTCGCCAGGCAGATGCCCTGGCGACGTACCGAAGGCTCCGCGACATTCTCGATGAAGAGCTCGGGATCGAACCCTCACCCGACATCAGGAAACTCGAAGAGAAGATCCTGCTCCATGACTCCAGCCTCAGCTCGGCCCCAAGGTTTGAAGGTCTCCGCAACGCTCCTCGTCGCCACACGAGCTTCATCGGCCGCGATGAGGAACTAGCCGCACTGAACACGCTGATCGACGGCTCGCGTCTCGTGACGCTGATAGGTCCGGGTGGGTCGGGCAAGACTCGGCTCGCGCTCCAGGTGGCTGGATCGATTGCCGCTTCTTACCCAGACGGCGCCTGGTTCGCCGACTTCGCCTCGATAGCGGAGGAGTCTGAGACCGCGCCGGCCGTCGCCGCACTCTTCGGCTTGTCGGATGAGCCGGGAGCCTCGGCGCTAGATACGTTGGTGGGCTTTCTCGAAGGCCGGCAGCTGCTGCTGATATTGGATAACTGCGAGCACCTCAGTGCGGGCGTTGCCGCGCTTGCTGCCGCACTCCTGGAATCGAGTTCATCGGTGACCCTCCTCGGGACGAGCCGGGAACCGCTTGGGCTGATGGGGGAGCGACTGTTCCCTCTCGGGCCCATGCCCATTCCGGCCGCGGACGAGACCGATCTCCATCGACTGAAGACGATCGACTCCGTGCGTCTGTTCGTTGATCGCGCCACCGACTCTGACCCTGGTTTCAGGTTGTCGTCCGAAGTCGCACCGATCGTCGTCGACATCTGCCGGCGACTGGACGGGATTCCTCTGGCGATCGAGCTGGCCGCTCGCCAGCTCCAGGTCTTGGGACCGCAGGAACTTCGCCGCGGGCTGCTGGATCACTTGCGTCGCGGCGCTCCCGGCGAGCCCGACGCGCGCCACCGCACCATGGAAGCCGCGATCGGATGGAGCTTCCGCCAGCTCAGCGACGAGCAGCGCGACCTCTTCTTGGCGCTGTCAGCTTTTCCGGGCAGCTTCAGCTCCGGGGCCGCGCAACACGTATGGGGCGCGGCCGAGGGAACTGCGACGACACGCGTTCTCTCCGACCTGGTCGGCTGCTCGATGGTCGTGCGCGTTGGCGATGACGGAGTTGATCGCTATCGACTGCTCGAGCCGATAAGGGACTACGCGACCCGGCGAGCGGAGCACGCCGGACTTTCGAACCGGCTTCGCCGGGCGCACAGCGAATGGGTCCTGGCCCTGTTCACCGAATGCTCTCCCATCCGCGGGCCGCACGAGCGGGAGTATCTGAAACGCCTCTCGGCAGAGCATCATCATCTCCTCGCCGCGCTGGACTGGGCGGTGGCGCACGACCCCGAGCTCGCTCTACGTCTGCTCGTCGCCGGCGTTCCCTACACGCAGATGGTCGTGTACAGGTTCCGGTGGACCGAGACCGCTTTCCTCGCCATCGCCGAAGACGACGCAATCGATCCTCACCTGCGAGCGGCGGCCATGGCTCTGGGCTCCGAGGCCCTCGCGGAGAACTTCGAGCACGACAAGGTGAGGGAGTGGGGGGCAGCCGCGCTCGAGCTGGCCGAGCAACTGGGCGATCAATCGGTTGCCGGCTACGCGCTGGTGAGCTTGGGGTGGGGCCATCGCACCAGCGGAGCACTCGAGGCCGCGGTCGAGTATCTGAGTGCCGCGATCGAACGTTTCCATCAAGCCGACGATCTAATTGGTGAGGGACACGCGCTTCACTCCCTATCTTTCGTCCTGATGGCTCAGGGAAAGTATCAAGCGACGTTGCAGGCGAGCATGGATGCGCTTGACATCTGGCTGCGTCGCGGAAGCGATTGGGGCGCGGGGCGTGCGTGGTGGCACGTCGCCGCGGCCCACACTCGTGAGGGTGCCTATGACGAGGCGCGGGACGCGGTCACGCGAGCCCTCACGTACTTCGAGGGGTTCGACGATGTCGGCTCGGTAACTCACGTCCGAGCGGTCGAGGGCGACATCGCGCGACTCTCGGGACAGTTCGAGCGAGCTAGAGAGGTGTACCTCGCCTGTCTGCAGGGATTTCAAGAGGTGGGGGATCGCCGCTGCACCGCTTCGACCTTCAGGAACCTCGGGCTTGTCGCATTTCATCTCTTCGACGACGAGGAGGCGGTCGCACTACTCAAGGCGAGCCTGCGGCGCCGGTTCGGCCTTGGTGATCTCGCCGGCGTGACCGAGTGCTTCGAAGGTCTGGGGCTTCTCGCTCATCGAGGAGGGGGTGATGAGTTGGCAGTGATCATGCTTGCCGCGGCGGATCGAATGCGTGTCGAGACGAGCGCCAGCCCTCCACCCGCTGAACAAGAGGAGATCCAAACAGCCGTGGAGAATCTGCGCTCCGGCATGGGAAACGAACGCTTCTCCGAATGCTGGGACGAGGCCAAGGAGTTGTCCTTAGAGCGTGTGATGAGCGAAGCACAGAGAGTTTCTGCCTCTCGTTGCTGACTCCGTCTACCGGTTGGCAACCGCGTCGCTACCGCTGAGCGCGATACCTCTTCAGACACGTCCATCCGGCCATTCGGGGCGGATGGCAAATCGAAAGGAGAACGACGTGGCTACGCATGCTTCAGAGATGGAGCTCGCACACGGGGTCGCGCAAAAGGCCGCGCGGCCGCTCCAACTCGGTGACGAAGCGCCCGATTTCACCGCCGAGACCACGGAGGGGACGATCTCGTTCCACGAGTGGTTGGGAGCCAGCTGGGGTGTCCTCTTCTCGCATCCCAAGGACTTCACTCCGGTCTGCACGACGGAGCTGGGTGAGGTGGCGCGGATCAAACCCGAGTTCGACAAGCGCAACGTCAAGGTGCTCGGCCTGAGCGTCGACGCGCTCGACGCTCATCAAGGTTGGTCGGAGGACATCAGGGAGACCCAGGGGCACGCCCCCAACTTCCCGATGATTGCGGACCCGGACCGGAAGATCTCGGATCTGTACGGGATGATCCACCCCAACGCGAGCGACACCGCAACCGTGCGATCGGTGTTCGTGGTGGGCCCGGACAAGATGGTGAAGCTCATGCTCACCTATCCCCAGAGCACAGGTCGCAATTTCGAGGAGATTCTCCGGGTGATCGACTCGCTGCAGCTAACCGCCGGGCACAAGGTGTCCACACCCGTGAACTGGAAACAGGGCGAGGACGTCATCATCATCCCGGCGGTCTCGGACGAGGAGGCCAAGGAGCGGTTCCCCGATGGATGGCGGACCGTCAAGCCGTACCTGCGCATCGTGCCGCAACCGAAGTGACAGTCGCTTGCTGGTGGGAAGCCCATCGAAGGCTCCCACCACCGGACGAAGGCGCTCGTGCCAAGGAGGTGCCCGCGGTTATTGTGCACAGACAGGAAGCCCACCAGCGAGGCGTGACTGCTTGTACAACCAGTGATGGGACGTCAGGGGTGGCAGGCGTTGGGCGCTGGTCTCGTTCTCGGGATCGCCCTATCGATGGCCGCGGTCGAAATGTGGCCTCGGTCCTCCCCTGAGGACGACGCAACCGGACGCGATCCGCCCGCCGAGTTTCGCCGGGTCACAGAGGGACGCAGCCAGGGTGTGGTGGCGACCACTCGTCAGGTAAGACTGGCCCGTCGCAAGATCAAGCACATCGTCTTTATCGTCAAGGAGAACCGGACCTTCGACTCGCTCTTTGGCCGATTTGCCGGTGCAGAGGGAGCCACAACCGGGCGAACGTGTGATGGTCGTGAGGTACCTCTGTCCCGAGCGAGCGACAAGACTCCTGATGTCACTCACTCATTCAGCCAAGCTCTGCTCGCGATCAATGGCGGCCGCATGAACTGCTTCGATAAGCTGCACCAGGGGGAAGACCTGGAGGCTTACGTCCAGTTTCGGCGCGCGCAGATTCCTAACTACTGGGCGTATGGGGAGCACTTCTCGCTGGCGGATCACTTCTTCAGTTCGGTCTTTGGGCCAACCGGTCCCGAACACCTTTGGATCATCTCCGGCCAGTCCAATCGTTTTGTCGATCACGAACGCGACGACCAAGCGGGAACCGGACCCGCGCGCGAGTATTGCGACGACCGTCTGGAGCGCGCCCTTTCTTTCAAGAAACTCTCGCGCCGTGAAACCCATCGCGTCTTCGAGCTAGAGGAAAATCGTCTCTTGGTTCCAGAGCTGGCTTCGAGGTTCTGGATCGAGCGATGGCCCTGTTTCGACATCACCACGATGCCGGACTTGCTCGAAGCGGAGGACGTGTCGTGGAAGTACTACCGGGGAGACAATGAGTTCGCCGATCCTCTCCGCCAGATCCGTCACATCAGGAGAGGCCCTCTCTGGTCTAAGCGTGTGCCGGAATCCCATTTCGTTCCCGACGCTGAAGCGGGCAGACTGCCCTCGGTTTCCTGGCTCATCCCACCTTACGAACTTTCGGACCACCCTCCTAATAGCATCTGCGAAGGGGAGAACTGGACAGTGCGTGCTCTCAACGCCATTCAGTCGAGCAATCAATGGAAAAACACGGCCGTCATCCTGACCTGGGACGACTTTGGCGGGTTCTACGATCACGTGCCCCCACCGCACGTCGACATTTATGGATTGGGTCCTCGTGTTCCGACCATAGTGATATCGCCATGGGCGAAGCAGGGATATGTGGAGTCACGAACGCTTGAATTCTCGTCGGTCTTGAAGCTGATCGAACGGGTCTGGCAATTGCCCGCTCTCGGAGCGCGCGACCGTAGGGCCAACGACATGCTCGACATGTTTGACTTCTCTCAGCGCCCCAATTCCCCACTTTTCCTAGATGAGCGAGACTGCAGCGAGTAGCAGTCGACTGGCTCGGGCCTCCGCGGTGATGGCCATAGGCATCGCGCTTTCTCGCATAAGCGGGTTGCTGCGGATCTCAGCAGTTGTGGCCGTGATCGGCGTCGCGGAGAACCGGCTCGCCGACGCGTACAACCTCGCGAACGCGGCACCCAACATCATTTACGAACTAGTCCTCGGGGGCATCCTCGCGTCAATTGTCGTGCCTGTGATGGTTGAGTTGACCAAGGACGATCCCGATCGGGCCTGGGACGTAGCGAGCGGGCTCATAAATGTGGCAATGCTGCTCTTGGCCGGAGTCACACTCATCGGTGTACTGGCTGCTCCCTGGTTGGCTGGCTTTTACGCGACCCGTCTAGAAGGGGTCGAAGCCGTCGCGCAGAGAGAAGTAGTTTCCATGCTGCTCATACTCCTTCTGCCCCAGATCGTTTTCTACGGTTTGAGTGGGATCACGGGAGGCTTGCTCAACGCGCACCGCCGGTTCGCCGCTCCCGCGTTTGCTCCTGTCATTAACAACCTGGTTGTGACCTTGATCTTCGTGGCATTGCATCAGACCTACGATCAGGTGGGCATGAACGCGTCGGACCAGCAGCTGATAATAATCGGAGTGGGAACGACGTTAGGTGTAGTGCTCATGTCGGTAGCCCAGTTGCCCTTTTTGAGGGGCCTCGGACGCTTCCGGTTGACACTGTCGGTACCGAGTGCTGTGTTGAAGAAGGTCCTGCACCTATCGGGGTTCATATTTGCGTTCGTTCTCGTGAGTCAACTCGGCTACCTGTTCACGCAGTGGCTTGCGAACGGCGAACAGGGTGGTTATTCAGCCTTCGTTGCTGGATATATGTTCTTTTTGGTGCCGGTCAGTCTGGTTGGATACTCGGTTACCACGGTACTGCTCCCGGATCTCAGTGCTCACGCCCTCGACGAGCGCTGGGCCGATTTCAGGGCCCGGTTGTCTGTCGGTATCCGACTCACCCTGTTCCTATTGGTGCCGGCGGCCGTGGGATTTCTCGTACTGGGCCGCCGCGTCATCGGTGTGCTCTTGCTGAACGGAGTGGTGACGATTGAGTCGGTCTCATTGGTGTGGGAAGTTCTGGCTTTCTTCGTCCTGGGACTGCCGCAGACCGCGATCTTCTCGATCTTTGTGAGAACTTTCTACGCAATGCAGAATGCCAAGACTCCGTTTTACATCGTGACGGGCATAGTTATTCTCAGCGCGGCGATCAACATCCCGTTGTTCGCGTGGCTCGGGGTCGGCGGGCTCGCGCTTGGTCAGAGCATCGCCTATTCCGTTGCGATTGTGGTGGCGGGCCGGGCGTTGTCGGCGAGAGTGGGTGGCATTGATGCTGAGGGGACTGTCCGCTGTTTAGCTCGTGCTGTTCCGGCGGCGCTTCTCATGGGCGCGGTTCTGTGGACCGTGGTTCTCGTGCTTGAGAACTGGCTTCAATCTGCCTCGCCGACGACAGGACTCCTCGTGCTGGTGTTCCTCGCGGCTCTAGGGATGGTAACGTATCTGGCTTTCTCACGTCTTTTGGGGGCTCAGGAGGTCGTCTACGTGTCCCGTCTTGTTCGTGATCGAACGCCCACCGGCCGCCGAACGGGTGACGACAACTCGTCTCACCTCGACGAGAGATGAAGGTCGCCTTCGACGTTGGCGTCCCCCTCGACGGCCCAACTGGAGTGAGTCGCTACCAACGGAGATTGGGCGAAGCTTTGACCCTCGCCGGAGTCGAACTCGAGAAGTATCAGATATCCCTGCGTGGGAGGGATGTCGACTCAGTCGCTCGCTGGAGGAGACCCGCCAGGATTATGGACGTCAGCTGGAGACTGTTTAACCGCCCTGCGATCACAAACCTTGTAGGCCGAGTCGATCTGGTTCACGGCACGAACTTCATCTTGCCTCCGCTCGGTGGCGCGCTGGGGGCCCTAACGATTCACGATCTCTCGTTTCGACCAGATTACGGATTCGTGATGGAGAGACGGCTGACCGAGATGGTCCCTTGGTCCCTCAAACATGCAACCATCGCCCTCGTTCCCTCTGAAGCGGTTGCGTTTGAAGTCGCCTCTCGCTATGACTTCCCGGAGCATCGGATACACGTGACGCCCGAGGGGGTTGAGCGTTCTTTCTTCGATGCCGTGCCGCTAGATGATGGTGCACTGGAGACCCTCGGTGTGACGAAACCCTTTGCCGTCGCAGTCGGTGCTCAGCAGCCGCGGAAGAACCTGTTCCGACTCGTCGAGGCGTGGAGGCGCGTCGCTCCAAGACTAAGCGATTGGAAATTGGTGCTGGTTGGACCGAAGGGCTGGGGTCCCAGGCTGCCGGCAGTTCATGGAGTCATCCTGACCGGGTGGGTGGGGGAAGACTCCTTGCGTGGGCTGTTGGCCGCGGCTGAATTCTCTTGCTATCTGTCGCTCTACGAGGGCTTCGGGCTACCTCCGCTGGAATCGATGGCTGCCGGGACCCCCTGCCTGGTGGCCGAATACTCTGCTGCCCCTGAAGTCGTCGGGGAGTGTGCATTGATGGTCTCTCCTTTTGATGAGGATGCAATCGCCGAAGCGATAGTCACCTTGTCGACGGATGATGAGTTGGCGCGCCGCTTGGCACAGAACGGAAAAGAGCGTGCCCGGAAGTTCACGTGGGAGCGCACGGCGGCTCTGACGCTCCAGGCCTACAAGGACGCTCTTTCTGCCCATTCGTAGCCAACTTGATGCACTGGGTGTTGCCTTGTAGCGTGATTTTTGCGGCGTCGAGTGGGAGGGCCGATAAGAGGTCGAAGCAGCGATCGTAGTAGTGGGCGTATCGAACCCCCTCGAGGCTCTGGTCTGACCCGTGGGCACGCGATTGTGCTGGGTACGGACGCGGGCATTGGCGGAATCGAGCGAGCCACACGCACCCTGATCGGCGTTCTCGTCGAGTTGTTCGGCGCGGACAACGTAGGTCTCGTGTCGGTATGGGATCGGACCCCCGGCGCGGAATGCCGCCTTCTCTACCGGGGAACGGCTTCCAAGAGCCAGAGAGTGACACTCGGCAGGCGCATCGCCTACACGGCTCACACGTTGCACAGTGCCTTGTCTTGGCGGTCGGGCTTGGTGTTGATAGCGTCCCACGTGCATCTCGGAGGGGTTGCTTGGCTTGCTCACGTTATTTCTGGCGCTCCCTACATAGTGTGGTGCCATGGTGAGGAGTCTTGGGGCAGGCTGCGCCGCACCGCTGCGTTTTCCCTCCGTCGGGCAGATCTCGTATTCGCTCCCAGCAGTTTCACTGCCAAATGTGTCGAGATCGCTGCTGATCTGGACCGCGGCTCGGTTCGGGTAATTCCCCACTGCCTAACTCCGGAACTGGCCGAACTTGAATTCACCCCCCCATCCCACTCGACTCATCGCGTGCTTTGCGTCTCCCGGCTGACGTCCGAACACAGCTACAAGGGAGTGGATGCCCTCATCACCGCGTGGCCCCGCGTGCTCGCATCGGTTCCCGACGCGCTTCTCGTCATTGTTGGTGATGGTGACGACAAGCCACGTTTGCAAGAACTTGGGAGACGACTGCACATGGAGGACAACGTTAAGTTTGTGGGCGCGATTGGTGACGACGAGTTGCTTCGCGAATACCAGGAGTGTGGATTCTTTGCCCTCCCGTCGCGCACCCGATTGAAACCGAGCCCCGAAGGGGAGGGTTTCGGCCTCGTTTATTTAGAAGCAGGAGCGGCGCGTCGCGCCGTGGTTGCGGTCAGAGGCGGAGCTGTCACAGAGATCGTCCGAGACCGCAAGACGGGCCTGCTCGTAGACACCGGCCATCCGAATGAGCTGCCTTCGGTACTGATCGAACTTCTGTCGAACCCGAGGCTGGCACACAACCTGGGGGAGTCGGGACGCGCTCTCGTTACCAAGAAGTTCACCTACGAGCGGTTCCGAGAGGGAGTCGTCACCTTATTGCGGGAGGTTGGTTCAGGGATGACCAGTGACCACAAAAAAAACTCGAAAACGGACATCGCGGAACAGCGGTGACCTTGACCTTCCCCATGGCCACGGCCGCTCTTCGAGATGCCGTGGCATTGCGGAGGTTAGATCGGGGCCGCCTCAAGATGACGAGACCGACCTTGAACTGCCGGTCTGGGCCGGCGAGATCCCTTTACACCTGGGGTCGCTTGCCCCCTGCCCGATCCGATCCTGAGCGGCGAGATACCACTTCCAGAGTCCGTCAAGCAATTCCACGTTCCGCCGGCCAGAGACAAAGTCTGACGTTGAACACCGCCCGGGCATCCCCGCCGCAGTCTTGACAGACTGAGTGGCGAAGGTGTCCCGACGGACACCGGTTCTGGTTGGGACGAGGAAAGGAAGAGAGATGGACAAGATCGTGCACTTCGAGATACCCGCCGACGACTTGGCCAGGGCCAAGGAGTTCTACGGGTCGACCTTTGGCTGGGAACTGGATGACATGGAGGGGATGGACTACACGATCGTGCGGACCGTGCCTGTCGACGATCAACAGATACCGACCGAGCGGGGTGCGATCAACGGGGGCATGATGAAGAGAGGCTCCGACACACCGTCACCCGTGATCACGGTGCAAGTCGACGCCATCGACCAGGCCCTGAAGCAGGTTGAGGCGAGTGGTGGCACCATCGTCGCACCCCGGCAGGAGATTCCAGGTATGGGTGCGTTCGCCTACTTCAAGGACACTGAGGGAAACACGCTCGGCCTGTGGGAGAACCTTGTCTGAGTGTCTTTAGCGCTTCCGGCGCGAGCTCAGTAGAAGGCCCGGATGTCGAGGCGCTAGCTCTGGCGTCGCCGACGGATTGCGCCTGAGCTCAGGAAAAGTCATGGCCGATCTCATCTGAGCGGAGCGAGTGTCCCCGTCGCGACGTCGCTGGCCGTCAACCCAGCATCACGAGTCGGGGACACCCTCGATTCGGGGCTTCACGTCGAGGATGGGCGTTCCATCTAGCGCTTCGAGGTTGTTTACCTTCACTCTTTGTCCCTCGATCGCAAGGACCTCGACGAGGTGGAGCCCGATCGGGTTGGGTCGGTCGGGTGACCGCGTGCTGAACACCCCGTGCTCCGGGATCGACTTGTCTCCACGGGGGTGCACCTTGAGGATGTCGCGCTGTGCGCGATCCAACCAGGTCAGGACGATGACCTGCTCTCCCACTCGGAGGTCTTCGAGCCCCTCCCCCACGGCCGGCTTGAAGTTCAGCCACGCGTCCGGCGATCCCTCGCGCCCCTGCTTGGGTGCCGACTCCCGATCGGTAAGAGGTGACTCGACGGTTCCAATCGGTTTCAGCAGAAGACCTCGTTCTTCCATGGAGGGATCCTAGTTTTAGAAGAGCCTTGCTGCGCGCGCATTCGCAGGCGTTTCGAGGTCTAGGAGAAACCGCTTGCGCTCGAGTCCACCGGCGTATCCGGTGAGCGACCCGTCGCTGCCGATCACCCGGTGGCAGGGGACGACGATGGCGATCGGATTGCGAGCGTTGGCAACGCCGACCTCTCGTGCGAGCGTAGGCTCGCCCAGGTCGCGGGCGAGGTCGCCGTAAGCGCGCGTCTCGCCGTATGGAATCTGTCGCAACAGCCGCCAGACTCGATGCTGGAAGTCATCGCCACGGGCCGCGGTGGGAACCGTGAACTCCTTGCGATCCCCGGAGAAGTACTCGCCCAGCTCCTCGATCGCCACTTCGAAGCCCGCCGAAACGCGTTGCCCGAATGCCGATGTCCGCGGGGAGCGCGCCCGACGGTTCATGAAGAGGCCACTCAAGACGCCGTCGGTGTTCACCAGCGTCAGGTCACCGATCGGCGACTCGGTGATCGTATGCGCTCGCATGGTCATTCCTTCCATTGATGTACCAGAGTCCTTGCCTATCAATATGAAACGCCCGGCGACTAGCTTTCGTGAGATCCGATGAGGATTGCGCTCCCTCGCAGGCGCCGTGTTCTCGGTGAGCAAGGTGCTTGTGAGGCAGTAGCTCTGGAATTTTTCGGGCTCGCGATGAGTTTTACCGCGGTCTGGAGTCGTAACCGAGAAGCGAACACGGACCGAGAACCGAAGACGGGAGGCTGGCGTTGCTCGAGATCAACAAGGGTGTGTTCAGGGTCGGAAATGCTTCCCAATCGCCGAGGTCCGCGATACCTTCGTTCCTCCCAAAAAGGCCGTTTCGGTCGGTGTGATGAGGAGTCCTTTCAAAAACGAGAGAGGTGATGCTGTGAGCTACATGATTCGAACTGAGGGGTTGGTCAAGCGCTACGGCGATGTGGTGGCGCTGGACGGGCTCGATCTCGAGGTCCCGCAGGGGACGGTTCTGGGACTACTCGGTCCCAACGGGGCCGGCAAGACCACCGCCGTCCGGATTCTCACGACTCTGCTCGACCCCGATGAAGGCTCGGTCGAGGTTGCAGGCTTGGACGTGTGCGCCGAGCCGGTGAAAGTTCGCAAGCGGATCGGACTATCCGGACAAACCGCCGCGGTAGACGAGCATCTGACCGGTTACGAGAACCTCGACATGGTGGGCAGGCTCTACCACCTCGGCAAGAAGAAGTCTCAGGCGCGCGCTCGCGAACTGCTGGAACAATTCGACCTGGTCGATGCCGGGAACCGCCCGGCGAAGACCTATTCGGGAGGTATGCGGCGGCGCCTCGACCTTGCCGCTGCTCTCGTGGCCAAACCCGAGGTCATCTTCCTCGACGAACCCACGACCGGCCTGGACCCACGTAGTCGCATCCAGATGTGGGGCACGATCCAGGATCTCGTGCGGGGCGGCTCTACCGTGCTCCTGACGACTCAGTACATGGAGGAGGCCGAGCGACTGGCAGACGACATCGTCGTCATCGATCGGGGCCACATGATTGCCCACGGAACCTCCGACGAATTGAAGGCTCAGATAGGTGGAGAGCGGGTCGAGACCGTCCTCGCGAACTCCGCCGATCTGCCCCCGGCGCATACGATTCTCGCCAACTTCTGTGCCGGCGACGAGATTCAGGTCGACGAGCAGACCCGCAAGCTAACGGTGGCGGTCACCGGTGGCGTGGAGGTTCTCAGGCAGATCCTTCAGCGGCTCGCCGACGCGAACATCTCGATCGCCGACATTGGGCTGCGACGTCCCACGCTGGACGATGTCTTCCTTTCGCTCACCGGACACGTTGCCGAAGAGGTTGCAGAGACGAATGGCCAGGCCGAAGGGTCCGAGGACGAGCGCGAGAACGCAAGAGAGAAGGAGGCCGTTCGATGAACCAAGTGGCCATCGCATTCGCGGACAGTGGCGTCATTGCGAAACGCAATCTGATCAAGATCAAGCGGATCCCCGAACTCCTGATCTGGACGCTCATGTCCCCGATCATGTTCGTCGTGCTCTTCGGGTACGTGTTTGGCGGCTCGATCGAGATTCCGGGGATGAACTATCGCGAGTTCCTGATAGCGGGAATTTTCGTCCAGACGGTGATCTTCGGCTCGACCTACACGGGGGCCGGCCTCGCCGAGGACATGACCAAGGGCATCATCGACCGTTTCAGGTCGCTGCCCATGGCGCGCACCGCCGTACTCGCGGGACGCACCGGCAGCGACATCGTCTACAACTCGGCCTCGATCCTCGTCATGTCCCTCACCGGACTGGTCGTGGGCTGGAGGATCCGGACGGACGCGCTGGACGCCATCGGCGGCTTCCTGCTGCTGTTGCTCTTCGCCTACTCGTTCTCCTGGATCATGGCCTACTTCGGGCTAAAGGTATCGAGCGTCGAGGTCATCAACAACGCCTCGTTCATGTTCATCTTCCCGTTGACGTTCGTTTCTAATGCGTTCGTCGACATCAACGATCTGCCCGGTGTGCTCAAGACCTTCGCCGAGTGGAACCCCATCTCGACCGTGGCTCAGGCGGTGCGCGAGGCGTTCGGGAACACGGGCACAATTCCCGTTCCGGACGTATGGCCCTTGCAGAATCCGGTGACGTACTCGCTCATCTGGATCGTCATCATCCTGGCGGTCTTCATTCCGCTTTCGACCCGGCAGTACAAGCGAGCGTCGAGCCGCTAGCCGGCTGAATGTCAAGTGGTTCGCGTTCTGTGACCCTGAGGTGTCGCTCTATGCACCCCCTGGGTCACGGAACGCGTGCGCGGGCAGCGACCCGGAGACTATTCTCAGTTCCTACCTTTGACACCAAATGTGGTGATTGGTAAATAAGAGAACCGCGGACGCCAAGGAGGGTGCCTGATGCGCCGAACGGTCATGCTGGTTCTCGTGATGGCGCTGATCGCGCCGGTATCAACCACCCGAGCCGCGGAGCCGCCGCAGGCTATCGAGGCCCCGACGCCGCCGGCGGGATCCATCGAGAACGTCGAGTTCGTTGCCAACCTTCCGGAACCGACCGAGGCGACCGCCATCAACTTCATGAGCTACGGGGGGCGCGACGTGATGTTCGTCACGGGCCGCTTCGGGCTCATGAGCTACGACCTCACCGACCCCGGAAATCCTCAACTGCTGGACCATCTCGGCAACGATGTGCTGATGCTCGACGGCGATGTCAGCGGCACCTACTGGCAGAACGAGGACATGGACCTCGACTCGAAGAGAAAGCTGGTGTTCCTGGCCAGGGACCCGCGTGCCTACGACGGGACCACCTCCAACCCGGCCTCGGTCTCTGGTGTCTACATCGTCAATGCACGGAATCCCGAAGACCTCGAGCTCACGACCTTCCACGAGCTACCGGCGGGGCACACCTCGACTTGCGTGAACGACTGTCAGTACCTGTGGACCGGTGGGCCCGCGAGGCGGGATGACATGCCCGCCGAGTGGGGAGGCCGACCGATCTGGGTGACCGACATCCGCGACCCCAATCACCCCACCACCTTTCCCGACCCGGTGGACACGGGCCGTAACGATGGCCGGACCGACTACTCGCACGACGTCCAGGTGGACGAGATGGGTGTGGCGTGGGTTTCGGGGGCCGGGGGCGTCCGCGGCTACTTCACGAAGGGGCGGCATTGGGACCCGGTGGAGGAGCGGCAGCGGGTGGCCAGGGCCTGGGATCCCATCCCCTACGGGGGCGGCGGGCTCGAGGAATCGCGCGTGCCTTCAAAGTTCATGCACAACTCCGAGCGGCCGCTAAGCGCGCCGACGACCGGCGACTTCGAGCGAGGCGAGTTGCTGTACGCGACCGAGGAGAGCTTCCAGGCGGGGTGCGGTGACGACGGCGTGTTCGCCATCGCCAGCCTGGAGGGCTCGTACGACGGGGAGGCGTGGCGTTCAACGCCAGAGGATCCCTTCCGACTAAAGACGATCGGGACGTGGAGCGTGGCCGACAAGGAGGGCAGCTCGACGAGCGCGGACTGCTCGGCGCATTACTTCGACATCAAGGGCGACCTGGTGGCGTACTCGTGGTATTCGCAGGGAACCCGGTTCCTTGACGTCTCCGACCCCAGCGATCCGATCCAGGTGGGCTACTTCCGCCCCGACGACGGTCGCACGTGGGCCTCCTACTTCCACCGCGGCTATGTGTACGTGGCGGATCACAACCGAGGGGTGGACGTGATCCGTCTGGCCCCCGAGGGGGAAGCCGCTGCCGAGCTACACCAGGAAGTGCTGGCGCCGCCGCTGTCGGCAGGTGTTACGGATGAGCTGCGAAAGGAGTTCGTGCCGGACGAGGCCTTCGGCTGGGCCTGCCGCATCAGCGTTTGACCCGGCTGGCTTCGGCGGGGAGCCGCGCCGGAGAGACTAGGTGCACGCGCCACATCCGGAACGCCGACCGCAACATACGAGCCACCGCTAGAGGTCTGACAACCAATTCTGGCCGATCAGATCATGGCCGAAACTGTGGTGCTCGTTTTCTTCCACAAGACGGAATCCCGCGCGTTCATAGATCCGGCGGGCGCCGACAAGCACGTCGTTCGTCCAAAGCATCATTTGTTTGTAGCCGGCTCTGCGCCCAAAGCGAATGCATTCGTCCACTAGGCGCGTACCTATCCCCATCCCCCGAGCTGCAGGTTCGACCAACAAGATGCGCAACTGTGCAACATCCTCGGTCTTCTTCATGCAGAAGATGCAGCCCATACGCTGACCGTCCACCTCCGCAATCCACGCAGCTTCACGAGACGGGTCACGCTCATCGATGTAGGCGGCAACGATGCTCGCCACCAGGGCCTCGAACGTGTCGTCCCACCCGTAGTAGCTGCGGTAAAGGGCGCCGTGGCGTTGGACGACCCAGCCGAAGTCGCCCGAGACGGGTTCCCGCAGAACAACCGTCGGCCGTTTCGTCGATCCGAGCAGTTCCTCGATCTCCTTGGCGCATTTCACGAGCCGTTCCTGCGCGTCATCGCTGAGCTGGTCCAGCAGCTGCCGGGTCTGTGCAGACGACTTCTCGTCCAAGTCGCGGAACGCCTTGCGCCCCTCCTTCGTCAGCAAGACGACCTTTCGGCGGCGATCCCTCGTGCTCTTCTCCTCCGTGACGAGCGCGCGTTCTTTCAACCTCACCACCAGGCGACTGACGTACCCGAGATCCAACCGCAGCCGATCGGCCAAGACCGTGGGCGATGCGGCACCGCCCGATCCGAGTTCGAAGAGCACGCGGCTCTCAGGAAGGGAGTAAGGCGTGTCCAGCAGTCCCTCTCCCAGGAGGCCGAGAATCTCCGTGTAGAAGCGGTTGAAGCCCCTCAGCTGGGCGACGCGCTCTTCGACCGGCAAGCTCATCTCCTTGCTAGAAGCAAGCAACTCCTTGCTTTAGACAAGCATATGCCTCGCATCTCCGTCAAGAGGCGTGACCGGGGTGGGTGGTGATTACTGTTCAATCGCGAAGGTGTTGCCGTCGGGATCCTTGAACCAGGCCACCTTGCCGTCGGCGAGCTCGTGGATTCCCTTTTCGTCGGTCTTCAGCTCGGGCAGGACGTTCTGTTCGAAGGTCACCCCGTTGGAACCGAGTTCGTCGACCACCTGCTCGAGGTCCGCGACGTACCAGGTGGCCAGCGTCGCAGTTGCCTTCCCGGCGTGGGCGGGAGACGCATAAACGCGCAGCGAGGTGCCCCCTCCGCATGCATACACGAGGCTTCCGTCCGACCGATCCTGTATCCCGGAGAATCCCAGCTTTCCCTCGTAGAAGCTCTTGGCGTGGTCCATGTCAGAAACCGCGACAGATGCGTCCAGGTTGATGAACGTGACCTCATCGCCGGGGCATACCTTGTAGCGGCTCAAGCTCATTGGTTTTCTCCTTGGAGGTTGACCAATCCTCAATGTGGCGGTCTCAGAGGTATTGACTCCAGGACGACGGCAAAGTCATCGGTAACAACCACGGCAGGTGCCGGTTCGTGAGCGCAATCTCGATGAGTTTCGAACGAATCTGTAGTCTCATTAGTTACCGCTTCAATGACGAGCGGCTGCCGACGAGAGGACCGAAACCGTGACCACTCACGATGCGCCCAAGGCTGGCCAACCGGATCTGACTCTTTTCAGCCCGCCGCGGTCCGCCACGGGGGGACTGGACGAGCTGGTGACGGCCGTCCGCTCCGCCGTGAGCACGCACGCTGACTGGCAGGAGACCGCCCGGCTGGTTGCCGGTGCCTTGCGGCGCCACCTACCGACGCCGGATGTGCTGACCGCCGAGCAGCGGGCCGGTGACCCGGAGACGCACCGTAGCCACGAGCTCTACATCGAGCCCGGCGGAGCTTTCTCGATCGTCGGTCTCGTCTGGCGAGCAGGCCAGGTGACTCCGATCCACGACCACGTGACCTGGTGCGTGTTCGGTGTCATCCAGGGCGTGGAGTACGAAGAGCTCTTCAAGCTCGACGAGCGCAACGAATGCCTGGTCGAGGCGGGCACAAACTCGAACGACACCGGCGAAATCAGCGGTTTCGCCCCGCCCGGGGACATCCACCGGGTCCGCAACGCGGGTGACGACACCGCCATCTCGATCCACATCTACGGGACCGACGTCTCCCGGATCGGTTCCAGCGTCCGGCGTTACTACGACCTCCCGGTGCGCCCCGGCTGAGCCGAAAAAGGCTCGGAACCAAGGCTCCGCTCGGCGGTATGGCCTCCGGCCAAGCGAGGTATTGGGATTCATTTTCGCTTTCGATTTTCGCGGTCCTGCGATAAGGACTTCACGTGGATAAACCACTGAACCCAGAGTTACCGGACGGGGTCGATGGTGAGGAATACCAGCGGATCCGGGGATTGATGCGCGTCTCCGTCTTGAGCGTGGGGAGAGGCAGAGGCATCGACCCCTGGGATGTAGTCGATGAGGCGTGGAGCTCGATGGCCGCCCAGAACTTTGAGCGCCAGGGCCCCTTCCGGCCTTTTGCCATCAGGGTGGCCAGAAACAAGGCCATCGATGCGCTGCGGCGGGCAGAGGTAAAGAGGATGGGTCCGTCTTTGGACGCCCCGATTCACGAGGATGAGGGAGAAGAAGTCACCAGAAAAGACCTCCTTCGAGGGTCGGAGGGCGCCGACGTCGATTACTTCGAGCACGGCGACGAAATCGAGAAGATCGAGCTGCTCTCGCTGGTCGAGGAGGCGGTCCACGTGGCCCTGACTACAACCGAAAGAAAGGTGTTTTTCGAGGTCCAGTTCAACGAGAAGAGCCGTGCCGCGGTGGGGCGCGAGCTCACACCGCCGGTAACGGGTCAGAGGGTGGGGCAGATCATGGCCACGGCCCTCATCAAGATTCGAAGACATCTGAAACAACAGGGCCGGCTACCGGATGAAGAATTAGAGGCAGACCAAGGCGAAGGAGGTGAGGGAGATGACCGAAAGCAGTGACCGCATCGAGGAGGCGCTCGCCGCGTACCTCGACCATGTTGAGATGGGCGGCGCGAAGCCGGACGTCAGCCACCTCAGTCCTTCCGAACGAGAGGAACTCGAAGAGCTGATCCGAATCCTCGAGCTAACCGGTGGGGTGGCACTTGGGCTTGGACGTGGCGACGAGGACGAGGAGTCGCCTTCTCCTGACGACACCTCCAGGTCCATCCCTCACGCCCTGTCACCAGAGCTCGGCGAACGCGTGGTGACCGAGCTCAGAGAGGCCCTTCCGCCCGATGTTCGCATCACGCCCGATCCGGTCGCCGTCGTATCGCGACTTGGTGGTGTCGACATCCTGGGCGGATGGCTCGTCGGAACCTTCGGCGGGCGCATCCGCGTGTGGCTCCTCGACGTTGATGACGCGGAGGAGCTCAAGCAGAACGAGGATTGCCTTGACGATCTGGGACGGGTGTTCCGGATGCTCCCCGACACGGCCGCGATCGCCATCACGGCCAAGGATTTGACGTGTCTGCTCGTCGAACCGGAAGACTGCGCTCCGCACATCCAGGGACCCGGAGGGGCGCTGGTCGGTCGTCGCTATCGGCGTCCCATTCAACCTGCGGCCGAGGCCGTTTCGGCTTATCTGCACGAGTTGATTCCATATTGGGATCCCGTCCCCGCGTTCGACCAGGCAGAGGAACTCAGCGTCGACGTGACTTCGATTGCGGAGCGAGCCTCCAAGGCCGCTATCGAGGCGCAACAGGCCATAGGCGAACGAGCCCGCAAGACGAACCCCAAGAAGGAAGCGCTCTTGGATCTAGGAAATCGGGAGGTCTCCGCGCTGAAGAAACTGGTGGCCGGTCTCTACGATGGCAGCGTAGATCCCGACGATGTGAGCGCCCAACTCAAGAAGCTGGCGCAGCGATGATTCAACGGTTGCAGTTAGAGCACTGGCGTGCGTACGACGAACTCGATCTCGAGTTTGGTCCCGGCGCAACCTATGTCGTGGCGTCAAACGGCATTGGTAAGACGTCTCTGATCATGGGGGCCGCGTGGGGGCTCCTCGGCGACGCTTCCGAAGTCAACGCGGCCGAACAGATTCGGGGCGATGCAGAAAACGCGACCGTGAGAGTTGTCGTGCGACTCCCCTCCGGCGAGAGTCTGGCGATCACCAGATCCGTCAATCGAAAGGGTCGCGTCGAGCTTTCGGCCGAACTTGGCGAGAGGGTCATCACAACTCAGGACGAGCTCGATGAACTTCTCGCGACCTCCTCCGGTGCCGACGCACACGTGTTGGGTCAGCTCACGTTCATGATTCACGGTGGGTCACTGGAGACGGCACACGGCGAATTCCAACTGCAGGACCACCTGGCGAGCGTGTTCGGCGTGACTCCGCTCTTCCAGGCCGCAGCCGATGCCGATGCCGCCGCGTCCGCGGCGGCCAGCGCCCTACGGAAGCTGAAGACCACGCAGCGCACCGAGAGGCGCCAGAGAGACGAGCTGGTTGCCGAGAAGCAATCGTTCGATGAGCAGTTGCTTGCCGCTCATGAGGAACGAGCACGAGCCGTCACCGCAATGAACGAGGCAGGCGAGCGACACCGATTGGCAGAGGAATGGATCCGCTTCAAGGCCTCACTGGAGGGGCGCAGAAAGAAGCTCGAGTCCTTTGCCGAGCAGGCCGGCTCGCTGCTTCAGACGTCGGTAACGTCCGAGGAGGTCGTCGACCTGCTGGAGCGAACCGAACGCGAACTCGAGGAATCGATCTCAACGGCCGAGAGCGAAGCCGCGACGGCTCGCGGTAAAGCCGATCTCATTGATCAGGCCATGTCACAGCTTGGGGACTCCGAAGCCGTCTGCCCGACCTGTCTGCGCCCACTCTCTCAACACGAAGCGGACAAGGCCGAGCAAGAGCACAGGAAACATCTGAGCGACCTGGCTGCGGTCACGACGGAGGCCGAGGAAGCGGCGAACCGCAGGCGGGATGCCTTGGGCGACGTAAGACAGCTTCTCGTGAAGATTCGAGCCGTGCCGATGCCTGCGGAGCCAGAATCCGGGTCCGGAGACACCGACCCGGAATCTACCGAGGAGGAGTTCGAGCAAGCGAGAGACAAGGTTCAAGAACTCGACCAAGTGATCGCAGTGCACTCTGCGTCGAGGAAATCGTTGGAAGACGCGCTCACGACCCTCGATGAGGATGAACGCCGAATCCAGGAGCAGGTGGCGTTGTACCGCGAAGAGGGTGTAGCGCTCGCCGCGGGCGAAGCCTTCAAGGCTGCAGGGAATGCCATTACCAAGGAGTTCATCGAACCTCTCGTGTCGGAGGTTGCGAACCGCTGGAAACGCATTTTCGGTGCGGGCGGCTTGAACCTCAGTCCCGAGGGCCGGATCACTCGAACTGTGGGCAGCCGCGTGCTTGGGTTCGAGTCTCTGAGTGGCGGCGAGAAGGTGTGGGCCCAACTCCTTACCCGGCTCCTCGTTTCCGGCGCATCCACCCGCGCGCCATTTGTGTGGCTGGACGAGCCGCTCGAGCATCTCGATCCTCGGCTCAGGAAGGTTGTCGCCGGAACACTCGCCAAGGCGGCGTCCGGAGCCGGCCTTCGTCAGGTCATCGTGACGACCTACGAGAGCGAGCTGGCCCTGCAACTCATGGAAGACGTTCCCTCCGCTTCGCTCATCTACGTGACCACCTCGAGGTAGCGCTTTCGATTTTGCTCGAACCTCGATGGCTCCCTTAGGAACGCAAAAGGGCCGAGCCAAGGGAGGTTCGCATGAGCGAAGGCACCACCTCAGCCGTTATCGACCGGAGCACTTCTGAGAGCGATTCCGAGCAGTTGGAGCTCCGGATCGAGCAGCACCGCACGGAGCTGACCGCCCACTGCTATCGGATGCTGGGGACGACGTTCGAGGCCGAGGACGCCGTGCAGGAGACCATGGTGCGAGCCTGGCTGGGCCTCGATCGTTTCGAGGGCCGCGCCGCTCTGCGCTCGTGGCTCTTTCGCATCGCCACCAACGTGTGCCTCGACATGCTCAACGACAGCCGGCGCCGCGCCCGGCCGATGGATTTCGGATCATCCGTGAGCGCCGAAGCGTTGGTCGTCGCGCAACAGCCCGAGACGACTTTGATCCACCCGCATCCCTGCGGTGTGCTTCCCACCAACGGGGATCCCGCCGAGCTGACGGTTACGCGCGAGAACATTCGGCTGGCCTTCGTCGCGGCGCTTCAACACCTCCCCGCCAAGCAACGAGCGGTGCTGATCCTCAGAGAGGTACTGCGCTGGAAGGCCGACGAAGTCGCCGAGCTGCTCGGTACGACCGTTGCGTCGGTCAACAGTGCGCTGCAGCGGGCCCGATCCACGCTCGCGAGCGAGGCCGTCGGCGAAACGTCCCCGCGGCTGGACGAAGAACAGCGCGCCCTGCTGGCCCGCTACGTCGATGCCTTCGAACGCTACGACCTCGCCTCGCTCATTGATGCAGCGTGCGAGCCCAACTGAGGCGATAAGCCATGACCACGACACTTGGAATCTGGGCCCACCCCGACGACGAGGTGTTCGTCTCTGGCGGTCTCCTGGCCGGCGCCGCCCGCCGCGGCGAGCGCGTTGTGTGCATCCACCTGACCGGCGGTGAGGCAGGCCACAGCTTCGGACGATCAAGCTCCCCGGAGACTTTGGCGAACCTCCGCCGGGATGAGCTGGAGGCTTCGCTCGAGCGATTGGGCGTGGAAGAGCAGCGTTTCTTCGGCTACTCAGACGGCCGCTTGCCTCAGACGCCCCGCGACGATGTGATCGCACGCATCTATGACGCACTCGTTGAGTTGCAGCCCGATGCGATCGTGACCTTCGGGCGCGACGGCTTCACCGGTCACCCCGATCACAAATCGCTGTCCACGTCGGTAACGGCCGCGCTCGAGCTATGGAACCAACCCGAGGCGAGGCTCTTCCACGCGGCCGTGTCCGCAGAGTGGAAGGACTCGTTCGCCCCCGCGCTCAACGAGTTCAACGTCTTTTGGCCGGGCTACCCGACCGCGATTCCCGACCCCGATGTCACTCTCGAGCTCGACGAAGAGCTTCTTGCCGCCAAAGTCGAGGCGCTGCGCGCGCATTCGAGCCAAATGACTCCGTTCTTCGATGCCTACGGCGACCATTTCATGCGCGCGCTGGCGTCGAAAGAGCACTTCCAGGTGTGTCGAGTAGGCCAGAGTTCCGACCATGAGAGGACGGACGATGAAGCAGATCCAGACATTCAGGACGAAACGCTCCAGCTCCGTTCGAGCGGACGCGAATGCCGAGGCCGGCTCGAGGACTCCACGATGCATTCCCATCCTGGATGACCTGCTGGCGCGCATCGATTGCGCTTTGCGAGAGCAGAGACGTCGGTGAACCGTCGCGTCTCACTATCGGCCCAGCTCTGGTCGGTGCTCCCGGAGTGCCGCCCCGTATTATGGTCGGTCGGGTGATGGATGCGTCGCCGCTGTTACCGACCTCAAAGGGGAGCGACTCGGATGACTGATCTCGCAGCTGCGGAGCGCGCGGCCCGAAGCTCCGGAGAGCTCGAGCGACACCTGGAGAAGTACCGGACGGAACTGACCGCCTACTGCTACCGGATGTTGGGCTCTGGGTTCGAGGCCGAGGACGCCGTGCAGGAAACCTTTGTGCGGGCGTGGCGTAGCTTCGACCGTTTCGAGGGTCGAGCGGCGGTGCGCTCGTGGCTCTATCGCATCGCGACCAACGTGTGTCTCGACATGTTGAACGGGAGCCAGCGGCGCGCCCGCCCGATGGATCTATCGGCCGCGTCCTCCGCCGATTCGGCGCTCGGCCCCCCGCTCCCCGAGACCGCGTGGGTACAGCCGATCCCCGATGGCCAGGTTCTGTCGACGGATGCCGACCCCGCCGAGCTGGCCCTCGAACGCGATTCAGTCCGACTGGCCTTCGTGGCCGCGCTGCAACACCTGCCACCGAAGCAGCGCGCGGTGCTGATCCTGCGAGAGGTGCTGCGCTGGAAGGCCGCCGAGGTGGCGGAGCTGCTCGACACGACCGTGGCGTCGGTCAACAGCGCGCTCCAACGAGCCCGCTCCACTCTTGCGGACAGCGAGGTCTCCGCCGGCGGCTCGTTTCAGCCGATGGACGAGGCCCAGCAGGCGCTATTGAGCCGCTACGTAGACGCCTTCGAGCGCTACGACATGGATTCCCTGACGGCATTGCTCCAGGAGGACGCCTCCTGGTCGATGCCACCCTTCGAGCTGTGGTTCCGGGGCCACGAGAACATTCGCGGCTGGTGCCTGGGCCCCGGAATCGGCTGTCGCGGCTCCCGCTTGGTGCCCACCGTTGCGAACGGTTCGCCCGCCTTCGGGCAGTACAAACCGGGGGGGCCGGGAGGCAGCCTCATCCCCTGGTCGCTCCAGGTCATCGAGGGGGTAACGGAGGGCCGAATCACCGGGATCTGCTTCTTCCTCGACACCGCCAACCTATTCCCGCTGTTCGGCCTGCCCCCACGGCTCGAGCCGTGAACCCTCGCTGAGCGGTACCACCTCGCTCAGTCCCACCAACGCGAGCAGGTCCTGCAGCGCGCCGCAAGCATGGCGTAGCCGGACCTGGCTCCCGAGCCTTCGAGCGGTGAGCTGCAACCGGGCGAGGGCATCGATGGTGGCGGCGTCCGGGCGGGTGAGCGCTCCCACGTCGCAGATCACCAACTCGGCGTTGCTGCTCGCCAGCAGTTGACGGACGCACTCGCAGAGCTCCGCGACGTCGGCGGGCGCGATCGGACCCTCAATGACCATCACGACCGTGTTCGCCCCGTGAGGCGGTTTCATCGCATCCCCTTGAGTCTCACCGGCGACCTCGGCAGCGGCAAAGAGCGGCTCCTTTCGCAGCCCTGGTTGTAGAGACCGATTGGGGAGACAAAACTCATCGCGGGGCAGGGCTCAGACGGGTGGGAAATCGGTGGCTCGCGGCGGTTTACCGGAAAACGCCAGGGCCTGATCCGAAAGTTCGCGATGAGTTTTGGAATCAGCTCAGGTCTAATGTGTTGACACACGCAAGCGACAGTCAACTCCGAGAGCCGAGGAGCCAGATGACATCTCAATCCCCCCTCGCGATCGAGGCCACAGGCCTAGTCAAGGTCTTTGGCGAGACCCGCGCCGTCGACGGAATCGATCTCGCCGTTCGAAGCGGCTCGGTCTACGGCGTGCTGGGGCCCAACGGCGCCGGCAAGACCACGGCGATCAAGATGCTCGCCACCCTGCTTCGTCCCGATGCCGGCAGCGCCACGGTGTTCGGCCACGACATCGTGCAGGAAGCGAACGCGGTGCGGAGCGCCGTCAGCCTCACCGGGCAGCTTGCATCGGTGGATGAGGACCTCACCGGGCGCGAGAACCTGATTCTGATCGGCCGCTTGCTGGGACTGAAGCGGGCCCACGCAAAGGACCGGGCCAACGAACTGCTCGAGGCCTTCGGTATCGCTGAGGCGGCCGGGCGGCTGGTCAAGAACTACTCCGGCGGGATGCGGCGCCGGCTCGACATCGCCGCGAGCATCGTCGTCACTCCCAGGTTGATGTTTCTTGACGAGCCCACGACCGGACTCGACCCGCGCTCGCGCAATCAGGTATGGGACATCATCCGCATGCTGGTCGCCGGCGGGACGACCATTCTGCTCTGTACCCAGTACCTCGAGGAGGCCGATCAGCTCGCTGAGGGCATCGCCGTCGTCGATCACGGCAAGGTGATCGCCGAAGGCACGCCGGCCCAACTCAAGGCATCGGTGGGCCTCGGGGCCTTGCACGTTCGCCTGCTTGACGCCGAGCAGCGGCCACAAGCAGCGCAGTTGCTCGACCGGGAACTCGGCTCGGTCCTCCTGGAAGCAGACCCCGCGGCCCTTTCGGTTCAGTGCGCCGACGCCGAGCGGGCGGCTCAGGCGGTCGCTGCGCTCACCCAGTCCGGCGTGCGAGTAGCGGACTTCTCGTCGGGGCAGCCGAGCCTCGATGAGGTCTTCTTGGCACTGACCGGACACCCGGCCGAGGATGGCGCGCTCGAGGCCGACGAGATCGAAGAGGAGCAACCGGCATGAGCACCCCCAAAACCGAAGTCCGCAGAGCTTCCGAGGCCGACGAGGCGGCGGTTCGTAAGGCGATCTCCTCGACCGAGCGTCCACCGCAGGCAAGTGCGGTTTCCGCGGCATTCACCTTTGGCTGGCGCGGGATGCTCAAGATCAAGCACGTCCCCGAGCAGCTCTTAGACGTAACCATCACTCCGGTGATGTTCGTGCTGATGTTCACCTATCTGTTCGGTGGGGCCATTGCCGGATCTACAGCCGCTTATCTCGACTACATCCTGCCGGGGATCCTGGTCATGTCGGTCATCTTCACCACCGTGTACTCGGGGGTCGCCCTGAATACCGACGTCACCAAGGGAGTCGTCGACCGCTTCCGATCGTTGCCGATTTGGCGGCCGGCGCCGCTGGTGGGATCGGTAATTGGTGACAGCGTGCGGTACGTGATCGCCGGAACCGTGATCCTCGTGCTGGGAGTCATCCTCGGCTACCGGCCCGCGGGGGGTATCGGCGGCGTGCTTGCGGCGCTCGCTCTGGTAGTGGTCTTCTCGTTCGGCCTGTCCTGGGTGTTCACGACCCTGGGCCTGTTGCTGCGTTCGCCCAACGCAGTGATGAACGCGGGCTTCATGGCGATCTTCCCCGTGACCTTCCTCTCCAACGCGTTCGTCGATCCCAGCACAATGCCAGCGGGACTCGAGGCGTTCGTGAACGCCAACCCCATATCGCTGCTCGTAAACGCGACGCGCGCCTTCATGGAGGGGACAGACCCGGGCGCAGACCTCGCCATCGTGCTGATAATCGCGGCGGTTCTGACCGCGATCTTCGCTCCGCTGACAACTCGTTTGTACGCCACCCGCTAGCCTTTTTTTTCGGGAGGAAATGGCGTGTTCACGCTCTACACCTTGTTCGAGTTCGTGCATGTAATGGCCGTCATCGTGTGGCTGGGCGGACTCACGACCATCGCCCTCATCACCACACGGCTCGGGCGCGAGCGGGATCCGTCGGCTCAGGCCGCAATGGCTCGCCAGAGCGCCTTCCTCGGCCAGAGTGTGATCGGTCCCTCGGCCGTCTCCTCAACCTGGCGTTGTTGGTGTCGGTTGTGGCGATGATGGTGTTCAAGCCGACTCTGTGACGCCGCTGCAAAACCGGGTGAAGCCCACTGGAGAAATCGTTTCTCATCCGGGCCGGGGCTTGCTGATGGGAAACCGCGGCTGCCTGCATACGACGGATCGTCGGCTGGGAGTCGCACGCTGGCGATCGAAGCACTGGATCTGCTGCACGCTCGACTGGAAGGACGTTCGACGCGACCCGATGCCACCCGGGCGTTGGACCGCGCTGTTCTTCCTGGACGAGGCAACGGCGCTGGCGGCGGGGCACCGTCCTTGCGCGTACTGCCGTCGCGCCGACTTCAACTCCTTCGCGGAGTGCTGGCATCTCGCGCACGGGCTGGCGGACCGGCCGCGCGCTATGCACATCGACGCTCAACTGCACAAAGAGAGGGTCGACTCACGGACGCGCCGGCAGCTGACCCGGACGAAACTCATCCGGGAGCTGCCCGACGGAACGATGGTCCGCTACCGCGGGGCGCCGGGACTCTTGCTCGGCGAGCGCGTTCTTCCCTGGTCGTTCGATGGGTACGGGACTCCGACCGTGGTAGCGCCGGCCACCTTGGTCGAGGTGCTTACGCCGCCGGCGACGGTTGCGACGATCGCCGGCGGCTACAGCCCGTTCCTTCACCCGAGCGCCGAGGGCGGCTAACCGGCACCCCCGCGCTCGCACTTCCTCTTCTTGTCGCTGCCCGGCCCGCCCTTACAGGTATCGACGTTCCTTCCGCCGTTCAGGAAATCCTTGCCCTTCTCGCCGCGAAGAGCGTCGTTGCCGTCGTTGCCCAGGAGCAGATCACTGCCGCCGCCGGCACGGATGACGTCACGCTGGGGACCGCCATAGATCTCGTCGTTGCCACCCCGAGCCTTGATGCGATCCTTGCCGCCAAAGCCACAGATGATGTCGTCGCCGTTCGTGCCGGTCAATTCGTCGCCACGTGAGGTCCCGACGATGGCATCCGGGTCGTCGCACGGATCGGTCTCAGGGGGCGCGGCCTCGCCCGGCTGCCAGTTGGGGTCGTTGTCGGCGGTCGGAACGGCGGTCGGGAGCCTCTCAACGCCGGTCCCATCGTCGTTCATCACGAAGATGTCGTCGCCGTTGGGAGCGTCGAACGCGTTCGAGTGGAACACGATCTTGGTCCCGTCGGGGGAGAAGGCTGGCTGCTCTCCGGACTCGTTTGTGCCCCCCGTCAGCGCCTCCTGGCCGGTGCCGTCGGCGTTCATCACCCAGGCCTGGCCGGAGCGGTCGTAAACGATTCTGTCTCCGTCGGGCGACCAGTCGGACCACCGCTCGGAGGCGTCGGCCCCGGACGTGAACGTGAGCTGAGTGTCGCCGCTGCCGTCCGGATTCATCACCCATATATCGAAGTCCCTGATGTAGGCGATCTTGGTCCCGTCGGGCGACCACGCGGGAAGCGACTCACCCGGCTGGTTGCCCGGGGTATTGGTGAGATTGGTCTTGCCGCCGCCGTCGCCCGCGTTCATGGCCCAGATCTCGTGGCTGTCCTGGTAGGCGATTCTCTGGCCATCCGGAGACCAGGTCGGATTTATGCCCACGTTGCCCTGGCCGTCGTTGGCCGCGGGGGTGAGGTTCTGCTGACCCGTCCCGTCTGCGTTCATCACCCAGATGTCGGCCGCCCGCACGAACGCGATCCTGGTGCCGTCCGGAGACCAGACCGGATCCGTGTCGGATGCAGGGTCGTTGGTGAGGTTGACCTGGCCGGTACCGTCGGGGGCCATCGAGTAGATCTCGAGGTTCCCGTCGCGGGCGCTCTCGAAGGCGATCTTGCCGTTGCCTCCCGGAAACGCCGCCTTGGCCGTATCGGTGCTCGCAAGGGTGGATGCCAGCAAAGCCGTAATCGATAGGGCGGCCAACGCCCACAGCCCGCGGCCGGACCGGCTCGAATCATGCGACCAACTCATTTGCATCATCTCCTCCGCCTATGACGTCTGCTCTGTCATAGGGTGCCGCCGTCCGGTAATCGTTACGAGAACGCCGACCGCGCCGACCTCAGCTCAATTCGAGGTGATATCGATCACGCAGAAGAGGTTGCCTTCGGGATCCTCGAGCACGATGAAGTCCTCATCCGGCTCGGGCGTCCGGGGATGCCGGGTTGCGCCTATCTCCAGGAGTCGTTTCACCTCGGCTTCCTGTTCATCCGTGTATAGGTCGAAGTGAAGCCGGTTCTTGCCCGATCGCTCCTCGGGAACCTTTTGAATTGACACGTTGACGTTCTTACCTTCGGGATCGCGAAGGATTACCCAGTCGTCGGAGGCGGGGTACTTGGGAACATAACCGAGCGCTTCTTGCCAGAACGTGGACATGGCTTCGAAGTCATTGCAGTCGACAACCACGGACCCGACCTTCATTGCGGCACCTCCTTGTCCTTTCTGCGAAACTCGCTGAGTCCTTCAGGGTGTTGTAACCGATCGGAGTATGAGACTTGCCTTCCTACCTTGCGCTGCTCAGGGGGATCAACGTGGGTGGGGCGAACAAGGTCCCGATGAAGGAGCTACGGACCATGTTCGAGGAGCTGGGCCACGAGGACGTGCGTACCTATCTCCAGAGCGGCAACGTCGTTTTCGAGGGTCGATCATCGACCTCTAAGAAGATTGCCGCCGAGATCGAGGCCGCAATCTCAAAGTCCTTCGACCTTACGGTCTCGGTCATTGTGCGGACGCGCCGGGAGCTTGAGCGCGTCGCCGCGGGCAATCCCTTTCAGACCAAGGGCGTCAGACCCACCTCGCTGCACGTCATGTTCCTTGCCGAGTCCGCTTCGGCGAAGGCCATCAAGATGCTGGACCCCGACCGCTCGCCACCGGATGAGTTCGAGGTCAGGGGCCGTGAGATCTATCTTCGCTTTCCCAAGGGTTCGGGTAGGTCCAGGCTCACCATCGACTACTTCGAGAAGAAGCTCGGAACGCGAGCCACGGCGCGGAACTGGAACACGGTCGTGAAGGTTCTCGAGCTGATGCAACGGTCTTGACGCCGTTCACTAGCCGAGTGTTGCCTCGTCCAGGCCCATTCGGTGCGCGGATGCGGCCGCCTCGACGCGGGTGCGGACGCCGAGCTTCGCGAGGATGTGGCTGACGTGGACGCTGGCCGTCTTGCGGCTGATGAACAAGGTGTCGGCTATCTGTTGGTTCGAGCGCCCGTCGGCCACGAGGCGAAGGACCTCGAGCTCGCGTGCGGTGAGACCGGCCGCACCGGTGCTCCGCTCCACCCCCGCCACGCCCAGACGCCCTCGCCGGGCGAGCGCCTCGATCTGACCGCGCAGGGGCTCCGCCCCCAGCCGTAGGGCGACGTCGTGGGCGAGACGAGCCTGCTCCGCGGCCTCGTCTCGTTTCCCCTCCGCCAACAATGCCTCCGCGAGTCGCCAGCGGCACCGTGCCTCCTCGTAGACGTAGCCGTAGGTAAAGGCCTCGGCCGCCGCCGCCCAGCGATCGGGATCGGCACGCCCATCGAGCCGCTCCCATTCGGCCTCGGCTCGCGCCAGCCAGGCGACCGCTTCCGGGCCGATTTGACGCCCCACCGAGCGCGTCTTTTCCTCGGCGGTGCGGCATTGTTCCAGGAGAGCCTGGCCCCTGGCCCGCGCCTCCGCGATTGCGTCCTCGTCCCCGTCGATCCGCGCCCTCTCCGCCTGCTCTGCCTCGGCGGCCAGCCCGAGGGTCGCGGGCCAGATCGCACTCAGCTCCCAGGTTTCGTCGGTCGCGTCCAGCACGCTCAGAGTGCTCCGCGCCAGGGAGCGAGCGCCTTCCAGATCCCCCTCCCACAAGGCGAGGTCGGTGCCGCAGCCCCCCGCGAGGTAAGCGACCCAGGCATCTTCGTTCCGCGCCGGCTCGAGCCGGCCGAGCCTCTCCGCCGCCCGGCTTCGCCCTCGACCCACCTCGACGAACAGGGCGGCCGCCGACAGGGTCTCTGATCCGGCCATGCGGTCATCGAGCGCCTTGGCGAGGCGCTCAGCTTCGTCCCAATCTCCCACTGCGTAGTAGGCGAAGGAACGCAGCGCCCCCGAGTTGATGCCGTATTGACTCCACGACAGACCGGTGCGTTCGGCAAGCGCGACCGCCTCATCGAGGGTCGCGCACGCGGCCGCAAGATTGCCGACGTCGAGCTCGAGCGCTCCGAGGCTATGTTGGGCGCGCAGTTCCTGAGCCCGGGCTCCGGCACCCGCGGCGCGCTTTCGGGCCTTGCGGAGCAGAGAGCGGGCGACCTCGGGATTGTTGTGGCGGACCTCGAGGACCGCCAGCGTAACCAGTGCGTGAGTCTCATCCTCGGGGGCGTTCACCTCCTTGGCCACGGCGAGTGCCTCGTCGCACCACTCCCTGGCCTCCTCATAGCAACGGGCGCCCACCAGGGCTCGTGCGAGGCCGGCCGTAACGCGAGCGCGCAGCTCGGTCGGGCGCTGGGGCGGGACGAGCTCGACCGCTCGCCGGAAGCTGGCCAGCGTTTCCTCGTCGAGCATGCCCGCTTGGTAGCGGTGCTCGCCCAGACGCTCGTGGGCGAGGGCGGCGAGCAGTGCATCGCTTTCGGCATCGATCGCGTTCACAGCCTCTTGAGCCAGGCCGACCGCGCGCCGGAACTCTCCCGAGTTGCCGGCCGCCGCCGCGGCCCTGAGCAGGAGGGGCGCGCGCTCGATTCCGGCAACCACCGCGGCGTCCGGCACGTGATCCCAGATCTCGATCGCCCTGGTGAGGTGGCCCAGGGCCTCTGCGGGAGCAGACACAGAGGTCGCCTCCGTCGCCGCTTTCACCATGGCGGCGAGAGCCCCTGGTAGGTCGTGGCTGGCCAGGCAGTGATGGGCAAGCTCGGCGGCGTGTCCTGACTCGGCGAACAAGCGAGCGTAGGTGCCGTGAAGCCGGCTTCGTTCCCCGGGCAACAGGTCCCCGTAGACGGTCTCCTGCAGCAGCGCGTGGCGGAATCGGTAGGTCTCCGCGACGGGGTCGGCGACCATCACCTGTCCGGCGATCGCCTCTCGGAGGCTCGCTTCGAGCTCGGCCTCGGGCTGGCCGGCGGCCGCGACGAGTCGTCGATGGCTGACCCGCCGGCCGGCAACCGACGCCACCTTCAGAAGGTCCTGGGCAGGCTCCGAGAGCCCCTCGATGCGGTCACGCAGTACGTCGGCCAGGGCTTCAGGAAGCACTACCTCCGCAGACATAGCGCCGGCCGCGACGAGCTCCTCTGAGAAGAAGGCGTTGCCCTCGGAGCGGGTGAGGATGCGGTCCACGGCGGCCGCGTCGACCCGCTCTCCGACCAACGCCTCGAGGTGCGCGGTCAGCTCCAATCGGTTGAACGGCGGCAAGTCGATTCGCTCGATGTCAGAGATGCGGACCAGCTCGCCCAGAAGCGGGCGCAGCGGATGCCGCCGGTGAAGCTCGTCGGAGCGGTAGCTGACGACGACGGCGAGTCGTCCCGACCGAATGGTCCTTACGAGGAAGGAGAGTAAGTGGCGGGTCGACTGATCGGCCCAGTGGACATCCTCGATTACCAACAGGAGCGGTGCTAGCTCGGAAAGCCGCACCAGGAGTGAGAGAACCCCGCCGAAGAGCTCGACCTGTTCGAACTCGTCGCTGGGAGGCGGTGGAGGCGAGCCTCTCTCCTCATCGGGGGTGGGGAGAAGGCGGCCGAGGGTGGGGACGACGCCCACCAGCGAGTTCACAAGCTCGGCCTCTTCGGGTTTGGCGCCCAGGTCGCGAAAAGCGTCGAGAAAGGGGACGTAGGGGAGTCCGACGTCTCCGGTTTCCATGCAGCCACCGACGAGGACGCGCATCCCTCGTCGTTCGGCCAGGTCGCTGAGCTCGGCTAGCAGTCGGGTCTTGCCCACTCCTGCATCGCCGGCCACGAGCCCCACTGCGCGCCCACCCTGCTCGGCCCGCTCGAGAAGTTCCGAAAGCCGGCCGAGCTCATCGGTCCGGCCGATGAACGCAGAGCTGGTTGCGATCGCGATGCTGGCAAGTATCCCACCCCGAAATGACGAAAACGAGAGCGGGCCCGGGGGATCCGGCCCGCTCTCGTTTTCTCGCTCGATGAATGGCTTCCGGCCGGGGACGGAATCGGGATTCATCCTCCAACTAGTGGGCGGGGGCTCTCTGGAGCCTTCTCGCATCCACCCTTCGGCGGTGACTCCGGGGGTTCCGGTTTCGCCGTGCCAGTCGCTGCTTGGCGGCGTCCTTGTGCAGATCTTCGATGTGCTGCCGGACGAATGCCTCTGCCAGTGCCGGGTGCATCGTCTTCCTCCTTCGTCGGGTTCGTTAGGAGCAAGCTACGAGTAAGGCGGGTGGCCCCACATCGGGCTGCATGCTTATATCGGCCGCCTGGGGTCTTACTTCCGGCGGGGGTCCAGGGAGCGTTCTAAGCCGCCACGAATTCACTTGAACCCTGGGGCCGCCTCGTCCGTATACCTGCGAAAGCCCATCTGGGAGGTGTTGTTATGCGTCGGATCCTGGCGCTCGTTGCCACGTGCGCGCTCTTGTTCGCGGCCTGCGGAGGCGATGACGGTGAGACTTCAACAGGTGGAGGCGGGGAGGAGTCCCAGGAGGAGGCTGCGGCCACGGTCGCGGTGGAGAGCTCGGATCTCGGAGACATTCTCGTCGACGCCGATGGCAACACGCTTTACATGTTCATGCCAGACCAGGAGGAAGGCGAGCCGACCTGCTACGACGACTGCGCTGAGGCCTGGCCCGCGCTCGAGGCGACGGGCGATCTGACCGCCGGTGATGGCCTCGACCAGTCCCTACTGGCATCGGCTGAGCGCACCGATGGAACGACCCAGGTGAGCTACAACGATCTGCCGCTCTACTACTTCTCGGGCGACGAGGCTGCGGGCGACACCAACGGGCAGGGACTCAACGACGTCTGGTGGGTGATGTCAGCGGAGGGCGAGCCGATCCAGGACAAGCAAACCAGCTCCAAGGGCGACGGCTACGGGGCGGGGGACTAGGCGGGTGGCCGGCCTGGCGTAACGTCATCTCAATGTGGAAGCTGTCTGACGAGTCGCTGCTGGCGGGGTTTGCTTCCAAGGACCCCGAGGTAACCGCGGCTTTCGTGCGCCGCTTTCAGGGTCGCGTGTTCGGGCTGGCGCTGACCATCGTGAAGGATGCCGCCGTGGCAGAGGAGGTCGCTCAGGAGACGATGGTGCGGGCATGGGAGCACGCCGGTGCTTACGACTCGCGCAAGGGACGGGTTGACAGTTGGCTCCTTACCATCGCGCGCAATCTCTCCATCGATGCCCGGCGCATGCGATCGCGTGAGGCCACCACCTATGACGACACAGCACTACTGCAGGTCATCAGCACGGAGCCGGATCCGGAAGGAAGGGGCGTGCTCGCCGATGAAAAGAGGCGCCTACATGAGGCGATCGTCGGGCTCTCCGTCGAACAGCGCCGGGTCCTGTTGCTTGCGACCTTCCGGGGACTCTCCGGGAAGGAGATCAGTGAAGCCGAAGGCATTCCGCTCGGTACTGCCAAGACGCGCCTGCACAGAGCGATGCTCAACCTGCGCGCGGCGCTAGAGGTAAGCCGTGAACAGTAGACCCGAATGCCCCGAGGTCCGACTGTTGTTGCCCGAGCTTGCGCTCGGCACGCTTACGGGTCATGACCGCGGCCGAGCGCTCGAGCATCTCGGCAATTGTGCGGACTGCCGGCGAGAACTCCAGTCGCTCAGCGAGGTCGCCGACGAAATGCTCATGCTCGCGCCCTCTGCAGAGCCACCCATGGGCTTCGAGTCTCGAGTGCTCGAGCGCCTGGGCGCGACGCGGCGCGCGCGTCTCCGCGACAGCCGTTGGCTCGCCGTTGCAGCCGCCGCGCTGGTCGCGGCGCTGATTGCAGGTGCGGCCGTCTACGCCGCCGGCGCCGCCGATCGCGAGCTCGCGGCCGGCTACCGGGCAACCTTGGCGGTCGCCGACGGCGAGTACTTCGCAGCGCGGCCATTGGAGAGCGGAGAGGGATCCGAAGCCGGACACGTCTTCGGATACCAGGGTTCCCCGTCATGGGTGTTCTGTGTCGTACGCGAAGGAACGGGCGAAGGCATCTATGACATCGAGATCACGTCAATCGGCGGCGACACTTGGAGCGCCGGCGAGATGCAGGTGGAGGAGGGCAAGGGGACGTGGGCTCAGCCACTGGGTGTGGACCTGCACGACGTGCTGCGGCTCCGCCTGGTCGATCATTCGACCGGCGAGACCCTGGTTGCGACCTGGTGATGAAACGTCCATAGGCACATCCATGAGAGAGGGGAGAACCATGGATTCAGTCGTTAGGAAGTTACGCATGCTCGCGGGAGCAGCCGCGGTGATGCTGCTTGTCGCTCTGGTCGCCATCCCGCAGACCGCGGGAGCCGGGTCGCGGCCCAAGATCATCTCGCTGCCGGATGGTTTCCAGCCCGAAGGCATAGCGACTGAAAAGGCCCAGTTCTTCGCCGGCTCCCTGGTCGACGGCGCCATCTTCAAGGGCAGCCTGCGAACCGGCAAGGGCGACATCTTCGTGCCGGGTATGCCGGGGAGGGTCGCGGTCGGTCTGTCCATTCGCAACAGGATGCTGTTCGTCGCGGGAGGCCCGACCGGGGACGCATACGTCTACAACACGAAGACGGGCAACGAGCTTGGCGTCTTCGACCTGACCGACGCGGACCCGACCTTCGTAAACGATGTCGTCGCCACCCGCAACGCGGCGTGGTTCACAGACTCCTTCAACCAGCAGCTCTACAAGGTGCCCATCGAGGGCCGCGGAGAGTTCGGCGAACCCGAGACCGTGCCTCTGACCGGCGACATCGTCTTCGTACCGAATGAGTTCAACGCCAACGGCATCGATGCGACCCGACATGGCAAGCACTTGATCGTCGTTCAGAGCAACACCGGACAGTTGTTCAAGGTCGACCCCGCATCCGGCGAGGCCACCGCGATCGACCTCGGAGAGGAGTCGGTACCGAGCGGAGACGGCATTCTGCTCGACGGCGGCCACCGGCTGTGGGTCCTGCAGAACGGGATCGACACTCTGACGCTGATCCAGCTCGAATCCGATCGCGAGTCGGGTGTGGTCGTGAGCCGTACAACCGACGAGGATTTCGACGTACCCACGACCGTGGCCGAGTCCGGCAACCGCCTGGCCATCGTGAACGCACGCTTCGGCGTGGAGTCGCCGGAGACGGAGGAGTACTGGGTCACCCAAATTCGCAAACCGCGGTAACTCAAGAAGAAGGGGAGCCTCCCGGATCATGGAGTGAGGAAGATGCCGAGAACCACGCCGAACATGACGTGTGCACCAAGTGCCACAAGCGGTGTCTCTCTCCCGTAGTTCAAGGCAAGCAGGCCGGGGGGCTCCAGGACATGATCGAGTTCGGGACCGGCTCGTTCCGAAGCCATGCGTGGGTTTATGCCGGGGAGAAGCGGGATGATCAGCGTCAGGGCCGCAAGGCCGTGGAACGCTCCGAAGATCGCCCCGAGCCACCAAACCGCTCTGTCGAGCAGCGCGAACCCAGCCGCGTAGAACACGGCGAAGAACTGCCCGTTGAGAAGGTGAACAAAGAACCCGATCACCCGCGCCCGATCAGAGTCCTCTACGAACATGGTGCCGAGCATCATCGGAATGTCCATGCGGGTCAGACCCGCAAGTTGGGCCCCCACCATCAGCGCGGTGAGTGCGACGGTGGCACCGAACCCGAACGTCGCCCAGCCGGCCCAGTCCATCACGCCACCGCCGACCCGGCCCCGCCCCTGGGGTCCGCCTCTGCAGCTCGCAGCGAGAGGGCGGCCTGAACGAGCGCGGCGTGAGTGAAAGCTTGGGGATGATTCCCGAGGAACCGGCCGGTTGTGGGGTCGATCTCCTCGCTGAGCAGGCCCGTGTCGTTGGCCAATCCCAACAAGCGATCGAAGAGCCGGTGGGCCTCCTCTACTCTGCCCATGCGTGCCTGAGCTTGGACGAGCCAGAATGAGCAGGGGAGGAAGGCGCCCTCTTGTCCCTCGAGGCCGTCCACTCCCGGCGGGTAGCGATAGAGGAGACCACTGCCGGCATCGAGCTCCCGCTCGATGGCCGCCACCGTCCCGGCGACGCGCGGTGACGCCTCGTTCTCGAATTCCAACACCGGCAAGAGCAGAAGGGCCGCGTCGACGTGGTCGGACCCGTAACTCCAAACGTAGGTATTGCGCTCGAGGTTGAAGCCCTTGGCTCGTATATCTGAGGCTAGAGCGGCTCTCTCTGTGTTCCAACGGCGTTGCCGGCGCGCCCTCACCGAGTGACTCCGGCTGATGCGGATGGCACGGTCCAATGCGAGCCACGCCATGAGCTTGGAGTGCACGTATTGCCGGGGATCTCCTCGCACCTCCCAGATCCCAGCGTCCGGGTCCCTCCACCTCCCGGAGACGAGGTCGGCGAAGCCCGCAACCGTGCGTCGCGTTTCCGAATGGAGCCTGGGTCCCGACCTCGACAGCAACCACGCGGCGTCCACCACCCACCCATAGACATCGAGCTGATGCTGGGAGCTTGCCGCGTTTCCGATCCTTACCGGCCGGCTGTTCTCGTATCCTGGCAGGTCGTCGAGGCTCCTTTCTGCCGGTCCGGGTTTTCCGTAGATCGTGTAGAGCACCTCGAGGCGAGGACGCGTCAGCCGGCTTGCGTGCAACAGCCAATGCATGAACGCGTGAGCTTCTTCGGTCTTTCCCACGCCGAGGAACGCACCGATCCCGATGCTCGCGTCGCGCGGCCACGACAAGCGGTAGTCCCAGTTCCTTGCACCGCCTTCGGCCTCCGGTAAGGACGTGGTTGCAGCGGCGACGGGCGCGCTGGAAGGGGAGTAGGTGAGTAGACGAAGCGTAATCAGGCTTCGCACGACTGCGTTGCGGAACTCGCCGTCGTACTGAAGACCGTCCGACCACCGTCGCCACCATGAATCCGTTCGCTCAAGTTCGGCAAAGGCGGCGTCGGGGTGGATCAGTACGAGCGGCGCGCGATCCGCCATGGTCATGACGAGGGTCAACTGCTCTCCATGGCGAAGCTCGATGGCTCGCTCCTCGCCCGGCCTAAGGGCGAGATCCGGTTGCGAACGCAGCCCGATCGCCAGCGAGCCCCAAGTACAGACGAGTTCGCCGTTGCGTCTCTCCGAGTGCGGGGAGTGACCGGGACGCCCCCGCTTTGGGTCGAAGTTCACCCGCACGGTGGCCGTTCCAGCCGTGCACCGCAGGCGCCGGACGAGGATGGCTTGTGGAAGAAGGCGGGTTCCGACGTCCAAGACCATCCCTTCGGTGAGAACGACGTCGCCAGTTTCAGTCCGCCAGGTCGTTTCGAGGACGGCCGAAGCGCGGCGATAGGCGCGCGACGTGGATCTCAATCTCTCCGGAGCGATCATGAAACGGCCTGCACGTTCCCCTCCGATCAGGCGTCCAAAGATCGGATCGGAGTCGAAGCGGGGCAGGCACAACCAGTCGATCGATCCCTGCGCGGAGCACAGCGCGGCCGTTCGCGTGTCCCCAATGAGTGCGTAGTCGGCAATCGGTGTGTGATCCATCAGCCCGGTCCGCAATCGGTGGCGCTACGCGGCGCCGGACAGCGGCAACCACGCCCCGCGCAGGTGTCCTGCGGATTCCGAGCATAGAAACTCGATGGTTGCCGCCACGTCTTGCGGTGGGATCCAGGCCGAGTGGTCTGCTTCGGGCATGGCTGACCGGTTGGCCGGCGTGTCGAGGATGGAAGGAGCAACCGCATTCGCCGTCACGCCGAAGGAACGGTTCTCCTCGGAAATCACCTCGGCGAGCAGCCCCACGCCCGCCTTGGCGATGGCGTAAGCCGCCTGCCCGGCCCGGTCGAAGCGTGCCGTGCGCGCCGACACGAGAACGATCCTTCCCCACTCGTTCTTTCGCATCCAGGGCAGCACGGCCCTGCAGCAGAGGAAACTCGAGGTGAGGTTTATGTCGATCATCCTCGTCCAGGTCTCGAGTGAATGCTCGTGCACCTCCTCGCCGCCTTTCCAACCCCCCACGAGATGAACCAGTGCATCGATGCCTCCAAGTTGAGCGCCTGCCTCCTCAACGGCGAGGTCCACCGCATCGGGGTCGGTCACGTCCGCGGCTACGAGTACGAGCTGGTGGCCGGCGGCACCGAGCTCCGAGACCAGGTGATCTCTTTCATTCTCGACGCGCCATGTGGTCGCAACTCTGTGACCCGCCAGTAGCAGGCGCTTGGTGACGACCCCGCCGAGCGCTCCGGTACCGCCGGTGACGAGGATCCTTCGTCCGGCCTTGGCAGTCATTTGGTGACGATGACCTTCCCGCGCATTTGCTGGGGGTGTATCGAGCACTCGTAGTAGTAGTCGCCGGGTTCATCGAAGGTGATGCTTGCACTGACTCCGATGGCAAGGTCCTTCGTCATTTCGCTGCCCTCCAGGAACTGCACGTTGTGCGGAAAGTTGTCCTCGTTGGTCCAGGTGACCTCGGTCGCGGGGGACACCTCGATCACCTGAGGCTCGAACTTGTAGCTCCTCGGCAGCGTGACGTCGCTCGTCTGAACCGGCGCCGCGCTCAGCTCGAACGGAGGCTCACCATCCGAGCCGGCACCGGCCGCCGAGGCACCGTCACCAGACGAGCACCCGACGGCCAGGAGCCCGACCGCAGCGATTGCTGCAATCTGCACCCTCATAGTTGGGGCCTCGCTTCCGCTGGAACCCCGGGGCGAGCTGATTTCGAGTTCGTGACTCTGAGGACGGCTCCGACGAAGAGAAGGACGAATGCCCCTGCGTTTAGAACCTCAGAGATCGTGTGCGCGAACAGAAACTGAGTGATGTTCACGTGGTAGGTCATGTAGCAGATTTCAGCCAGCGCGAACAGCGAGAAACCCCACCCCAACGTGCCGGCGCCCGTTTCGAACGCGCGGAATGCGAAGTAGCTGCCGAGGGCGAACAGCGCGATGTGCACGACGAGAAAGAAGCCCCAGGGAAACTCATTGATGAAATCGCAGCACGGATGTTCGAGGAGCTGCGGAGGCGCTGAAAAGATCATGTCAACTCTCCTTCTCCTAGGTCGGTGTTGTGTGAGGCACGGAGGGCGAAAGTCACCAGGCCGCCGACCGTGATCAGCATCCCTAGAAGCGTGACCCCGTGACCAGCGTCCCCGAGGAAGCGCGGGATCGTCAGAACGTGGTAGCCGATGTCGAGCGCTCCACCCAAGCCCGTGATTACTAGCCCGGCCCGCATCGTCGGTGGCATCCGCTTGAACGCCACTAGAACCGCCCCGGGAACTGCTTGATGATGCCGAAGCTCAGCATGTCGGCCATGTGCAGAGCCTGTTCGTGGATCCCGTCGTAGGCCGCGATGTCAGCGTCCCAGTCGGCATTGAGGCGCGCTACCGCTTCGTTGAGCGTCCTGTCGAGATGGTCCTTCATCATGGCCCGCATCTCGGACTTGGGCCAGTTCGCGGGGTTCGCCGCGTTCAGGAAGTCGGCGATTTCCCTACCGTTCACGCGCCACTGTTCGATGGCAGTGTCGAGACCCGCGGTGTCGGAGTTCTTCGCGGCGGTGAGCACATCGGCTGCGATGAGGATGTGCTCGCGCAGCAGGGAAGACAGTGTTTCGCCGGCCGCATGCCCGTAGAAGGGCTTGATGGCATCCCCGATGTGGTCCTGGTTGCTCAGCAGGCGAGTCGCGGTTGCGTCGATGTCGGGAAGATCGGCAATCGCGCTCACGATGAACATGCGCGTCCATGTGACGTGGTCTTCCCACAGCTTGCGCATGTCGTTGCGAAGCTGGATCGCCCGTTTGGTGCGTACCTTGGCCTTGCTGTGGTGGTGGTCGGCCGC
>JBOGWV010000044.1:0-4454 GCA_050693975.1 Actinomycetota bacterium
GACGGCGCTGGTGAGCCTGCTCACCCGACGCACGGTCAAGCCGTTGCTGGGCATGACCGGCGAGGTCACGCTCCAGGGCAAGGTGCTGCCGATCGGCGGCGTCAAGCAGAAGGTGCTCGCCGCCCACAGGGCGGGGCTCACCGAAGTGCTGCTGCCCATGCGCAACGGCGGAGATCTCGAAGATGTCCCCGAATCGGTGCGCGAGGAGATGACCTTCCACCTGGTCGACGACGTCCGTGAGCTGCTGAGGATCGCCCTCGACATCACGGGTCCGCCTGCAGAGGTGGCCGCTTAGCGTCACACTTCCCTCTTAGGTCTTTTCGGACATAAAAGGGGAGAGCTCATGCGCTTCGATGTCGCCGTGGTCGGAATGGGGCCCGGTGGAGAGCACGCCGCGTACCGGCTGATCGCCGGGGGCAAGAAGGTTGCAGTAGTCGAGCGCGAGCTTATCGGGGGAGAGTGCTCCTATTGGGCGTGCATTCCCTCCAAAACCCTGATCCGCCCGCCGGAGGCGCGCAGTGAAGCGCGCCGCGCCGCCGGCGTTGGTGATCCCTCGCTGTCGTGGGCCGATGCATCCGCCTATCGCGACTTCATGGTTCGCAACTACGACGACGCGAAGCAGATCCAGGGGTACGAGGATCAGGGAGCCACGGTCTTCAAGGGAGACGCGCGGCTCGCCGGGCCAGGTGTCGTCGAGGTTGGTGACGAGCGTATCGAGGCAACGGACATCCTTCTGGCGACGGGCTCGGAACCAACGATGCCTCCAATAGAGGGGCTCGAGGATGTCGATGCGTGGACAAACCGCGAGGCCACCGGTGTCAAGGAGATTCCCGAACGCACCATCGTGATCGGCGCTGGACCGGTGGGGCTGGAACTGGCGCAAATGCTGTCGCGCTACGGCTCGAGCGTTGCGCTCGTTCAGAGAGCCGACCGATTGCTCGATCGAGAGACCGCCGAAGTCTCGAAGCTCCTTGCCGATTACGTCTCCGACGACGGCATCGAGGTCCACACCGGTAAGAACGCGGTACGCGCCCGTCGCGAGGGAGATTCGAAGGTGGTCGAGTTCGAGGACGGCAGCGAGCTCGGTGCCGACGTCATCGTGGTTGCGACCGGACGCCGTCCACGCGTCAAGGGGCTGGGACTCGAGAGCATCGGGGTCGATGCCGGTGGGGGAGTCCCCATCGACGAGCGTTGCCGTGTTGCCGACGGGGTGTGGGCGCTGGGCGACGTCACCGGAGTGTCGCTGTTCACGCACGTCGCCAAGTATCAGGGGCGCGTCGTGAGCCACAACATCCTGGGGCGCGATCGCGTCGCCGACTACCGAGCCATCCCGCGTGTCGTGTTCTGCGATCCGGAGATTGCGACCGTCGGCCTCACGGTGGAGCAGGCGCGCGCACAGGGCATGGACGTAGCCACGGCCACCATCGATCTCACCGCGGTGCTGGCGCGACCCTCCACTTACGAGGAGAACCCGCGCGGTCATCTGGGGCTGGTCGCCAACCGAGCCACCAAAACGCTGGTCGGAGCCTGGGCGGTTTCGCCGCTGGCGGCCGAGTGGATCCATCAGGCGGTGCTCGCGGTGAGAGCCCAGGTGCCCATTGAAGTGCTGCTGGACACGGTGGCTCAGTTCCCCAGCTACTCCGAGGGATATCTGCTGGCGCTCGAGGAGTTGAAGCTGTGATGACAAAGGCACTGACCCTCCTGGTCGACTCCTCGAGTTTGATCTACCGGGCCTACTTCTCGATGCCGGATACGGTGCGCTCCCCGGACGGTCGCTCCATCAACGCCGCCTACGGCTTTCTCGAGATGCTGGCCAGGCTCGTCGACGACTACGACCCCGATTTCATCTGCTGCGCGGCCGACACCAACTGGAGGCCCGAGTGGCGCGTTGAGCTCATCGAGACTTACAAGGCTCATCGCACAGAGGAGGGAAGCATCCAGCAGACCACCGACATAGAGATCGACAAGCAGTTGCCGGTCATCGTCGACTTGCTCGCGCGCTGTGGCATCAAGTTCATGGGCTATGACGATCACGAGGCCGAGGACGTCATCGGCACGCTGGCCGCCCGGGCACCCGGCCCGGTTGCCATCGTGTCGGGCGACCGCGATCTTTTTCAACTCGTGCGTGACCCCGACGTCTGGGTGCTGTATCCCAAGAGGGGAGTGAGCGTCGTCGATCGGGTGGACGAGGCCTACATCGCGGACCGCTACGGCATCCCCGGCCGCGCCTATCGCGATTATTCGATCCTGCGTGGCGATCCGTCGGACGGTCTTCCCGGCGTGCGTGGCATCGGCGAGAAGCTGGCGGCGTCACTCATCGTGAAATACGGGAGCTTGGACGCGATCGTTGCGGCCGCCGAGGCGCAGGAAAGCGGCACCCTGTTGACCAAGGTGCGGCGCGACCTCGATTACCTCGGCCGCGCCACGAAGGTGGTCACCATCCCCACCGATCTGCCGCTGCCCAACGAGGACCTCAGTCGTCCGCGCCAGAGTCCGGACGAGTCCGTCCAATCGGAGGCGGAGCGCCACGGCCTTGGCAACGTCGTGACGCGCCTGATCAAGTCGCTAACCTCCGCCGGCTAAAGCGAGCCTCAGGTCAGAATCTCGAGGACCGAGCGAGCGAACACGACGAGGCCGAACAGTGTCACCGCGATCAGCAGCACGCGACCGGCCACCATCACGGCGCGGGCCTCGAGCAGCTTCACCGCGTCGGTTGAATGAGCCAGTGCCAGTCCCAATCCGACGGCCAGTACCACTGCGACGGCGACGGGCCCGCCGAGACCGAGAGGCAGCAACCCCAGGACGAGTACCGCAATGGTCGCGCCGCGGGTCCGGTCTCTCGTGAAGAACGGCTCGAGGCTCGACTGTAGCGGAGCCACGATTACCCCGAACAGCACCGGTAGCGCGGCGAACATCGTGATGCCGAGCCAAGCCGGCTCCAGGATGTAGAAGTCCTTGTTGTCCGGATCCACCAGCAGAGGGCTGGTCAGCGCGAGGAGGAGCAGGCCGAAGGCAATCCCTCGACCACGGGCAGGAAGCCAGCGTCGAAGCGCGAGATAGGCCAGGCCCCCTCCGACGCCCAGCGCGGCTCCGAAGAGAATCAGAAAGGAGGTTCCTCCGGCGGTTATCTCGCCCACGATGGCATCGGCCTCGGTCGACGCCCCCTCCATGCTCGGGGTCGTCAGCGCAAGGACGCGCATGGCCAGACGGGAGCCGATCCCTCCCGCGACGAATCCGGCGATCGCTCCGGCCATCGAACCTGAGGCGATAACTCCGAGCGGCCGGCTCAGGGGCCGGGATTGGCCTGCGTGGCGAACTGCGACCGTGCTCACATCGCGATGATGCGCTCCCGCCGACCAAGAGGGCAAGACGGTTGCCCTGTATACCTTGCTAGAGGTCTAAGAGCCTGCTCGGGAGAGGTGAAGAGATGACGGCGAAAACCAGCATTGACGACTATCTTGCGACGGTTCCGGAAGATGCTCGGGCCGTGCTCGAGAAGCTTCGAAGGACGATCAAAGGTGTGGCGCCCGAGGCCACCGAGACCATCAGCTACCAGGTTCCAACCTTCAAACACCACGGTTCGCTGGTCGGGTTCGCCGCGTTCAAGGAGCACTGCAGCTTCTTTGTGATGAGCACGTCTTGCATGGAGGCGCACGCTGGAGAGCTCGAGGCCTACGACACCTCCAAGGGCACCATCCGCTTCACGGTGGACAAACCGCTCCCGGAAGCGCTCGTCAAGAAGCTCGTCAAGGCACGCATCAAGGAGAACGAAGCACGCCGTTCTCGCTGAGACCGGCGCCTGGGGGTTTTTCGTCTTCCAGGCGGTTGCTCATTTCTCCAAGAAAGAAACCCAAGTTTTCTTCCGCGAAGGGCCCTCCAGAGCGCGTTTTCGTCACAGTGCCTCGCCATAATTACAGACATGGAATTCAGCCAGGTCGACGAGGCCAACGAGCTGCTCGAGAAGGCCAACGCCAACCTCGAGCCGGAGTTGCTGGCCGCTGCGGATGCCCGCGAGCTGCTCGCGTCCTATGCCCGGACCCAACGCTTGGCCGCCTTCGGAGTGGCGGCGCTGGCCCGCAAGCTCGACGACGCTTCCGAGCTCGCCCGGGCCACAGGCAGCTCCACCGGCAGGGCCAAGGACACCATCGCCACCGGCAAGATCCTGAGTGAATCGGCGCCGCTGGAAGACGCTTTCAAGCAGGGAGATGTCTCCCTGGAGCAGGCCGCCGAGATCGCCAGGGCCGAGGAGTCGGCCCCCGGTTCCGCCACCGAGTTGCTGCAGGTGGCCCAGGACGAGTCCTTTCACGTGCTGCGAGAGAAAGCGCGTAAGGTCAAGCTGGAAGCAGAGCAGCACCGGGGTCTGGCGGAACGGCAGCGAGCGGCGCGCAAGGCGCGTAGCCACAGCGACGAACTGGGGATGGTCCACATCCACATGGAGCTGGAGCCCCACGTTG
>JBOGWV010000045.1:0-7255 GCA_050693975.1 Actinomycetota bacterium
CGTCCTCGACCGCGAGGTGTCCCTTTTCCATTGCGACGATGTTGGCGTGGAAGGCGGTGGGGGTGTGGTTCTCGTTGCGGGTGACCTGCATTACCGGACAAACTTCGCGACAGAACTTATGTCCGGAGCTGAAGCATCCGTACGCCGAATCGCGCCATTCCGCTACAAACTCCTCGGTGAGGCCCTGGGATCCGTGGCCGTTCGTTTGACTTCCGTCGTCGACCGGCGTCCGGTCTCCGGACTCCCGTATGCCTGTCATCGAGAATTCCTCTCCCCCGAGTGAGCGGTCCCCTCTTTTTATCCTCAGCTGCACGCGATTCCAAGACTTGCCTGTGCATGTGAGTAAGTGATATCCCAATGCGAACGGGGCGAAAGAGAGGATGGGTCATGGTCAAGTTCAGCTACGTGCAGGTGCCGGCGTATCCCTTGAGTGACTCGATCGACATGATCAAGACTGCCGACGACCTCGGATTCTACGCGTGTTACAGCGTGGATGAGACCTATCACAAGGACATGTGGCTGCTGTTCGCCGCCGCGGCCGACAAGACCAAGAACATTCGCTTCGGCCCCAATGTCACGCACGTCATCTTGCGTGAGCCCACCCTGATCGCTCAATCGCTGGCAACGCTCGACGAACTTACCAACGGCCGCGCCGAAGCCGTCGTCAGCTTCGGAAATCTCGTTATGTTGAACCAGTACCACATCCCGTGGGAGACCTCGAAACCCCTTTCCCGGGTGAAGGAAGGACTTCAGGTGATGCGCACCTTCCTCGACGAGGGAGCGATCACGTTCGAAGGTGAGTTCTTCAACTACACGGGCATGTTCACGGCGGCCCGCCCCGTGCAGGAGCACCTTCCGCTCAAGCTGGGAGCCATGGGAGGCCCGAAGTCATTCGAAGCGGCTGGCGAACTGGCCGACGGCATGCACCACGCGTGTGGCTACTCACGCGAGAACTACGACTACGTGGTCAAGCACGTCAAGGCAGGAGCCACGAAAGCCGGACGCAATCCCGAGGACCTCGACATCGGGGCCTGGCTCATCTGGTCGTGTGGACCAGATTCGAAGGCTGCGAAGGAAGCGGCGCGCATCATGGCTGCCTTCTACATCCCCGCAATGCCCAAGAGTCAGGTCGAACGTCACGGAATCGAATACGAGAGCCTCCAACCCATCACCGATGCGTTCGGAAGCGGCGACGTCAATCGCGCTCTCGAACTCACGACACCGGAGTTGGGAGACGCCCTATCGGTCTCGGGAACACCCGAGGAGTGCGTCGACAAGCTAAAGAGCAACATCATCCCGACCGGAATCAACCACGTCATCGCGTCGGTCACCGACCCGTTCCTCGTCAAGCACTTCACCGGCCAGGAGCTCGAGGGCGTACCCGACGTGAAGGGTCAACTGCAGCTCATCCATGACGAGGTGATTCCAGCCTTCAACTGACCGCAAAGGCAGACGCTGCATCGCCCTGGTTGGGCTCAGCAGGCACCCTCGGTGGGTCGTCCCACGTCACTTGAGTAGTGGAACACCTGCCCGGCTGCGAGGGCGTGAGTCGCCTCCATGCAGTAACCGGTTGCCGTCGCGCGAGCGACGCGAATCGTGACGGTGCCTGGGAGCCGAAGCCCCTGATCGACGAGGTCGGCCACGTTGCTCGTGTAGGTGCCAGCCGTGACCGCGAAGGTCTCCTCGGCCGTTGCCGAGTTCTTAAGAGCCGAATCAATCTCATTCAGCCAGGGGCCGGCGCTGCTGGGGGCCGAAGCGTCGTCCGCTGCTCGGGTTGCAGGCTCGTCGCCCTGCATTCTCCCTACCGCAAGAATGACGGCCGCAATAAGCAAGGCCGCGATCACCATCGATGCCACGAGACTGTTGCTGGTCATAGTCATTCGCCCACGCTCGTTCCAGCAGGAATGTCACCCTTTAGCCTCGGCATCTCGGGCTTTCTAGTTGAGCGAGCGCTTGGTTGGGGGATCAACAGCCACGACGAATCGGAGGGCAGTCGCCCTCCGATTCGGATCGCCGCGCAACGCGCGGACTATGGTCAGGCTTTTTCCTTCAGCACGGTCAGGCGCTCCCGGTATTCCTCCACCGAGATCTCACCGCGCGCGTACCTCTCGGCGAGGACGTCCTCGGCGGAATGACCGCGCTGCCAGCGGCGGCCACCGCGAAAACGAAACACCGCGAAGATCAGGACGCCCCAGAAGAGAACCCAAAAGATCGGGAAGATCGGCCACCAGGCGCCCGGCCCCCAGTCGCCGTTGCCCGCCATTTCCAATGCCATGGTCAACACTGCAATCGACCTCCTTATCGAGACTCGAGCCGACCGGAAGTCCGGCCGCTCCTCCAACGGGTCTCATGGTCGTGAATCGCGGCATCGAAGTCGTCGCCCGAGGGGATGCTCTTGCTCTACCGCGCGGGGCGGCGAGCCGGGCGGTCGCCTACCGCCTGCGCAGTAGGTAGGTCAGTCGAGCCAGCCGGGGCGGGCCAGCCCGGATTCGAACGCGAACACGACGAGTTGGGCTCGATCCCGCGCGCCCAGTTTCACCATGGCCCGGCTGACATGCGTCTTGGCGGTGGCCGGGCTTACGACGAGCCGTTGTGCGATCTCCTCATTGGAGAGCCCCTCGGCCACCAGTCCCATGACCTCGCGCTCTCGGTCCGTGAGCAGCTCTAGGGCCGGGGCCGGCCCTGGTTCCTTAGCCCGCTCCGCGAACTCCGCCACCAGCCGCTTCGTCACGCCGGGGGACAACAATGCGTCGCCGGTGCTCACGACGCGCACCGCGTGAACGAGCTCGGCCGGCTCGGTGCTCTTCACTAGGAACCCGCTGGCCCCCACCCGCAGCGCCTCGAACACATACTCGTCGAGATCAAACGTCGTGAGGATGACCACTCGCACGTCTTTCAGTGCCTCGTCACCGGCGATAGTGCGCGTGGCTTGGAGCCCATCCATGCCCGGCATGCGGATGTCCATCAGCACGACGTTGGGGCAAAGCGTGCGCGCCAGCGACACCGCCTCTTCGCCGTCGGCCGCCTCTCCGACAACCTCAATGTCCTCCTGCGCGTCTAGGAGCGCACGAAAACCCCCGCGCACGAGGGCCTGGTCGTCAGCCAGCAGCACACTGATCACTCAGCTGCCTCCGATCCGTCGCTCAACGGCAAACGAGCCCGGACGCGAAAACCACCATCGCCGAGGGGACCCGCTTCCAGCTCCCCGTCCAGAGCAGTCGCTCGCTCGCGCATGCCGGCGATGCCTTTGCCGGCGCCGGTCGTCATGTCAGAGGCCCGGCCGCGACCATCGTCTTCAACCTGAACCGTGAGATCGCGCTCGCCGTAATCGATGCTAATTGTCGCGCTTGCCTCGCCCGCATGGCGCGTCACGTTGGTGAGAGCCTCTTGCACGATTCGGAACGCGGCCAGGTCGACCCTCTGTGGCAGCGGACGGGGAGAGCCGTCGACGCGCGTCGTCACCCGCAAACCGGCGGCCTCAGTCTTGGCAACAAGCTCGTCAAGGCGAGCGAGCCCGGAGGTCGGAGAACGGGGCGGAGCCTCGTGACCTTCACGAAGTATGTCTAGAACGGAACGCAACTCACCAAGGGCCTCATTGCTCGCCTGCTTGATGGCGGTAAGCGCGGTGCGCGCCTGTTCCGGTTGCTCGTCCATCAGATGCAGCGCGACGCCGGCCTGAACGTTGATGAGCGAGATGTTATGCGCGAGGACATCGTGCAGCTCGCGCGCAATGCGGAGACGCTCTTGGCTGGCGCGGTGGCGTGCCTCCTCCGCCCGAGTGTGCGCGAGCTCGAAGGCGCGCTCTCGTCTCGAGCGGGCGATCTCCGCCCCCGCGAGTAACACGAGGAGCCAGGCGGCCAAGGCAAGCGCGTGGGCCAGGGTGGGCGCTGGATCGGTACCAACGAGATACGGCAACCATAGAAAGGCGGGGTACCCAACGAGCAGGGAGATGGCCGCCGTGCGCCGGTGACCCGACATAACCGCACTCACGAACGCGATGATCAACGCCAGGAAGATCGGACCTCTGGGATAGTCAATCAGCAGATAGCCGAGCGTGGTGGCGAGCACGAACCCCAGCACGGCAACCGGGTAGCGGCGCCGGAGAAGGAGCGCCGCCGGCCCGACCGCCAGAAAAAGGATGCCGAGGGCATCCAGGTCCATGCGTTCCGGCTGGCGAAACCCCGCGAAGTGCGTCCCGACGACCTGGATCACCCCCACGACAAGCGGCAGCGCGAAGCTACGGCCGCGCGGCGGCCCCGGGTGTCTTTGCCATTGGGTTTCGTTAATGGTCACGGACAAACGCTAAGCCGCATTCGAGGGTGTGTCATTGCACCGCAGGACTCACCTCGACTACTCCCGGTGGAGTACGGAGTACTCGAGGACAGCGATCGCGCCTACCCCGATCGCCGCAGTCGAAGTGTCCCCCCCGAGGCGACGACTGCAGCCCCCCTGGTCTCTAGCGTGTCTCGTGACAAGCGACTCCCTCAAACAGGAGGCAAGGTCATGGCGTTCAGCGGACAGGTTCTCAACAACCCGATCAGCGGCGAACGGATCACGTTTCGCAAGACCGCGGCGGACACCAACGGCGATTTGCTTGCCATCGAGCTCGAGCTGTCCCCGGACGGCCACGTGCCCGGCGCCCACGTTCACCCCCTTCAGGAGGAGCGGTTCGAGGTCCTGCGGGGCACCATGAAGTTCAGAAAGGGATTGAGGACCGTAACGGCGCGGGCCGGAGACACGGTTGTGGTGCCACCGGGAACGGTCCATCGATTCGAGAACTCCGGCGACGCACCAGCCCATGTGCGTGTCGAGGTGCGGCCGGCTCTGAGGATGGAGGATCTGTTCGAAGCAACGGTTGCTCTCGCACAAGAGGGACGGACCACGGCCAGTGGGATGCCCTTCCCTCTTGAGTTGGCCTTGTTCATGCGCGAGTTCGAGGCAGAGGTAAGAGCTCCGTTCGTCCCCGCGGCCGTTGTGCAGGCGGTCATGGCACCGCTTGCCTGGATGGCTCGAAACCGTCGCCTCGATGCTCGCTACCGGAAGCCTGTGCCGGTCTCGCCCAAGTCGAGGCGTGATTCGCGGCGACCACCTGCCCATCCTCAGCGTCACGGTGCAGGGGGTCCCGAATCTTCCGGCGGTTCGGGTGCAACGACCACCAGGCCCCACAACACGAGGAGACCAACGTGAACGACTACGTGATCGAAACGCGCGAGCTCACCAAACACTACGGCGACGTCACCGCGGTCGACGAGTTGACCCTGCGAGTGCGCCGCGGCGAGGTCTACGGATTCCTGGGACCCAACGGGGCTGGTAAGACGACGACGCTGCGAATGCTCCTGGGACTGGCGAAGTCGACCTCCGGGACCGCCACCGTTCTCGGCGCGACCCCCGGTTCGTCCGAGAGCCTTGCTCGCATCGGGGCACTGATCGAGTCGCCGGGCTTCTACCCGTTCCTCTCGGGCCGGGACAACCTGCGCGTGCTGGCCAAGCACGCGGGCGCCCCGGAGGGCCGGATCGACTTGGTCCTCGATGAGGTAGCTCTCGGTGACCGATCCGGAGATCGGTTTGCCACCTACTCACAGGGGATGAAGCAGCGACTCGGTGTGGCCGCAGCCCTGCTAAAGGACCCCGACCTGTTGATCCTGGACGAGCCGACCAACGGGCTCGACCCGGGAGGCATGGCCGAGATGCGCAGCTTCATCCGGAAGCTTGGGCGCGGTCGACGCACCGTATTGCTCTCGAGCCACCTCATGGGTGAGGTCGAACAGGTCTGCGACCGCGTCGGCGTCATCCGCAAAGGTGCTCTCGTAAGAGAGGGGACCGTGGACGAGCTGCGAGGGCGCGTCAGTGGCCTCTTCGTGCGGGCCGAGCCTCTCGAGGAAGCGGGTCGATTGATCGAAGGGCTGGCCGAGGTCGAAGAGGTGACCACCCACGATGGTGCCCTACGGATAACCGCAGACCCGGCGGCGGCCCCCATTGTGAACCGCGCGTTGGTGGGAGCCGGTATTGCCGTCTCTGAACTGCGTCCCGAACGGGCCTCGCTCGAGGAGGTCTTCCTGGAACTGACGCGAGAGAAGGAGGAAGCGCGATGAAGAGCACGGCTGCGGAGTTGCTGGTTCTGCGAAAGCGAGCGAGCACCTGGATCCTCATGGGGGTCTGGGTCCTGCTCGGAATCATGTTCTCGTACCTCCTGCCCTACCTCACCTACAGAGGTGGCGGTGGCGGAGTTACGCAGACTCCCCTAGCCGCCATGCTGCCCGAGAGTCTTGCTGACACCTTGCTCGGCGGGTTTCCCTTCTTCGGAGGGGTGTTCGCGCTCATGCTTGGCGTGCTGGCTTTCGGCAGCGACTACGGCTGGAACACGCTCAAGACTTTGTTCACCCAACGCTCCGGCCGGCTACGAGTCTTCGGGGCAAAGGTGGCCGCCCTCGCGGTGGTGCTGGTCCCCTTCGTACTCGCCATCTTCATCGCGGGCGCGACGGCGAGCTACGTCATCGCGGGTGCGGAGGGCGCTGCGGTGAGCTGGCCGTCGGGCTGGGAGATCGTCCGCGCGCTCGCGGCTGGCTGGTTCGTGCTCGCGACCTGGGCGTCGTTTGGAGTTCTGCTCGCGGTGGTCTCGCGTGGGACGGCGCTCGCAATCGGGCTGGGCATTCTCTACTCGCTCGTGATAGAGGGCGTGGTCAGTGCGCTTGCCGGCCAGGTGAGTTGGCTCAATTCGCTCGTCGAGTACTTTCTGCGCGCGAATGCCTACTCGCTGGTTACCACTATCGGCGTTCCGACCGAGTCGTTGACCGACAACGGCCCCGGCTCGTTCTTCGGTCCTTTCGTCGGCGGAGGGCAGGCCACCCTCGTCCTGACCGCATACATCGCGGTGTGCATGTTGCTATCGGCAATCCTTCTGCGTCGCCGAGACGTGCAGTAAGAGGATGACCATGACCTCCCCTTCACTTGGTGACGACGCCGGAGGGCCTGATGTTGTGGTTCAGATGGAACACGTTGTCCGGGTCGTAGGCATCCTTCAGCGCGGTGAGCCGCGCCAGTTTGGCTGGTGGGTAGGCGCGTCGCACGCCCTCCTGCCCTTCGTCCGTGAGCACATTGACGTACGCTCCCGCGGCGTAACGGTCCAACGAAGTCGCGTAACGCCGCGCGACACCCATCCGCTGCTCGTCTTGCGTGGGATCCGTCCACCGCGCCGCCGCCACGAACTCCACGAGGGTGTCGCGGTGGCTGAAAGCCGAGTCGTCGTCCGGTACGT
>JBOGWV010000046.1:0-10777 GCA_050693975.1 Actinomycetota bacterium
CGGTCGTGGCCGGGAGGACGGTGACATCGCAGCCGCTCGCGGCCAGCAGGTCGAGGATGTTCTTCTTGATCCCGAAGTCGAAGGCGGCGACCCTCGCTCGAGGCTCGCCGGCGAATCGAGCCAGCAGCTCGCCGGTCGCGGGAGAGGTCTCTGCGCCCGCCGCATAGCCCGATCCCGTGCGCTCCTCGAGCTCATCGGGACCCCAGCCAAACGACTTCTCGGTGGACACCTCGCGGGCGAGGTCGGCGCCGACCATGCTGCGCGACGATCGTGCGACGGCGACCAGCTCCGACTCGTTCAGGATCTCGGTCGACAGCGCGGCCCTCATCGCGCCGCGATCTCGCAGGTGCCTTGTCAGCCGCCGGGTGTCGACCTCCGCGATCCCGCAGACCCCGTGGCGCTCGAGATAGTCGCCCAGCGAGCCCTCTGAGCGCCAAGAGGACGGAAGCGGCGACAGCTCCCTCACCACGAAGCCCGCCACCCAGGGCCGCCACGACTGGTCGTCGTGCTCGTTGACGCCGGTGTTGCCAACCTGCGGAGCGGTCATGGCCACTATCTGGCCGTGATAGCTCGGATCGGTGAGCACCTCCTGGTAGCCGGTCAGCCCGGTGTTGAAGCACGCCTCGCCGGTGGCCGTCCCGCGTGCACCGAAGCCCGTCCCTTCGAAGACGGATCCGTCCTCGAGCGCGAGCAGGGCGCGAGTCGTGGTCACACCAGTATCCCCTCGACCAACTGCGACTCTCGTAGCGTGGAAACTCCTCGGAAGAAGGTGTGTAGCACCCGCCCTGTGAGCTCCCGGCCTTCATACGGAGTGTTGCGGCTCTTCGATTGCAACTTGCTGGAGTCGACCCTCCACCGCGCCTTGGGGTGGAACACAACCAGGTTCGCCGGCGAACCAACCTCGAGCGATCCCTGCTCGTCGAGGCCCAGGATCGACGCCGGGCGAGTCGAAAGAAGCTCGACGGCTCGGCTCAGCGGGATGTGGCCCGGCTCGACCAGGTGCGTGATCGTCAGCCCCAAGGCGGTCTCCAGGCCCAGCATCCCCGGGGGTGCGTAGGAGAACTCTTGATCCTTCTCCTCGACCGCATGGGGGGCATGATCCGTCGCGATGGCATCGATGGTCCCGTCGGCCAGGCCGTCGATGACCGCGGCGACGTCCGAGTCGCCCCTCAGCGGCGGGTTGACCTTCATCAGGGGGTCGTAGGTCTCGAGCTCTGCGTCGGTCAACGTGAAGTGATGAGGGGTGGCTTCGGCCGTGACGCGTGGGCCCTCGGCCTTCGCCGCCCGCACCAGCTCGACCGTTCCCGCGGTGCTGATGTGGAGCAGGTGCAGCCTGCACCCCGTCAGTCGCGCCAGCGCGATGTCGCGCGCGGCCATCAGCTCCTCGGCCTCCGCAGGAATGCCCCGAAGGCCAAGCGCGGCCGACCGTTCGCCCTCGTGCATCTGTCCCCCGGCGGCGAGAGCGGCGTCCTCGCAGTGCTCGGCATAGATGGCGTCGAACCCGGCGAGATACTCCATGGTGCGGCGAGCGAACAGCGAGTCCTGAACTCCGTGGCCGTCGTCGGTGAAGATCCTGACCCTCGCGGCGCTGCGAGCCATCTCGCCGACGTCGGCCATCTTGGTGCCCTCGAGCGATCGACTGAGCGCTCCGGCCACGCGCACGTCGACGAGCCCGGCCTCGCGCCCCAGCGCCCAAACCTTCTCCGCGATCGACGAGCTGTCGCACACGGGGTCGGTGTTGGGCATCGCGCAGATCGCGGTATAGCCGCCCGCGGCCGCTCCTGCAGACGCGCTGGCGATCGTCTCTTCGTCCTCACGACCGGGCTCGCGCAGATGGGTGTGAAGGTCTACGAAGCCCGGGGTTACGACCGCGCCGCCGGCATCGATCGACTCGGCGCTCGCGTCTTCGAGTGCGGTTCCGATCTCGGCGATGGCTCCGTCGGCGACCAGCACGTCCGCGGTTTCGTCGCGGCCCGTAGCCGGATCCACCACCCGGCCGCCGGTTATCAGGTAGCGCGCCATCAGACCACCGCCTCCAGGCTCTCTTCGCGACCACCGAGCATCAAATACAGAAGGCTCATGCGCACCGCGAGCCCGTTGGCGACCTGATCGAGGATTATCGAGCCGGGCGACTCCGACACGTCGGCCGAGATCTCGACCCCCCGGTTCATCGGGCCCGGGTGCATGACCAGCGCCTCCGGCCGCATGCGGGCCTGACGGCGAGAGTCGAGCCCCCAGAGCGCCGCATACTCCCGCAGCGAGGGAAACAGCTGTTCGCTCTGGCGCTCCTTTTGTACCCGTAGCAGATAGCAGACGTCGACGTCCGAGATCACGGCGTCAAGGTCATGGTTGATGCTCGCGCCCCAGGAAGTCGCCTGCGCGGGAATCAGCGTCGGTGGGCCCACCAGCGTCACGTCCGCGCCCATCGTCACCAGGCCCTTCACCCCGGAGCGAGCCACCCGGCTGTGCAGAATGTCACCCACGATGGCGACCTTGAGCCCATCGAAATCCTTGAAGTGCTCGCGGATCGTGAAGAGGTCGAGCAGGGCCTGGGTCGGGTGCTCGTGCGAGCCGTCCCCCGCGTTGAGGACGCTCGCCTTCACCCAACCGGCGAGCTGCTTGGGAGCCCCGGAGGAACCATGCCGCATGACTATGGCGTCCACCCCCATGGCCTCGAGGGTCCACGCCGTGTCCTTGAGGCTCTCCCCCTTCGCCACAGACGACTTCGAGTCCGCCGAGAAGTTGATGACGTCGGCGCTGAGGCGCTTGGCGGCGAGCTCGAAGCTGATGCGCGTTCGAGTCGAGGCCTCGTAGAAGAGGTTGCACACCGTCCGTCCCCTGAGCGTCGGCAGCTTCTTGATGGGACGGTTGGTGACCGAGCGAAGCTGCTCGGCGGTGTCGAGAATCTGAGTGATCTCGTCGGCCGAGAGCTGGTCCATGGACAGCAGGTGTTTGATCACTGGTTCTCTCCGATCAGGACGGCGTCCTCGCCGTCGACCTCGTTGACGTGCACCTTGACGACCTCGTGGGCCGAGGTGGGGAGATTCTTGCCGACGTGATCGGCGCGAATCGGCAGCTCGCGATGGCCCCGGTCGACCAGCACGGCAAGGCGGATTGCCCGAGGTCTACCGAGATCGAGCACCGCGTCGAAGGCGGCCCTAATCGTGCGGCCGGTGTAAAGCACGTCGTCGACCAGAACCACGATGCGGCCGTCGAGATCGCCGGGCACGGTGGTGGCTTCCAGGTTGCGCGGTCCCTTGAGCGCGACGTCGTCCCGGTAGAGGGTCACGTCGAGCGCGCCCGAGGGGACGTCGACCCCCTCGAACGACGCGATGGTCGACGCGATCCTGTCGGCCAGCGGCGCCCCGCGCGTTCGAATCCCCACGATCACCAGGTCGTCGGTGCCCTTGTTGTGCTCGACGATCTCGTGGCTGACGCGCACCAGCGCCCGGCGGACGTCCTCGGGCTCCATGACTCTGGCCTTCAGCGAGAAGGCCTTCGCCTGAGATGGGCGAGCGCGCATCAAAAAACGCCTCCTCGATCCGTCGTGACGGCCGGGGAAGCGTCGGTTTGCGGCAGGTGAACGGGTGCAGACAGAGCTATCACCAGATGTTTCTCCCCTTCCCGGCCTCGCGGGGCCGAATTAAAGGTTGGTCGTAGAGCAGGCTACACCGGCCGGCAAGGACTCGAGGTTCTCGCGCGCGCTCCGGATCCGGTGCAAGCTGTAGCGAAAACCGATCTCACTCGAACAAAGGACGGCATGGGCAACTTCGCTGCTTCCGCAGGTTGGGGCCTGGCCGTGGCCGCGAGTCTTCTCCTCGGAGCCATCGCGGCCGCGACCCTCAAACTGCCCCGCCGAGCGGCGGCGACGATTACGGCCCTGGGAGGGGGCGTGCTGCTGGCGGCGGTGGCCTTCGAGCTCGTGCCGGAGGCCGACGAGCAGGCCGGCGCAGGCGTTACGGCCGCGGGCCTCCTGGCCGGCATGCTGATCTACGTCGGCGCCGACGCATGGCTGAATCGCGACGACGACACGAAATCGATGCGTCGGGCGGGCCATGCCGCGGCCGCGGGGCGAGAGATGAGATTGCCCGATGACGCCGAAGCACGCCGGGGTGAGTCGATTGCGGTGGGCCTGTTCGTCGACGGTGTGCCGGAATCGCTGGCGCTCGGCCTCACGATCGCCGAGGGAGCCATTGGACTCGCACTGCTCGTCGGCATACTGGTCGGAAACGTGGTCGAGGGTTACGGGGCGGCCCAGCCGATCATCGCCGGAGGGCGCTCGAGGAGCTTCGCCGTGGGACTGCTGGGTGGGATCGGAGTGGCTCTTGCCGCTGCGACGATCATGGGTGGCACCGTTCTATTCGATGCGAGCCCCACTTTCATCGGGGGTGCTCAGGCGGTAGCGGGTGGCGCGGTGCTGTCGGTGGTATCCATCTCGATCATTCCTCACGCCTTCGACGAAGTCAGCGGGCTGGTGGCGGCCGCTTCGGTCATCGGTTTCGTCGGCGGATATCTACTCAGCTGAGCCGGGCTCGAACTCTCATGCCTCGGCCTGTGCCTCCACGATCCGGCCCAGGAGCCCGTTTACGAACCGGCCCGAGTCGTCGGTCGACAGCTCCTTGGCGAGCTCGACGGCCTCGTTGATCGCCACCGCCACGGGAATGTCGTCGCGCCAGATCAGCTCGTATATGGCCATCCGAATCAGGGTGCGGTCGATCACCGGCATCCTCTGGATCGCCCACCGGTCGGCGTAGCGGGCGATCAGCTCATCGGTGTCCGCCTGGTGGCCCTGGACCCCCTCCACCAGGGCCAGCGCATAGGCCAATGAGTCCTCGGTCGGATCCTCCTCGGCCGGCGAGGGAACTACTTCGCTCTCGTCGGAGGGTGCCTGATCGTCGGGTGTGGGCACCACCCAGCCACCGCTGCGTCGCATCTCGAAGGCCTCCTCTGGGAGCACGTCGCGGATCTCCGCCTCGTACAGCACGTCGAGCGCCAGCCGGCGGGCGGCGCGGCGAGACTTCACCCGCTGCGCTCAGAGCAACGACATGGGGCCAACCTAGGCCCGCGAGGAGTATTCGCCGTTGCGCGTGTCGACCTTGATCTTGTCGCCGGTCTCTAAGAACAGAGGCACCTGCACGATGGCCCCGGTCTCCACCGTCGCCGGCTTGAGCGCGCCCGAGACGCGATCGCCCTTCATGCCTGGCTCGGTCTCGGTGATCTCGAGCACCATGCTGACCGGGAGGTCGGCCCCCACCGGCTGTCCGTTGTAGGTCTGGACGACGCAGGTTGTCCCATCCTTGAGGAACTTTCCCGCCGGTCCCAGCAGATCGGCGTCGACGTGAACCTGCTCGTAGCTCTCGTTGTCCATGAATACGAGCCCCGCGTCGTCTTTGTAGAGGTACTGCATCTCGCGCTTGTCGAGCACCGCAAGCTCGACCTTCTCGTCCGCCCTAAACGTGCGGTCGGTGACCGCACCCGTGTCGACGTTCTTGAGCTTCGTCTTCACGAACGCATGACCCTTGCCGGGCTTGACGTGCTGGTAGTAGGTGATGGTGAACAGAGCGCCGTCGAGATTGAGCGTCTGGCCCGGCCTCATGTCGTTCGTCGAGATCATTCGTGGCCCTCCTAGAGCTCCATGAGTGTGTCTTTGGGAGCGCCGGTCAACACCTCGGCGCCATCATCGGTTATCAGCACGCAGTCCTCGATGCGAACTCCACCGGGGGTTTCCAGATAGAGACCCGGCTCGTTGGTCATGACCATGCCCGCGGCCAGCGTGTCCTCGCTGATGCGCGAGAAGCGCGGGTCCTCGTGGACCTCGAGACCGACGCCGTGTCCGAGCCCGTGACCGAAGTCGTCGTAGCCGGCTTCTTTGACGGCCGTGCGTGCGACAGCGTCGATCGCCTTGCAGGACGCGCCCGGCGTCATCTCAGACAGCGCGCTCGCGTTGGCCTTCAACACCGCGTCGTACTGCCTCGACTGCTCCTCGGCGGCGGCACCCAGCACCGCCGTGCGGGTCAGGTCGCCGCAGTACCCGTCGATGCGCGCCCCGAAGTCGAGCAGAACGAAGTCACCCTTTTCGAGAGCACGCTCGGAGGGGGTGTGGTGAATGTGCGCCGACAGTGGGCCGGAGCCGACGATCGGCTCGAAGCTGATCTCGTCGGCTCCGTTCGTTCGCATGAACACCTCGAGGTCGAGGGCGATCTCGCGTTCGGTCCTGCCCGGAGCGAGCCGGTCGAGGATGTAGGCATAGGCGGAGTCTCCGACCGCAATGGCGGTCCGCAGCTTGTCGATCTCGGCGGGCTCCTTGATCCGTCGCAGCTTCTCGACGACGCCACCGGCGCTGACGAGTTCGACAACATCGAGCCGCTTGGCGAGGTCGTCGCGCTGCGCCAGCGTCATCGTCTTGCCCTCGACGGCGAGATTGGTGACGGCGGCGTCGCCGAGCATGGGTACGAGCTCATCCGTCATGCGGTTGAGATAGATCGAGACGTCGGCGCCGCGCACGAGCTCTTTGGCCCGAGCCCGGTAGCGCCCGTCCGTCAGAAAGCGTGCGGCTCCGGGGGTCACCAGCAGCTGCGCGTTGCTGCCCGAAAAGCCGGTCAGATACCTGACGTTGGTCAGGTTGGTGATGAGCAGTGCCTCGGCATCGAGCTCGCCGATCTCGGCTCGAAGCTTGTCTAGTCGGCCCTCGTAGTCCATCGCGTCACCCATCTAAGAAAGCACTCCCTTGAGCGCCACCAGGGCGGCGACGTAGGAGTGAGCGCCGAAGCCCGCGACGATGCCCCTTGCCGCCTCCGCCGTCACGGACTTACGCCGCCACTCGTCGCGGGCGTGGATGTTGCTTAGATGAACCTCGATGACGGGGAACGGCACCGCGCGCACCGCGTCGGCGATGGCGCGCGAGGTGTGCGAATAGGCCGCGGGGTTCAGTACAGCGCCATCGATCTTTGCCTCGATACCCGAGTGCAGGAGCTCGATGATCTCGCCCTCGCGCGCGCTCTGGAAGAACTCGAGCTCGAAACCGAGTGCCTCGGCCTCGCGGCCGACGATCGCGTTGACCTCCTCGAGCGTCCGATCGCCGTACACGGGGAGCTCGCGCGAGCCCAGCAGGTTCAGGTTCGGTCCATGAATGACAAACGCTTTCAACTTCCCACTTCCCTCGCTAGACCATTCTCTCCAGTGCGGCCGCTATGGCCGGCTTGCTCGCCCGCACCCCGACCTCCGGAGCACCGACGGCGTTGAGCAGCACGAAGCGGACTCCATTCCGGTACTTCTTGTCGTGACGCCACGCTTTCTCCAGCACCTCGAGGTCGAGCGCGGCGGTCGTCGTTAGCCCGACGGCGTCGAGGATGCGACGGTGGAGGTCCACCACCCCCTCGTCGATGCGCCCCAACTCGCGGGCGAGATGAGCGGCGGCCATCATACCGAGGGCGACCGCCTCGCCGTGGCGGATGCCGCCCTGGGCGGCCGCCGCGCCACCCTCCCCATCCCATCCCGCTTGCTCGATGGCGTGGGCGAAGGTGTGTCCGTAGTTGAGCTGGGCCCGTTGACCTGACTCGCGTTCGTCGGCCGCGACGATCTCCGCCTTGATGGCCGCGCACCTTGCCACCAGAGGACCCAGCACGGTTGGGTCGCGAGCGAAGATCGCATCGACGTTCGCCGCAACCAGATCGAGGATCTCGGGCCGCGCGATGAAGCCGTACTTGATGACCTCGGCCAGCCCGGCCCTCAGCTCCGCCTCGGGCAGGCTTTGCAGAACGTCGACGTCGCAGATGACCGCGGCCGGCTGATGAAAGGTGCCGACCAGGTTCTTGCCATGCTCCAGATTGACTCCGGTCTTGCCCCCGATCGCGGCATCGACTTGGCCGAGAAGCGTGGTGGGTACATGCACGACGGGCATGCCGCGGTGATAGGTCGATGCCACGAATCCCGCTAGATCCGTCACCACTCCCCCTCCGACGGCGACGACGACGTCATTGCGGTGCGCGCCGGCCTTGGCGAGTTCGTCGTAAAGAACGGCGGCTGCGGCGACGGATTTCGAGCTCTCACCCTCGGGCACCGCGCCGAGGTGAACCGTTAGACCGCGCGTCTCGAGGGCTGCGGCAATCGGGACCGCGAGCTCGGCCAACGAGGGATGGGTCACGACGTAGACGAGTTCGGCGTCGGGAAACGGCGGCAGCAGGTATTCCGCCCGCTTCATCAGGTCGGACCCGACGTAGGTCGGGTAACCCCGCTCCCCGAGTGAGGTCCACACGCGCGTAAGTTGCGACGGCCCGAAGACCTCGACCATGGCTGCGGCCTCGAGCGCGACGTGCTTTGGCTCCTTCATGTCGGTCTCGATCACTACGTCCGCCGCTCGTTCGTACACACCTCGTCTGCCACGAAAAAGCTCCGATGGGTCACCGACCCCGAGCAACGGACGATCTCCCTCTTCGAGATCGACGCGCTCGAGCACGCTGGCGAAGGACGTGTCCAGATACACAACCAGCGCGTCGGTCAGGTCGGACCGGGTCTCCGTATCGGTCACCGCTCCGCCACCGAGCGCGACAACCGATGGTGGCCCTGCGAGCACCTCGGCCACGACCTCGCGCTCGAGCGAGCGGAACGCTTCCTCGCCGCCCGATGCGAAGATCCCTGGGATCGTCGCTCCCGCACGCTTCTGGACGACGAGATCGGTGTCCACGAAGGGAAGGTCGAGTTCCTCAGCGAGCAGGCGCCCGACGGTCGACTTTCCTGCCCCCATGAAGCCGACGAGAACGATCATTACCGGGTGCGCCTCGGCTAGGGACGCGCTTGCACGCGCTCGAGGTAGCGGGCATGGGCGGACTTGAGGTCGCCGAGCGTGTCGCCCCCGAACATGTCGAGCACGGCGTCGGCGAGAACCAGAGACGCCACCGACTCGCACACCACGCCGGCGGCGGGTACCGCGCACACGTCGGTGCGCTCCTGGAAGGCCTCCGCCGGTTCGCCGGTGGCCATGTCGACGGTCTTGAGCCTTTGCTTAAGCGTGCTCAGGGGTTTCATGGCGGCACGCACTCTCAGGATGCCGCCGATGCTCATGCCGCCCTCGGTACCGCCGGCGCGGTTGGTTGCGCGCGTGAGGTCCGGCTCGATTACGTCGTGAGCCTGCGAGCCGCGCCTGGTTGCGACCTCGAATCCATCCCCCAGCTCAACTCCCTTGATCGCCGGCACTGCCATTAGCGCTCCTGCCAGGAGCCCATCGAGCTTCCTGTCCCAGTGAACGTGGCTTCCGAGCCCAGGAGGAAGCCCGAACGCGATCACCTCGACGATGCCCCCGAGCGAATCGCCATCGGCGCCTGCGGTCTCGATGGCCTCGATCATCCGTTGCGTGGTCTCCTCATGGAAGCAGCGAGTCGGCGACGCGTCGATCGCCTCGAGGTCTCCCGGGCCGGGAAGTGGGGCCTCGGCTGGGACGCGCGCCTCACCGATCGACACCACATGGCTAATCACGGTGATGCCGAGCTGCCCCAGCAGCAGCTTCGCCAGTGCTCCCACCGCGGCGCGCGCTGCGGTCTCGCGGGCACTGGCGCGCTCGAGCACGTTTCGCGCGTCATCGAAGTCGTACTTGAGCATGCCGGCCAGATCGGCGTGCCCGGGGCGCGGACGGGTCAGCGCACGGCCCCCCGCGTCGCCCTCGACCGGCATTACGTGCTGCCACTTGGCCCATTCGGTGTTGCGGATGACGATCCCCACGGGGGTTCCGAGGGTCTCACCGGCGCGCACCCCAGAGAGGATCTCGAGCCCGTCCTTCTCGATCTTCATTCGGGGCCCGCGCCCGTATCCGGCGCGCCGGCGGGTGAGTTCGTCGGCGATGTCCTTGACCGACACCGGCAGGTGCGCGGGGAGTCCCTCGAGAATGGCGACGAGGGCCTGCCCGTGCGATTCCCCGGCGGTGAGGTAGCGAAGACGGCTCATGTCACCCATCTTCGCATCCCAGCAGCGGGCGCTCGGGTCGCCGAATGGCGTTTCGTGGTGACGAAAGTGAAGCGGACGACGAAACTGCCCCCACAGAACGAGCTCTGGAACTTCGTCAATGGAGGCTTAGAGAACCTAAATCGCCGGTCGGGAGCGAGGTTCCGGGATCGGCTCGCCATGTCCGCGCCTGGAGTCGAGCCAGAGCTGTTTCGCTACGAGCACCTCGCGCACGGCTTCCACAGGGGTCTCGCCCGACGCGGAGCATCCCTTCAGATCAGGGATCTCAGCGATGTACTGCTTGTCATCCTCGCTGTAGAAGACATTGATGTGGTAGTCGCTCATGCTCTTCATCAGTCCCTCGTGTCCAAATCATATTCTTTCAGCAACCGCATCAATTGACGGATCTGATAGGGCTTAGCATCCCGTTCTTCAAGGGCTGGAAATCCTCGTACCTCACGTTCCTAATCGCGCCCGAACGAATCCGGTCGAGCAAACCTGCGTGGCCTCATACCCGCACGATAAGGACCACCTGCGACATCTTCGTGCCAGCACTTCTGCCTGGCGTGTGCCTCGTGACGGATGCAGAAAGGGCCGCCGAAGCGGCCCCTTCTTTCATCGCTGTCGCAGCTAGGTCTCTTACTTGCGGGTGATGCGCTGGCCTTCACATAGAGCGAACGGCTCGTCACCGTAGAGGAACTCTGCGCACTTCTTCTGCATCGAGGTGAGCTTGAAGCGCTTCGCGAAACGCTCGCCCTCGGACAGGTCGCGCAGCTTCTTGCTGTCGGTGGCGCGGTTCCGGGTCTCGACCAGGGCGACGCGCTCGCCGTCCTCGGTGTAGATC
>JBOGWV010000047.1:0-1813 GCA_050693975.1 Actinomycetota bacterium
TCTGCTCGATTTGCTCCGGCAACGTCGCATCCTTCTTCAGGTCAATTGTTTCGCAACCGAAGCTCCTCGCTTGGGCAAGCCTTTCGTCGATGAGGTCGCCCACGATCACGGCCGATGCACCGAGGAATTGAGCCGAGTGCGCGCACGCGAGTCCGACCGGACCGGCTCCGGCCACATAGACGGTGGATCCAGGGCGGACACCAGCGCTGTAAGCGCCATGGAAGCCGGTCGGAAAGATGTCCGAGAGCATGGTCAGGTCGCGGATCTTCTCCATCGCCTGATCCTTGTCCGGGAACTTCAGTAGGTTGAAGTCCGCGTACGGCACCATCACATATTCGGCCTGGCCCCCGACCCAACCGCCCATGTCGACATAGCCGTAGGCAGAACCCGGTCGCTCCGGGTTGACGTTCAGACAAATGCCGGTCTTTCCTTCCTTGCAGTTGACGCATCGCCCGCAGGCGATGTTGAACGGCACCGAAACGAGGTCGCCCTCCTTGATGAACTCGACGTCGCGGCCGAGTTCGATGACTTCACCTGTTATCTCGTGACCAAGCACGAGGTCTCGCGGGGCGGTGGTGCGACCCCTGACCATGTGTTGATCGCTGCCGCAAATGTTGGTCGACACGACCTTGAGGATGGCGCCGTGCTCGCATTTGCGGCCGACGTTTGCGGGGTTTACCCCGGGTCCATCCGTGAGGACGAGTTCCGGGTAATCGATGGTCTGGACCTCGACCTTGCCCGGCTCGAGGTAGGCGATTGCTTTATTACCTGGCATGAAGTTTCCCCCTTAGCGTGGCTTTGATCCGAGTGACGAGGGGCTATTCCAAGGTCATCACCTCCCCGGTCGACGAGCCTTGACATCCTCGAGAACACTGGTCAGAGATCAGGTGCGCCGCCGCAGAGAAATCGTGCATCGGGCCGCTCTTCCGTGCGGCTGCAGGTGCGACGGCATCGCTCACCCTGTTGGGCTACCTCCTCCAGTACGGCCTATACCTACGATCGCTGTCGTGTCCATTCGCCGGCCACAAGGGTGAGCGGACTGCTCAGAAGTGAGTCGAAACAGGCGCTGGATGGGTTGGCCGATATGGATTTCATAATGGCCGCAGCGGTCGATAGGCTGGTGGAATGAGATCGGAGCAGGTGAACCGGGCATGAGGATCGGGGCGGCACTGTCCCTAAACCCAGAGGCACGCAGTGCTGCCGCGGAGGCGACTCTGGAGGCGGCGCGCCGCCTCGGCGAGAGAGAACCGAACCTGGCCATTGTGTTTGCGTCTGCTCACTTCGCGCAACAAGCAGGGGCCATAGTCGAGGCAGTTCAAGAGGCGGCGACCCCCCAAGCGCTGGCGGGATGCGTAGCCGAGGGAGTGGTTGGAACCGGCAAGGAGGTCGAAGAGCGGCCGGCCGTCTCGGTGTGGCTCGCGAGCCTAGAGGCAAAGGTTCGCACCTTCCACTCCCAGTTCACCCAATCCGGTGGCTACTCAGCCTTTTCCGGCTGGCCCGAAGCTCCGGCCGGGGCATACCTGTTGATCGCCGACCCGTTCAGCTTCCCCGTCGACCTGCTGCTGAAGTCCATGAACGAGCGCGCGCCGAGCTCCCCCTTCATCGTGGGGGGAGTGGCGAGTGGAGGCAGGAGCCCGGGCGAGACGCGGCTGTTCATGGATCGGAAGGTGATGGACTCGGGGGCGGTGGGTGTGGCACTGACTGGCAACGTGGAGGTCGTCGCACTCGTCTCTCAAGGATGCCGCCCCATCGGACCGGTCCTGACAGTGACTCGCGCGGAGGGCAACGTCATCTTCGAGCTCGGCGGAAGGGC
>JBOGWV010000048.1:0-4871 GCA_050693975.1 Actinomycetota bacterium
GTCTTGGGCGAAGCCTCGAGCGGGTTGCCGTCTCGATCCTCGACCAAGGCCACCAGGCTCGCGTCACAGGCCAGCCGCCGGGCGGTCTCGCTCAAGATGCCCACCCCGGGCTCGAGCTCGCAACGAGTGTCCGAATCGCCAACCTCGGCGTCGGTCTCTTCGGTGCCCGGTCGCAGCATGTCGGGCGTGAGGTGCACCACCACCTGGGTGGCGTCGCCGCCGCTGCGCGTGCCGACCGACGACAGCGCGCTCTCGGCGAGCTGCACCAGGGCGTCGGCCCTCCGCGCCCCCCAGGACTCCTCAAGCGCGGGCTCCTGATTGCGGTTGGCCTCTCTGAACAGCTCGTCCTGGGCCCGGTCCAATGCCCTGTCGATCAGCGCTCCGGAGTCGGCGCTGAGCCGGCCCGAGATCCGGTAGCTGCCGTCGTCGTCGAAGTTGGTGTACAGGAAGCGGTTGCGGTGTTTCTCCTCAGCAGCCTCGGTCTGCAGGCGGCGGCAGCGCCGCTCCGTGCGCGACAGCTGGTCGAGCTGCTCGGCGGTCAGCAGTGAGGCCCAGTGCAGGTAGCTGGAGTCGGTTTGGGGCGTGGCCACCCGACCGATCGCCTCCACCTGGGTCAAAGACAGCCTGCCGCTGGAGAACGCAGCGGAGGTCGCGGGCAGCTGACTCAGCTTCTGGGCCGCCGACACCCAGCGCCGGGCGTCGCGCCGACCCACGCCGCACTGCCAGGACAGCAGGTGGGTCATAGACAGACAGCCGCCGTGGTCGCCCCAGCTCCCCTCCGCCTCGATCTCGCCCACCAGCGCCACCACCTCGGCGGTGGCCGCGTTGAGCCTGGCGATCGCCTCCCTGAGCTCGGCCTCACGCCGCCGCGCGGAGTCCCGCCGGGCCGCGAAGGCCCGGTCCTCGTCCCGCCGCCGTGCCTCAGTATCGAACATACGTTCGATACTAAACCTCACGATTGACCCCGTCAAGCCCCGTTTGAGCTTAGTTGCTACCTTTCGGGTGAGGCCGCCGGCGCGCGCTGCGCCAGCTTCGCCTTGAAGCCTTCGATTATCGAGTCGATACCGAATTCCCAAGCGGCGTCCATGTCGCACGCCTCGAGCGATGGAAGCACCTCGTGCAGGCACGGGAACTGATCCGCGGGAAGCATCCTGTGGTGCTGCAGCGCGCTGGCGCGCAGGCCCTGGTCGGACTCGTCGAGCAACGGAGTCGTGATCTGCCACAGCACATGCCCCATAGCGAAACCCGACAGGGTCCAGTGAGCATGAAGTGCTTCCTCGGGGGTGAAGCCTGCGCTCTTTAGCAGTGTCATCGCAAGCTCGATGGGTTTCATCGCTTCGGTCGAGACCTCGCTCTTCCGCTGGAGCACGGGAAGCAGGTTGGGATGGGCGAGCATCACTCGCCTGAAATCGGCGTAGCCCGTCTTGAGCGACGCCGCCCAATCGCTGAGGTCGATCGCCGACAGGTCGATCTCCTGAAGTAGCCGACCCGAGATTCCGTTGAGCAGCTCGTCCTTGCCGGACACGTGGTTGTAGAGCGCCATCGGAGTCGCGCCCAGCTCCGCCGACAGACGTCGCATCGATAGTGCCTCGATGCCCTCGGAGTCGGCGAGCTTCATGGCCGCCGCGATCAGCCGTTCGCGCGACAGCGGTATGCGTGTGGTGCCGGCTATGTCCGCCTTCTGGCCCATCTTGTCTCCCGAAATTTTTGGTGCTGCGGCGTTGACAAGTCTACACCGTACATGTTGGATGTACAGCGTAGATATACGACGTACATATACGGCGTACGAGACCGCGCCGACCCGAGGAGGAGAAACGATGAGGCTTTCCACCGAGCGGCTCGCAAGGGGCAGCGCCAGGCGTCCGTGGATGACTCTGGGGCTGTGGCTGGTGGCGATCGCCGTGTCGGCCTGGTTGTCGTCTCAGTATCTGGACGACGCACTGACCACCGATGCAAGCTTCACCAACGACCCCGAGGCCAAGCGCGCGACGGAGCTTGCCGAGGCGCGGTTCGGTGAGGAGGGCGTTACCGAGGTATTCATCTTGGCCTCGGAGAAGACGGCGGTCGATGACCCGGCCTTCGAGGAGGCCGTGAGGTCACTGCAGGCCAGCGCCGCAGATGAGGGCGCGGAGGCGGTCACCTTCTACGACACTCAGGATCCCTCGATGGTGTCCGACGATGGGCGCACGACGCTGATGCCCGTCGTCTTCCCCGACATTCGCAATCTCGCCGACCATCTGCCGACCATTGATGCGCTGGTGGAGGAGGGCAACGACTCCGGCGCCATAACCGCGACCTCGTTTGGCGCAATTACCAGCGAGGAGGATTTCTCCACGATCGCCGAGGAGGATCTCAGGCGCGGTGAGTCCTTCGGCATCCTTGTAGCGCTGGTGGTCCTGGTACTGGTGTTTGGGGCACTGGTTGCCGGCGTGATCCCAATCGTCATGGGAGTGGCGTCGATAGCGATCGCCATCGGGCTCGTCGCGCTCGTCGGCCGGGCCGTGGACTTCTCGTTCTTCGTCACGAACATGATCACGATGATGGGGCTCGCGGTCGGCATCGATTACTCACTCTTCATCGTTAGCCGCTATCGCGAGGAACGCTTTAAAGGACTCGAGAAGATCGACGCGATCGTGGCCTCGGGTGCCACCGCCAGCCGGGCGGTGTTCTTCAGCGGCATGACGGTTGTGCTGGCGCTTCTGGGAATGTTGATCATCCCCACGACCATTTTCAGAAGCCTGGGGGCCGGAGCGATCTTCGTGGTCGTGGTGGCCGTGCTGGCTTCGCTGACCCTGCTGCCCGCGCTTCTGGGTCTGCTCGGTGATCGCGTGAACTCCATCCGAGTGTTCAGACGCAAGGGGGACCTGGGTTCCGAGAACTCCCATAGGTTCTGGAACGGGATCACGCGTCGCGTCATGGCCCGCCCCGTCATCAGCCTCGTACTGGGTGCCGGCATCCTGATCGCCGCCTCGCTCTCGTACTTCAACATCAACACAGGCTTCGCGGGAGTCAGCACGCTGCCCGAAGACACGCGCTCGCGAGAGGGCTTCGAGCTCCTCTCGCAAGAGTTCTCCGGAGGCATGAACTCGCCGGTCGAGATCGTGGTCGACGGAGACGTCAACTCGCCCGAGGTCAAGGGTGCAATCGAGAATCTCCAGGCGGAGCTCGCGGGTGACGACCTGTTCGGTCCTTCCCAGGTTCAGGTGGACGAAGCCGGAAACACGGCCATTGTTTCAGCTCCTGTGAACGCCGATCCCTTTGGACAGGTTGCGACGTCGTCAATCGACCGGGTGCGCGACGACTACGTGGCGAACTCGTTCGAGGGTGTGGACGCGGAGGTTCTGGTGGGAGGCGACACCGCGTTCAACAAGGACTTCTTCGATCTCACGGACACCTATACGCCCATCGTGTTCGTGTTCGTACTGGGATTGTCGTTCCTGCTCCTGATGCTGGTGTTCCGCTCGATAGTGGTGCCTCTCAAGGCGATCGTCATGAACCTGCTGTCGGTCGGCGCCGCTTACGGACTCATCGTGCTCGTGTTCCAGGAGGGCCACGGGGCCGGCGTGCTCGGCTTCCAGCAGGTCGAGGCGATCGAGGCCTGGCTCCCGCTGTTTCTGTTCTCCGTGCTGTTCGGTCTGTCGATGGACTACCACGTGTTCCTGCTGTCGAGGATCAAGGAGCGCTTCGATCACACCCGGGACAACACTGAGTCGGTTGCATACGGCCTGCGCACCACCGGTGGATTGATCACCGGCGCGGCCGCGATCATGGTCGCGGTGTTCTCCGGCTTCGCCGCCGGCGAGCTGGTCATGCTTCAGCAGATGGGCTTTGGGCTTGCCGTCGCCGTGCTCATCGACGCGACGCTGGTTCGCTCGGTGCTCGTCCCCGCGTCCATGAAGCTGCTCGGCGACCGCAACTGGTATCTGCCGAGGTGGCTCCAGTGGTTGCCCTCGTTCTCCGTGGAGGGCCCGCACCGGGAACCCGATCCCGTCGAGCCGATCGTCTTGCCCGAGCCCGAGCGCGTCGGGTAAGGAGCTGCCCAACCCTAATTATTGTGGATTGGGTGAGTTGTGGACCTTCTCTCAACCGGCGGGTCGTGCTCCAATCCTTGTAGGCCGATCTCAGGGAAAGGACGCAAATGGCAAGGTCAAAGGGTTCCGCAGCTAAGTCCGTCGAGATGCTGCGGTCGGTGCCGCTCTTCTCCAACCTTAGCGATCGGCAGCTGAGATCCATCGCCGGCCAGTCGAGGGAGGTCTCCTTCCCCGCCGGTAAGGAGATCTGCAAACAAGGCGATACCGGCGTCGGCATGCACGTGGTTCTCGAGGGTCAGACCAAGGTTCAGATCAACGGCCGCACCCGCAAGAAGCTTGGGCCCGGAGCGTTCTTCGGGGAGATAGCCCTACTGGATGGTGGGCCTCGGACCGCGAGTGTGATCGCCGAGACCGATGTCCACACCATCTCGATTCCCCACTGGAACTTCAGGACACTGCTGAAAGAACAACCTCCCCTGGCATTGAAGATGCTGGAGGAGACCTGCAAGCGGCTGCGGGAGGAAAACGCCTGGCTACCAGGGTGAGCGGCGGCTACCGGGTAACGCCAGGCCCGGCGCTGCCGGACCTCGAGTGCCTCGGGTAGCGCACTCGTCTCTCGCCTGCGTCAAACAGCGTAAGAAATCTGCGACGTAGTGCAATGTTGCCGCGGGGGTTTGCGTGGCTTGCTGGTTCAGTCGTTATTCCGCGTAACACCTGAACTGGAGGTTGCCATGTTGCTGGGAGTGTACGTGTGGGCGAGGTCTCGGATGGATGAGATGCTCGATCAGCGCGGGGCCACCGCTGCCGAGTACGCGCTGCTGATCACTCTGATCGCAGTGG
>JBOGWV010000049.1:0-3368 GCA_050693975.1 Actinomycetota bacterium
ACGGTGATGTTGTCTTCGCCGCCCGCATCGTTGGCCAGCGAGACGAGCCTGTCGGCCGCGGCCTGGGGATCGTCTGTTTGTGTTAGCGCCGCGGTCATGGCCTCGGAATCGATCATCGAGGAAAGCCCGTCGGAGCACATCAGGATCCGGTCTCCGGCATCCAGGTCGACGGTCAGAAGGTCGACCTCGACCTCGGAATCAACACCCAGCGCCCTCGTGATGATGCTGCGTTGAGGATGGTTCTCGGCTTCCTCGACCGTGAGCCTTCCCTCTTTGACCATTCGCCCAACGAGGCTGTGGTCCTCGGTGATCTGCGTGAGGACGTCACCGCGCAACAGGTAGGCGCGCGAGTCTCCAACGTGAGCGAAATGAGCCTTTGCACCGTCGAGCAACAACAGCGTGCAGGTCGTCCCCATGCCCTTGAGCGTGGGGTCTCCCTGAGCTTTCTCCCAGATCTGGGAGTTGGCACTGCGTACGAGCCGTGCCAGGGTCTCCATGTCCTCGGCGCTGGCGTCCGATGATTGCTTCTCGATCGTCTTGACGGCGGTAGACGATGCGACATCGCCGGCGATGTGACCGCCCATCCCGTCCGCAACGACGAACAAGGGCTCGTGAACGAGATACGAATCCTCGTTGGCCTCGCGCACCCGTCCGACATCCGATTTTGCTCCGATGTTTACCTTCACTTGCGCATCTCCAGCACCGTCTTTCCGATCTTGACCCGGTCGCCCCTAGAGAGCTCCTCGGGTGATGTGATCCTCCGGCGGTTCAGGTACGTTCCGTTGGTGGAACCGAGGTCTTCGACAACATAGGTTTCGCCGTTCGCATAGATGCGTGCGTGTACCTGGGAGACGTAGGTGTCGTCGACCACGATGTGACATTTCTCCGCTCGACCCACCGTCAGTTCCTCTCCGAGGTCGTAGCTCTGTCCCTTGAGCGGACCCTCGATCACGGAGACCTTCCGGGGGGCCTTCTTCGAACGCTTGGACGGCGGCCGCGGTGTGGGGGCGGGTGCGCGCGAGCGCCCACCACCACCCGTCCTGGCGGGACGAAGCTCGAGATAGACGGCCTTCACCGCCCGCGCCACGAAGATGTAGAGCACAAAGAGAAAAACGTACTTGAGCAGGACCAGAACCAACTCGGGCATCTAGCCGCCGTCTCCGGTGTTGAACTCGAGCTCGCTCGTCCCAAAGGAGATCCGGTCTCCGTTGCGGATCGAGTGCTCCCGCCCCAGCTTTCCGTTGACCAGCGTGCCGTTGGTCGATCCTAGGTCCACGAGCTTCCAGGAGCTGCCCTCTTGCTTGAGCTCGGCGTGGCGGCGACTCACATTCGAGTCGCTGATGACGACGTCGTTGGTCGAGAGCCTTCCGATCGTGATCGGACTTCGGGTCACCGAGATGCGCTCTCTGGCCTTGCCCTCCTCGTCGAGCACGATGAGCTCGGCCCCCGCAGGCTGCTCGAGTCCCATCCTCTCGGCGGTGTGGCTGCTGATCGCCCGAGAAGAGCTGGCGTCCTCCGCCGACTTCGGCGCGCGCGTCGACACCTGCGGCGCCTGCCGATCGGGGTCGGCTGCGAGCGCGGCCTCGACTCGGAACTCGCCGCGGCCCAGCTTGTCCTCCTTGATGAAGGCGATCCGCGGAAGTCCCATGAGGTTGAAGCGTCGCTCCTTCGCCTTATCGATGACCAGTTCGGAGAACTCGCGGCTAAGCCCGGCCTCCATGGGCTGGAAGCGCTCGTGGTCCTCGGGACCGATGAATACCTGAAAGTCGTTGGGAGCATAGGTGCGGTTGACGGAGACCGTGCGGTTCTCCTCCATCTCGCGCAGAATCCGCCGGCCGACCTCAACCGGCTGAAGGCCCGATCGGAAGATCTTCGTGAAGAATCCCTCCATCAGGCCCTCGAGGCGCTTTTCGATGTCTTTGGCTACACCCATTGTGAAGAAGAATTATGCCCGCCTTCCAGAGTCCCACCCTTTGCTACCCTCTGTGAACGCCACGGGCGAGTGGTGGAACGGCAGACACGCTGGCTTCAGGAGCCAGTGCTCGCAAGAGCGTGGGGGTTCAAATCCCCCCTCGCCCACCACCCGGCCCGCGCCGCAAGCCGTCGTAGAACGGTTCCCGATGAGCGGCGAAGGGCGCACAGCCCGAGGGCGCCGGCGGTTGACGCACGCTCGGCCTTGAACTGGAGGCCGGGTGGGTCATAATCCGACCAGACAAGTCGCCCCCGGCATCTCTGTTCACGACGGGCCTTTTGCTACTAGAGTAGTAGGCCGCTGGATCCGGACCAATCCGAGCCGTGGATTCGTCCGGGCTCCCGTCTAAGAGCGATTACGGGGCCGGCGGTCGATAGAGAGCCGGGCCATGGTGGCCCGCCAATAGGGGGAGGGCTGTTCATGCGTTCAGTTGGTAGAGGATGGAAGTGGCGAGCGATGGTGCTCCTCACTGCGCTGGGTCTCATCGCGGCCGCCTGCGGTGGAGAAGAAGAGCCGAGTGGCGAGCAGGGTGGCCAGGAGGGTGAGGCGACCGCGACCATGGTGTTCGGGACCTCGGCCGACCCCGTCGTGCTGGACGGCGCTCTGGTATCCGACGGTGAGTCGCTGCGCGCAATCGATCAGATGTTCGAGGGTCTTGTCACTCTCGCTCCCGGAGGTACCGAGGTGGTTCCAGGCCTTGCCAAGGATTGGGAGATCTCCGAGGACGGAATGTCCTACACCTTCAATCTCGAAGAGGACGTGACTTTCCACGACGGAGAGCCCTTCAACGCGGAGGCCGTCTGTTTCAACTTCGACCGCTGGTACAACTTCAAGGGCGACTTCCAGAACCCCGCGGCAAGCTACTACTGGCAGACCGTGTTCCAGGGTTTCGCCGACACCAAGGGCGACGACGTGCTGTACGACAGCTGTGAGGCAGAAGAGGAGTTCGTGGTTACGCTCAACCTCACCCGACCGTCGGCCTCGACTCTCGCGGCGCTTGCACTGACTAACTTCACGATCGCCAGCCCGGCCGCGCTCGAGGAGTACAAGGCCGACGAGGGCTCGGTGGATGCCGAGGGGATCTTCTCTCCGTCGGGCACCTACGCGACCGAGCACCCGACGGGGACCGGTCCCTTCAAGTTCGAGGAGTGGATCCGGGGCGACCGCTTGGTGATGACTCGCAACGAGGACTACTGGGGGGACGCTCCCGGCAACATCCAGGAGCTGATCTTCCGGCCGATCGTCGATCCGGCCGCCCGCCTACAGGCGCTGCAAAGTGGTGAGATCCAGGGGTTCGACCTGGTCGACCCGCAGGACTATCCGACGATCGAGGACGACGATCAGCTTCAGCTCATGAACCGGCCCGCCTTCAACATTGCCTATATCGGCTTCAACC
>JBOGWV010000050.1:0-15324 GCA_050693975.1 Actinomycetota bacterium
ATTGGAGCGCGTCGCCGAGGAACTGCCTTCCGATCCGGATTCCGAACCATCACAAACGGTCGACGCCCGTCGCGCCGACGCACTGGTGGCGCTGTGCTCCCGGCAGCAGTCCGGCGACCCCGAGCCCTCCCGGGCGGCGCTGTCGCTGCACGTCGACCTGGCCGCGCTCAAGGCGGGCGGCTCGGCCGAGCTCGAGGGCGTGGGACCATTGCATCCGGCGCTGGCCGCGCTGCTGAGCTGCGACGCCCGCTTGCAGGCGGTGTTGCACGACCATGATGGCCACGCGGTGGGCCTGGGGCGGGCCACCCGCAACGTGTCGGAGGCGCTCAAGCGCCAACTCAGACGGCGCGATGGGGAGTGCTGCAGCTTTCCCGGTTGCCAGCAGAAGCGCTTCGTCGACGCCCATCACATCTGGCCCTGGGAGTGGGGCGGGCCTACCGATCTCGACAACCTGGTGCTGGTCTGCAGGTTCCATCACAAGCTCGTACACCTCTACGGCTGGCGCGTTGCGCTGGGCAAGAAACCCGGGATGGTTCACTGGTTCAGACCCGGCAACCGGCTCTACGAGCCGGGCCGGGCGGTGCCGCTCGTGGCCTGAGTGCAAGCACAAGGAAGCCGAGCGCATCATCCAAGCCGCTAATGCGGGAGCGCGGCGGGTGCTGAATGATCATTGGGCCGTGTCTGTGAGTCCCCTTACTCCTCTCCGTAAACGCAGCGGTCTCGAGCGAGGGGAGTCCATAAGCCGCCAGCGATTTCTTCGCAGAACCACTCCGAACGATCTGCGATCACCTGGTGGGCTACGAAGAGGGAAGTGACTATTAGAGCAGCAACCAGCAGGATCGTTGCGGTTCGACCGACTTCAAGGGTCCTCGTCTCGGTCCTCACCAGGTGAGTTTAGCGACTGCGCTTCGGACTGGTCCGGCTGACTAGGGCGACGAGAAGCACCATCCCGGGGGATCGTTGCGCGTGAGACTCGGTTTCGAAGGAGGGTGGTTGAAGCCGCAACTGTTTGGCCCCAATCGGCGAGAATTTTAGCGATTGTCGGCTGAGATGCAAAATGATTCCAAGAACATTCGGGTGTCTCCACAGCGGGGACGAAATCCCCATCTACCGAGTTGGTCGATTGCGAGGTTGTGGAGGAAGACCTCCGGCACGATCTCGCTTTGGTGAAGCTTGTGCCGAACCCGTTCGAGACGGGAAAGCCGAGTGGTATCTCACGAACTAACGACGGAGGGGTTGCAATCAACGGCCTTTATGGACTTGCGATGCTGCGAACAGACAGGCCCCGCGAAGGGGTGGGGATCGCCGTATCCGGGTACCCGCTTTCAACTCCAACCTTGATCACAACGAGTGGCGCCATCGCTTCCTCGTGGAGCGTGGATTCGGTCGAAGTGCAACCGCCCGGCGCCCCTGAGGGCTTCACCATCCCAGACCTAAAGGACAGCTACATTGCGGACGTCGCGGTGAACCCCGGGAATAGCGGCGGACCCGTCTGCCTTGCAGCCAGCGGAGAGGTGATCGGCGTTTGTGTTGCTTTCCGCGTTGCAGAGGCGGGCGATGAAAGCATGCCACTTCGATACAACTCCGGGTTGTCCGTCGTGGTGCCCATCAAATACGGCGTGGAGCTTCTGGGGAGGCACGTTCAGCTTGGCGGAACAGCAGCTTGAGCGAAGCTGGTTACCGTGCAAGCGTGCTCACCGCTTGCTGGCCCGCGACACCAACAATGCGAGCACACTCATGAGCAGAAGCGTTGCAACCCGCCTCACTGGGACAAGGGGATTTCCCCGGATGGGGGCACTTGATAGATCGTCAAGAGGTGCGCGAGGCAAAACCAAGATCAAACGTCGGGGGTATGTGGGTAACACAACCGTTGCGACGGCTCCTTCGTACTGACAGTTCCATTGTGAGAATCCGAGCCTCTGTTCCCTGACGGACCTTCCACGTTAAAACTCGATGTCCCAGTCGCACCGTGAGTCGCTCGCCAGGATGGACGAACCGTGACCGAACGCGGTCTGCACCTTGAAATACACGCACGCGGTTGCTGGCGGTGTTGGGGTCAGCCCTAAATGAAATCCGTTCATGGCCGCCCTCGCAACTCCGGGAAAAGCGTCCAATACTACCGGGAGCAACCAAGAGCTCACGATGCCCGTTGCTCGGGCCCTCCGATGACAACTTGTTGGTTCGCGGACCCTGGTTGGTGCCGCCTGAGGGTATGGCTTGGCACCCTGCAACAAGTCCCACTAGCGCGAGCGCGAGCACCATCCTTCTCATACCCTGTCTGACTCCCCCTGAGGCACGATGGTTCTGATCTCTCCCCGGACGAGCGACCCGCACGCGATCTCGTGTGGTCGTACCCCGCGAGTTCAGCCTCAATTGATCAGCTTACCAGCGAGGCGGGCTGGAGCTGGGTCCACGCGATTCCGCGCTCGCCTCGATCCCCGCCTGAACTGACCGGCCGAGAAGTTAGGTGATCTCAGTTTCGAGCGTGACGGGGATGCTGCGGCGAGTCAGGTCGGTAACGGGGCAATGCTCGTCGGCCCAGCGGATGATCTCCTGGACCTTGTCGGTGTCGTCGTCCGCTTCGAGCTTCACTCGAACGCTCACCGACGAGGGAGCCGCCGGCACCTCGTCGTCTATACCCAGGATCCCAAGATCGTTGGATTCGCTGTCGACGGTGACTTCGATCGCTCCCAAACTCAGACCCTCGATTGCAGCTTTCATCGCGATGAGGGTTGCCACGCAACTAGCGGTGGCCGCTCGGAGCAACCATCCGGGGGAGGGTGCGCTGTTCGCGCCCCCGACCGACGTCACCATGTCGGTATGAGACTCGGCGCCGTCGGGACCTCGAACGACGCATCGAAGGCCCTCTTCAACGGTTGCCGTCGCAAAGGAATCCGTGGCGCGAGCGTCGGCGGGGTGCTCCGTCAGGTAGTCGACGGCTCCCTGAATGGCTGTGCGGATGGAATCGTTGCTCATTAGGTTCCTTTCGTCCGCTGACGGTGGCGGCGTATTAGTGCATTGGTCGAGGAATCGTGTGTGAGCTCGGGTTCGTCGTCGCCGGAGAGTTCGGAAGTGATACGTTCGGCCAGCACCTTGCCGAGCTCGACGCCCCACTGGTCGAAGCTATTGATTCCCCAGATCACTCCCTGCGTGAAGACCTTGTGTTCGTAGAGCGCGATGAGCGAGCCCAATGCTGTGGGCGTGAGGCGGTCAATAAGGATGGTGTTGGTTGGCCGGTTTCCCTCGCACACACGGTGGGGGATCTGCGCAGGGTCCCCACCCGCACGCCGGAGGTCCTCCTCGCCTCGACCGAAGGCAAGAGCTTCGGTTTGCGCGAAGAGGTTGGCCATCAGCAGGTCGTGGTGTCCACCGAGCGGGTTGAGACTCTGCGAGAAGCCGAGGAAGTCGGCCGGGACCAGCCTCGTGCCCTGGTGCAACAACTGGTAGAAGGCATGTTGCCCGTTGGTCCCGGGCTCGCCCCAAACGATAGGACCCGTCGGCACCTCGACGCGCCGGCCCGAGAGATCTACGTGCTTGCCGTTTGACTCCATGTCGAGTTGCTGGAGATAGGCGGCGAAGCGGTGGAGGTACTGGTCGTACGGGAGCACGGCAATGCTCGCGGCGTCAAAGAAGTCGTTGTACCAGAGCCCTATGAGGCCCATGATCACCGGCAGGTTGGCTTCGAAAGGCGCCGTTCGGAAGTGCTCGTCGACCGCACGAAAGCCTTCCAGAAACTCGCGAAATCGTTCCGGCCCGATCGCGATCATGAGAGACAGCCCGATGGCAGAGTCGACCGAGTAGCGGCCGCCGACCCAGTCCCAGAAGCCGAACATGTTGTCCGTGTCGATGCCGAACTCATCCACGAGCTCGGTGTTGGTCGAGATGGCGACGAAGTGCCGGGCGACCGCGGCTTCGTCACCGTCGAAGGCATCGATGCACCACGCGCGGGCCGTGCGGGCGTTCGTGAGCGTCTCGATCGTCTTGAAGGTCTTCGACGAAACCACGAACAGCGTCTCTTTTGGATCGAGGTCTGCAGTGGCTTCGGCGAAGTCGCTTCCGTCGACGTTCGAGACGAAGCGGAAGGTCATCGAGCGCTGGCTGTAGTGGCGCAGCGCCTCGTAGGCCATGATCGGCCCTAGGTCAGATCCTCCGATGCCGATGTTGACGACATTTCGCAGCGGCTTGCCCGAGTGGCCGAGCCATTCCCCCCCGCGTACCTCGTTGGCGAAGGTGGCCATGCGTTCGAGGATCGCATGAACCTCCGGCACGACGTTGACCCCGTCGACGGTGATCGTCGCGTCACGCGGCGCGCGTAACGCGACGTGAAGGACGGGACGGGCCTCGGAGACGTTGATCCGCTCGCCCTTGAACATGGCGTCGATCCGTTCGCTCAGCCCGCACTCGTCCGCCAGTGCGAACAACAGGGTCAACGTCTCGTCGGTCACCCGGTTCTTCGAGTAGTCGAGGTAGATGCCCGCCGTCTCGGCCGTGAATCGCTCGCCGCGCGCCTGATCCTCGGCGAAGAGGTCGCGCAAGGACCTGTAGCGAAGGTGCTCGTAGTGATCCAGCAGGTTGCGCCACGACGCGCGCTGGGTGAGGAGAGGGGGCATCAGTCAGTGTCGAGCAGTGCGATCAGCGCTTCAGCCGCACCTCGATCACCGAGCAGCTCGACGCCTTCGAGAGTGAGCCTTCCCCACAGCGCAAGGAACAGGTCCGACGCGGGGCCGCGCAGCGCGCAGTCTCCCTTAGCATGCTCGCGCGAAACCGATGCCTTGCCCTCGGCCATGGTGACGAGCCATTCGCCGCCGGTCTCGAGCCCCATATCCGTGCAGTGAATGTGAACGCTGCGATCGGGGCCCACCGAACGATCCCCCTCCATGAAGGCGTCGAGGATCTCGTCGATGCCGTCGGCGGCCAGCTCCGGCTCGACCGCGGCCGGAACGCCGACCGCGTTCTGTGCATCCCACCGGTGCACGGCGGTCTCCTGAGCCATGCGACGGTGCCAGAAGCTCACCACCTGCTCGCCGTTCGACCAGTTCCATGCGCGCGCCTTGGGATCGGACGCGTCCAGCGTGTCGACCAGCTTCGCCAGCCAGCCCTCGAACCACTCGATGAGCTTCTGGTCGTCCTCCGGGTGCGTCTCGGGAGTTTTGTCGTGAGGTGCGGTGATCAAGTCCTCCACGATCTCTTGTTTGTGCTTGTAGACGCCCGCGGTATGGACGACCAGCTCCCGCATCGTCCATCCGGGGCATGAGGGCACATCCGCGTCCAGGTTCGTGCGGGCGGCCCCCGCGATGGCCGCGCCGTCCGAGCGAAGGGCGACCGCGTACTGCTCGAGGGTTAGAGTCACGTCGCGCTATGCCCCCAGGTCGTAGAGCTGTCCGGGATCAAGGTCGAGCCCGTTCATCACTTGCCACAGGGCGGCCAGCGCCTTCAGGGCGTTGCGCTGCTCGAAGGGCTCGAGATCATCCGCGGAGTCCTCGAGGGTCCCGGCGAGCGTGTTGTAGGCCTCGACGAGCGCCATCTGGGCCCTGTTGAGATTGGCTTGGGGTGGAGGCGTGATCCATGTCTTCGGCATGTCCTAGGTCCTCTTCTCGCCGGCTCCACCGATGACTTCGCGCTCGTCGTTGAGGCGTTTGGCCTTGAGCTCGAAGCGGGGGAGCGATCCGTTGTCGGCCTTACGAACGCCGAAGCGCAAACCCTCGTGCGCCTCGGTCAACTCGGTGGCGATCTTCTTGAGAATCGTGTCGCTGTCGGCGGACTGGTCGGGGATCTCGACGAGGATCTCGATCTCGTCGCGTATGCCCTCTGCGGTAAAGAGGCGAATCTGGAACTCGTCGACCTCCGAGAACTCTCGCACGATGGCCTCGACTGCGCGCGGGTAGACGTTGGTGCCCCTCACCAGTTTCATGTCGTCGACGCGCCCGACGATTCCGCCCTCGTAAATATCGAGGGTGCGGCCACAGGTGCATCGATGGGCCGGGACCTTCACGACGAGGTCGCGCGTGCGGTAGCGCAATACAGGAATAAAGCCGCGGCCGAAAGAGGTGACGACGCGCTCACCCTGCTCTCCATAATCGACGGGCTCCCCCGAGACTGGATCGATGACCTCTTCGATGAAGTGCGGCTCGATGATGTGCGTGCCGCCGGGCTGCTCGGAGCATTCGAAGATCATGATCGTCCCCAGCTCGGTCAGTCCCGCCGTATCGCCGGCGACTGCGCCCCACTGGTCCTGAATGAGCTTCTTGGTTGCCGGGATGGAGCCGGCGGGCTCGCCCGAGAGGATCAGGCGCTTCACGGGTCCGCCCGCAAGGTCGATGCCGAGCTTGTGCGCTTCCTGGGCCATGCGCAGCGCGTAGGTGGGGGTCGAGCACACGACCGTGGCGTTCATGTCCACGATCTGCTTGACGCGCGCCTCGGTCGTCATGTTTCCGCCGGGTAGCACCAGGCAACCCATTTTCTCGCACGCGTAGTGCGCGCCCCAGAAACCAACGAACGTGCCGTAGCTGAAGGCAAAGAAGACGGTGTCCGCCGGACGGACACCGAAACCCCAGAAGCCGTAGCACCACATCTCCGCGATCCACTCCCAGTCCTTCATTGAATCGAGCACGCGAATCGGAGTTCGGCCGGTGGTGCCGGAGGTCATGTGGTAGCGAATCGCCGCCTCCTCGGGTGCCGCGAGGATCGGTCCGTAGGGTGGGTACTCGACCTGAGAACGCATCCATTCCTCACGGGTGGTAAACGGAATCCGCCGGAGGTCGTCGAGTTCGCTGATCGAGTCCGCGCTCACGCCGGCATCGCCGAGCCGTTTCGCGTGATACGGAACTTTCTCTTCAATCCAGGCAACGAGGTTGCGAAGCTTGCGCACCTGCAGCGCGTCGAGCTGGTCACGAGGCATCGTCTCGTGACGTTGATTCCAGAACGGCGAATCCGGCATAGCCCACCCCCTGAAGGACACTTGTCATCGTTGACGGTCACGACCACCTGGATCGTTGGGGCCGAGCTCAGCGTAGTACGTCGAGCCTGCGCGACAAAAGCCCGGAAGCCCGAGGTCGAATTAATGTGTGGCCATGACCAACCTCTTCGAGCTTCCTGATGAACTGGGCGAACTCCTCGAACGCGCTGAGGCTTTTGCCAAGGGGGAGCTAAGCGAGATCGCCGCTCAGACGCAACCCGGTGAGGTCGATCGTGACCTGCTCGAGGCTCTCGCGCGGAACGACTTGCTACCGCGGGCCTTTCCATCGAGTGCCGGTGGGTCGCACGAGGGTGATGTCAGCGCGCTCGAACTATGCGTGCTCAGGGAGGGTCTTGCCCGAGGCTGCGCTCGTGCCGAGACCGCCCTGGCTCTGCAGGGGCTGGGCTCGTACCCGATTCTGCAGTCCGGCGACGACGAGCAGATCGCCCGCTGGATCCCCGACGTCGCTGCGGGCCGGGCGGTCGCGGCGTTCGCACTGACGGAGCCGCACGCCGGCACCGACGCAGCGGCACTCTCGCTGCGGGCCGAGCCCGAGGGAGAGGGGTGGCGACTCAGTGGTGCAAAGAAGTGGATCTCGAACGCACCCCAGGCCGATCTCTATACGGTCTTCGCCCGCACCACAGAGGGCGCCGGTTCACGAGGCGTAAGCGCATTCGTGGTTCAAGGTGAGGCTGCGGGATTGAGCGGCGAACGCTTGGACCTGGTCGCCCCTCACCCGATAGGCACGCTCATCTTCGACGGCGTACACGTGGGCAGGGAAGCTTTGCTCGGCGAGCTTGACGAGGGTTTCAAGGTCGCGATGCGCACGCTCGATCTCTTTCGCCCCAGCGTTGGCGCGTTTGCGGTGGGAATGGCGCAAGCCGCGCTCGACGCGGCGGTCGCCCACGCCGGACGGCGCGAGGCCTTCGGCCAGGAGCTGAGGAGTTTCCAGGCGGTCAGCCAGCAACTCGCAGACATGGCCACCGAGGTCGAGGCCGCTCGCCTGCTCGTCTACTCGGCCGCGGCTCGCTACGACGAGGGATCGGCGCAGGGTGGCCTCGGCCGGACCGCAGGATCAAAGCCGGTCACCAAGCGCTCCGCGATGGCCAAGCTCTTCGCCACCGAGGCCGCACAGCGTGTGATCGACGCGGCGATCCAGATTCACGGCGCGGCCGCACTCGAGAAAGGCCATCTGCTCGAGGAGCTCTACAGAGACGTGCGGGCCACACGCATTTACGAGGGCACGAGCGAGATACAACGAGAGATCATCGCCCGAGAGCTCTACCGCTAACGCTTCGCGGTCAGGCTCCGTTCAGGGGCAGGCTCTCGTAGTCGGGCTTGTTCTCGGGGACGACCGCGATGCAGACGAACTCGACGAAGGCCTCGGGGTCGTACAGGCTCACGACCTCGAATAGCGAGATGGCGGGGTAGTGACGTCCGAAATGCTTGCGATAGATCTCGCGCAGCTCCTGAGTCGATCCGCGGTAAGCGTCGGCGTCGGTGACGAAGATCTGCATCGAAACTAGATCCTCTGGGTGCGCGTCGACGCTTTTGAGTGCGGTCACGACGTTGGCCGCAGCCACGTCGAACTGCTGGATCAGGTCGGTGCCCTGGATGAGGCCTGTGGAACCGTGTGCGGTCTGACCCCCGAGGTATATCGTGCGGCCCGCTGCCGCGATGGCGGCATGGCTGAAGCCGAGCGGGGGCGACAAAGTCGTCGGATTGATGAGTCTATGGGCGGACGTCATGATGCCTTTCGGTGAATTGTCCCTATCGGCCCGTCCATACCGGGTTCCGGCCTTCCTTAAACGCTTCGTAGAACTCTCGGTGGTCGTTCGTCGTCATCAGAAGAGCCTGAGTCATGGCCTCGAGCTCGAGCGAGCCGCCCATATCCATGTCGAGTTCGCGCGTCAGCAGCATCTTGGTTGCGGCGAAGGCAAAGGTGGGGCCGCTTGCCAGCCTCTCGGCCAGTTGACGGGTGGCCCCCGGCAACTCGTCATCCTCGACGACTCGATTGGCGATGCCGATTCGCTCGGCGGTATCGGCATCCACTCGGTCTCCCAGCAGGAGCAGCTCGGTCGCCCGGCCGAGCCCAACGAGCCGCGGGAGAAGGTAAGCGGAGCCCATATCCGCCCCGGCCAGGCCAACCTTTGTAAACAAGAACGCGTACGAGGCTGAGCGGGCGAGAAGCCTGAGGTCGGCGGCCAGAGCGATGACGGAGCCGGCGCCGGCGGCGATGCCGTTCACCGAGGCGACGATGGGCATCGGCAGCTCGCGCATGCGCTGGACGACCTGACCCGTCATGCGAGTGAAGTCGACGAGCTCGCGCGAGTCCATCTCCAGGAGCTTGCCGATGATCTCGTGGACGTCGCCGCCTGAGGAGAAGCCGCGGCCCGTTCCCGCAATCACCAGGACCTTGATGTCCTCACGGTTGGGAAGTTCGCCGAGCAGATCGCGCAGATCCGCGTAGCTGTCGAAGGTAAGCGCGTTCAGCTTGTCGGGCCGGCTGAACGTGACCGTCGCGATGCCCTTGTCGTCGAGCGCGAGGTCGAAGTGCTCCCAGCTCTCGGTGAAGGGGGCGGACGCCCGGAAGGGGCTCATGTTGACCTCACTCGAAAGCCTTCAGTCCCGTGATGGTCTCACCCAGGATCAGCGTGTGGATCTCGCTGGTGCCCTCGTAGGTCAGCACGCTCTCGAGATTGTTGGCGTGACGGATCACCGGATACTCGAGCGTGATGCCGTTCGCGCCGAGGATCGTGCGGGCCTCGCGAGCAATCGCAATGGCCTCGCGCACGTTGTTGAGCTTGCCGAAGCTGACGTGTTGCGGCGTGATGCTGCCCGAGTCCTTCATGCGTCCTAGGTGGAGGGCGAGGAGCGTGCCCTTCTCGAGCTCCAGCAGCATGTTGACGAGTTTCGCCTGCGTGAGCTGAAACGCGCCGATCGGCTTGCCGAACTGTTCACGGGTCTTCGAGTACTCGAGGGCGGACTCGTAGCACGCCCGAGCCGCTCCCATGGCGCCGAAGATGATGCCGAAGCGCGCCTCCGACAGGCACGAGAGCGGACCCTTCATGCCCTTGACCCCCGGAAGGACGGCGGTCTCCGGGAGGTGCACGTCGTCGAGGATCAGTTCGCTGGTGACGCTGGCGCGAAGACTGAGCTTGCGATGGATGTCACGGGTGGTGAAGCCCTTGGTGCCGCGCGGGACGAGAAAACCACGCACTCCGTCCTCGGTCTGCGCCCACACGAGGGCGACGTCGGCGATGCCGCCGTTGGTTATCCACATCTTGTTGCCGTTGAGCACCCAGTCGGAGCCCTCGCGCTTGGCGTTCGTTCTCATATTCGAGGGGTCGCTGCCTCGGTCGGGCTCGGTCAGACCGAAGCAGCCGATGGCCTCGCCCGTTGCCATGCGCGGGAGCCACTCGTCCTTCTGCTCCTCGGAGCCGTAGGTGTAGATCGGGAACATCGCAAGAGAACCCTGTACCGACACGAAGCTCCGGAATCCGGTGTCCCCGGCCTCGAGCTCCAGGCAGGCAAGTCCGTAGCTCACCGCGTTGGTTCCGGCGCAGCCATAGCCCTCGAGATGCATTCCGAGCAACCCCAGCTCGCCGATCTCGGTGGCGATCTCGTGTGGAAACTCGCCGGCCTCGAACCACTTCTCGATCCCCGGCATTACGCGGTCGCCTACGAACTTCCTCACCGTGTCCCTGATCATTCGTTCCTCGTCGGTGAGGAGCCGGTCGACTCCGAGGAAGTCGAGTGCGTCGATACTCATCTTGAAACCCCCGTTTCGAGATTCAATGGCCTCCGGCCAGGCGAGGAATCGGGATTCATTGCGCCTCCTGTCGTGCGATCTCAAGAAGTTCGGGAGCCTGAGGGCCGGCGCTCAGGAGCAGGTCGCGGTACTCGGCGGGCCATCGACGTTTGAGGCCCTCGGGCGTCCTTAGGGCCGTGACGATGGTCGCCGTCACGCACTCCTGTCCGTCGCGCTCGATTCGGAAGTCGTAGGTGATCGAACTCGCCCCTACGTCGGCAACCGCGAGGGTGATGTCGATCAGGTCGCGGTGGTCGAGCAGGGTCTTGAAGTCGGCGCTGATGTGAACGCGCGGAAGGTGTCCATACACGTCGTCGAGGATTCCGAGTCGCTCGAAGAGCGCGGTCTCGGCCCACTCAATCATTCGAAATGCGGCGGTGTTGTGCCAGTGGCCCGAGGCGTCGGTGTCGCTCCACTCGATGCGCCGCTGAATCCGGATCGACGAAGGCGCGGAAGAGGAATGGTCGGTCACCTCCCGAGCGTACTTGCCCAGCGATCCGCTTGGGGATCGCTGTAGGTTGGCGCAGGGTTAATCCGCCGGTCGCCGGTAGCGAGGGGAGGTAGCGGTTTGCGCGTCGGCATCGGTCTGCCGAACACGGTCCCCGGCACGCGTCCCGACCTCCTGCTCCGGTGGGCGCAGCGCGCGGACGCGGGGCCGTGGTCGAGCCTGGGCGTTCTGGATCGCGTTCCCTACGACAGCTATGACCCGATGACGCTGCTCGCAGCCGCGGCCGCGGCGACCTCGCGCATCGGACTGGTGACCATGGTGATCACGGGGCCGCTCAGGTCTGATCTCGTGCTCGCCAAGGAGGCGGCCACGATCCACGCGTTATCCGGGGGCCGTCTCACGCTCGGGCTTGCCATCGGCGCACGGTCCGATGACTACGACCGCGTCGGCGTCGCCCGCAGGGGGCGGGGAGCCAGGCTCGACCATCAACTGGCTGAGCTTCGCGACGCCTTCGAGGACGGCTCGGCCGGACCGGTTCTTAGTGGGGGACCCGACCTCCTGGTGGGAGGAGGCAGCGACATCTCGCTGGCGCGGGCGGCTCGCTTCGCCGACGGGTACGTCCACGGAGGCGGCCCCCCCCGAGCCTTTCAGCGCGCCGCAACCCGGGCGCGCACGGGTTGGACGGAGGCCGGTCGGCCTGGCGACCCTCAGCTTTGGGCCCAGGCCTACTTCGCCCTCGGTGGCGAGGACACCGTCGAGCGCGGCCGCGCCTTCATGCGCGACTACTACGCGTTTACCGGACCGTTCGCGGAGAGGATCACGGCGGGCCTGCTGACCACTCGCCAGAGTGTCGTGCAGTTCGTCCGAGGGTATGCGGAGGCCGGGTGTGACGAGCTCGTGTTGTTGCCGGCCGTCGCGGAGCTCGAGCAAGTCGATCGCCTGGCTCAGGTGGTCGGAGGTTGAGGATTGCCACTGTCGGCGGCGGACCGGGTGGGCTCTACGCAAGCCTTCTGCTAAAGCGAGCTTCGCCCGAGCTGGAGGTCACCGTGTTCGAAAAGAACCCCCGCGGCGCGACCTATGGGTGGGGGGTGGTGTTCTCGGACCGAACGCTGACCTCTTTCAGAGAGGCCGACTACAAGAGCTACGTCCAGATCACCGACGACTTCGTCATCTGGGACGCGATCGACGTGCGCTTCAAAGACACAGTGATGCGCGCCGGGGGCCAGGTCTTCTCCGGCATCGCTCGTCGCCGTCTCCTGGACATCCTCACGAGGCGCTGCCTCGAGGTGGGTGTGGACGTGCGCTTCGAAGCCGAGGTCCACCCGGGCGAGGCCGACGACTACGACCTAGTAATTGCGGCAGACGGTATCCACAGTGCCACCCGCACTCGCCACGAGGGGCACTTTCGGCCGCGAATCTCCGAGGGAGCCTCGCGCTACATCTGGTTCGGCACGACTCTCCCACTCGACAGTTTCACTTTTATGTTCCGCAGCAACGACGACGGATTGTTCCAGGTGCACGCCTATCCCTTCGACGGAACCACCAGCACGTTCATCGCCGAATGCGACGAGCGCACCTGGCGCGGCGCGGGCCTCGATCGGTCGAGCGAGGCCGAGAGCATCGCCTACTGCGAGAAGCTCTTCGCCGAGGACCTGCGCGGCAACCCGCTCATGAGCAATCAGTCGAAGTGGATCAGCTTCCCCACACTGAAGACGAAGTCCTGGATTCGCGGGGGAGAACCGGGGGCAGCACCGGTCGTGCTGCTCGGCGACTCGGTTCACACCGCGCACTTCTCGATTGGATCCGGCACGAAGCTGGCCATGGAGGACTCCATCGCACTGGCAAACGCGTTCGAGGAACGCAACTGCGCCGCGGGCGACCCCGATGCGATTGCCGCGGCGCTCGCCGATTATCAGATGGAGCGCAAACCGATCGTCGAGCGTTTCCAGGAGGCCGCGGAACAGTCCCAGAGTTACTTCGAGTCGACCCGTAGGTATCAAGAACTGGACCCCGAGCAGTTCGTGTTTCACCTTCTGACGCGCAGCGGACGTATCGACTACGGCAACCTTCGATTGCGCGACCCATATCTCATCGAGCGCGTAGACAGGTCCTTTTCAACTCGTGCCGGCGGTCACGAGCGCGCGGTCATCGCGCCGCCGCCGGCATTGGTCGCGTTCGATCTCGGGGGCGTGCGCCTTGCCAACCGGGTGGTCCTGTCGCCGGTGGCCGAAGGATCGTCTGAGAGCGGGAGCATCACAGGGCCGGATGCAGACCGATTGCGAGACGCGCTGGGAGCATCGCCCGGGCTGGTCGTAACCGACGAGGTTGCCGTTTCGGCTCACGGACGTATCACTCCAGGCGGCGCCGGATTGTGGAGCGACGATCAGGTGTCCGCCTGGGCATTGCTCCTCGACGGGCGCACTACACGGGTCGCCGCACGTCTCAACCACTCGGGACCCAGGGGGGCGACGCGGTCGCGCGGCCGGGGCATCGATCGCCCGCTTGGAGACGGTGGCTGGAGGCTGCTTGCGGCCTCCGAAATCGCGTACGGCCGGAATACCGTTCCCGCAGCACTCGACGAGCGAACCCATGACGAGGTGCTCGCCGATTTCGCCGCCGCCGCGGCTCGGGCAGGCCGCGCCGGGTTCGACGCGGTGGTGGTCGAGATGGGGCGCGGGTACCTCCTGGGGACCTTTCTCTCTCCTCTGACCAACCAGCGCGCCGACGAATACGGGGGCGACCGAGAGCGACGCATGCGGTTCCCTCTCGAGGTGTTCGATGCCGTCAGCGGAGCCTTTGATGGGCCCGTGTGCGCTTCCGGTTGTGCGGACGACTGGCAGCGAGGTGGTGCCACCATCGAGGACGCGGTGATGGTGGTGTCCGAGCTCCGAGAGCGCGGGTGCGCCCTCGTCGAGATAACCGCCGGCTTCACGACCCCGCGTTTCACGCCCCATCTCGATCCCTACTACCTGACGGTGCTCAGTGAGCAGGTTCGCAACGAGTGCTCCATCCCCACCCTCGTCGGGGGCGACATCACCACCATCGACCGGATCAACACGCTGCTCGGCGGCGCGCGCGCCGATCTCTGCGTGCTGAGGCCCCACCGTTGAGCGCGCTCCGGGGCGATGCGGGCTTGCTGGCGGGGCTCGACGGCCTCGTCTGCGACCTCGACGGCGTCTTGTATCGCGGAGCCGAGCCGATTGAGGGCTCGCCCGAGGCGATCAACCTGCTACGCGACTCCGGGGTGCGCGTGGTGTTCTGTACCAACAACGCGAACCCAACCATCGGGCGCTACCTCGAGAAGCTCGGCGGCATGGGGGTGAAGGTCGAGCGCGACCAGCTCGTGACATCGGCGGTCGTGGTGGCCGAGGTGCTCGGAGAGCGTGACTCGTCAGGCAAGCGTGCCATCGTCGTCGGCGGTGATGGACTCCGCGAAGGACTGGCGTCGATAGACGTGGTCGTCGACGACGACCCGGAATCGCGCACGGCCGACTACGTCGTGGTGGGCATGGACCCGGACTTCAGCTACGACGTGCTCAGGCGCGCTTCGTTCGCGGTGCAGGACGGCGCTCAATTGATAGCCAGCAACAGCGATTCGTCGTTCCCGGCCCCCGACGGCCTCTGGCCGGGCGCGGGGTCGCTGGTGGCCGCCATCGAGACGGCGTCGGGGGGCCGCGCCGAGGTCATGGGCAAGCCGCACCAACCGATGATGCGAATCGCCGAGCGCCACCTCGGCGGCGCTTCGAGGATCGCGATAGTGGGGGACCGGCCGAACACCGACCTCGACGGGGGCAGGACGATGGGCTGGACGACGATCCTGGTCCTCTCGGGAGTGACCACTCAGGCGTCGGCGGACGAGCTTGACCCGCAGCCGGACCTGACGCTCGAGCGACTCGCCGACCTCCCGCCACTTCTGTCTTGATCCTCAGTAGCGCCATTCGTTTTGCCAGACGGGTCGCTGCGGTTGAGGCCGGCCGCCGAAGAGGAAGATGACTATCGCTCCGAAGATGAAGCCTCCCGCGTGCGCCTGCCACGCGACGCCAGGCTGCGGAACGAGGAACTGATACAGGAACCACAGCCCGAGCACGACGAACGCGCTCAGTTGCAGAA
>JBOGWV010000051.1:0-6053 GCA_050693975.1 Actinomycetota bacterium
AGGACGAGCCCGCATCGCGCGAGAGCTGCATGACGTGATCGCGCACAGCGTCGGACTCATGACCGTACAGGCGGGTGCCGCCAATATGGTTTTCCGCAAAGACCCGGATGCGGCCCTCTCCTCGCTGTCCTCGATCGAACGTACTGGGCGCCAGGCCCTGGGAGAGCTGCGGCGCCTGTTGGGAGTGCTTCGGACCGAAGGCGACGAGGATGAGGAGTTGACCCCCCAGCCAGGGCTCGACCGTCTTGACGAGCTCGTTGCCGAGGTTGAGGAGGCGGGGGTTGAGGTGGCGGTCACGGTCGAGGGGGAACTTCGGGAATTGCCAAGCGCGCTCGGGCTGTCTGCCTACCGGATCCTGCAGGAGGGCCTCACCAACGTAGTCAAGCACGCAGGGCGTCGGGCGCGCTCCGAGATCGCCATACGGCGCACGCCGAGAGAACTCGTGCTGGAGATCGCGGATGACGGCCGGGGCATCCTCGCTGGGAACTCCAGTATGCCCGGAGGTCACGGGCTCATTGGGATGCGCGAGAGAGTCGCTGTGTTCGGGGGACGGATGTCGACAGGACCTCGCCGAGGGGGCGGCTTCTGTGTGCGGGTCGAGATCCCACTGGAGTCCAGATGAGCATTAGGGTCTTGGTGGTAGACGATCAAGAGTTGGTCCGCGCCGGCTTCATCATGATCCTGAACAGCCAAGACGACATCGAGGTCGTGGGAGAGTCGGCCAACGGAGCTGATGCTCTCGACGAGGTGAAGAGACTTCGTCCAGATGTCGTTCTCATGGACATTCGTATGCCGAAGATGGACGGACTTGAGGCCACTCGCATCCTTAAGGCAAACCATAGCGACGTCCGCGTCTTGATCCTTACGACATTCGATCCCGACGAGTACGTCTATCAGGCTCTGCGGGCTGGAGCCAGCGGATTTGTCTTGAAAGACATTCCTCCGCACGAGCTGCTAGCGGCCGTGCGTGTGGTTGCGAAGGGGGAGGCGCTTCTCGCTCCTTCGATAACCCAGCGCCTTATCGCCCAGTTCGCGGAGCGACTGTCACCGCCTGAGCCCTCTCGGCAACTCGAGCGACTCACCGATCGGGAGGCGGAAGTCCTCCGGCTCATGGCCAAGGGCCGCAGCAACTCCGAGATCGCAGACACGCTGTATCTAAGTCCTACGACGATCAAGTCCCATGTCGCGGGAGTGCTCGCCAAGCTCGCTCTCAGAGACCGGACGCAGGCTGTCGTGTTCGCCTACGAGAATGGCGTGGTTCGGCCCGGCTCGACTGTGTGAACGGATCGGTGTTCACGCTGGTCGAGTACCTGGCGCGCGTGAGACCAGGCGATGCTTTCTGTTCACCGACGGCCGTGCACTAAGTGCACCCAGGTTCTTGCTGCCCAGCGGCTCGAACAGGAACCCGGTCCTGGTTCGAACGTTGGTTCGCCCGGGCGGGAGGGGTGACGCGCCGGTGATCGCCTGGTGACGCGCCGATGCGAAGCTCACGGCAATGCATACCGCGCGGCTCCCCGACTCCCTTCGCCGCGCTGGCCCTTAAGACCATTCGTACCTGGCAATCGACACGAAGGGGAAGACGATGGCTGATCCGTCCAGCGCTGATCACCTCGACGAAATAACCCAGACCATGGAGGCGGCGACCAAGCTCGCCGAGGACCCAGAGGCGTTTCTCCGCGCCTTGGACGCGTTTCGGGACGAGGACGCCGAGCGCTTCCAAAGTGAGCTGTCCCGAGCTGACCTCCTGCCTCACTGCCGGCTCATCTGCCGCTGGTTCTGCTCCAAGCACTGTGTATTCATCTGCCACAAGCTGGCCGGCCCCATCGAGGGCGAGGGCGAGCTCGATCCGAAGGAGGTGCTTGACTTCACCCTCGCGGTGCGGGTAATCGCCGCCGACCGAGACCTGGTGGCGGCCCTAGTGAAGGCGGTCGACGACGCCGACGCCGACACCTTCCAGGCCCTGCTGAAGCGCGCCGATTTCCACACCCGGTACTGGCACCAGATCTGCCATTGGCTGTGCGCGGTGAAGTGCCGCTTCGTGTGCCGCAAGCTCTGCCCCTTTCTCCCCAGCATCACCAAGGTCGGCCTGATCCCCGCGACCCAGATCAGCTCCGCCGGGTACGGGGCGGGTCCCAGCGCGCCGCCGGGTCTCACCCCAGCCGACAGCTTCTCGCCGGGATCGATGGGCCACCATCCCTTCGGCGGCTTGACCAACGTGCAGGGCAGCATCTTCGGCGTGGCCAATGTCGAGGCCTACAAGGTCGAGTCCTCGCCCAACCCGGGCGGACCCTGGACCCCGATGCTCAACCCGGTGGCCGACTTCGACCTGGCCACCTTGACGGACTACCAGCGCTTCCCCGTGGGTGACTGGTTCCTCGTGGCCGACATGGGCCTTTACGTCACCGACCTGGCCAACTGGTCGACCCCGGCGCCGGACGGCCTGTACTACCTCAAGCTCACCGCGCGGAATACCGCATCCGTGGAGTTCGAGAGCGGTCTGGTTCCCATCCTCGTGGACAACACGGCCCCGAGCGACTTCACCTTCAATATCACCCAGGGCGGTGAAGCGCTGCCTTGCTGTGGCTCCGAGGTGTCCAAAGCGGGAGGCCCGTTGGAGATCACCGTCACCGGGCAGGACGCCAACTTTGCCGGGCTGTCGATCGCCCTGCGGGGCGGCTGCAACGTCTCCTATCCGGTGTTCTCCAAGTCCTACGATGGCAACATCCTGGACACCGGCGCCCCGCCGCCGGGGATCACCTTCACCTACGACCCGTGGGCGGCCGGGGTGGAGCCGTGCTGCTACGTACTGGAAGTGGTGGTGGCCGACCGGGCCATCGTTAGCAACACGGTCCACAACCACCACCGAGTCTCAAGCGTGCAATCGATCACCATCGCGTAGCGACCAGGGATGTGGCGTGGCGAGAATATGAACCAGGGGAGCGGGCAAGGGAGGAGCGAAGCCCGGATTCTGTAACCATCATGCTGACACTGATTAACGCACCGATCTCGCCGTTGCGCAGTTAGACGAGCGTGGGGGCCCGCGAGCGGTGACACACCAGCGATGCCCACCGGGAGCTGTCCCTTCAGCGATCCCTAGACGGACCAAAAGCGCGACTACTCCAGCGTGCGAGCGAATAGCAACGCCTGGTTGAATTGCATCGAGAAGACGACATGCATAGGCCTCGTCCATAAGCTCGGAATCTCGGCTCGCGCAAGAGATCGCGTCCGCTTATTCGAGCTTTCCATGCGTGGCGTGGCCCATCGTGTTCTCGGTTGTCTGTCAGGACTTTCGAGAATGACGCGTGGTCGCTTGATTTATGGGATTTCCTGGTTCCCTTTCACGCGACGACCACGGGTTCTACTGTGCCCAAAGCCTTTTCGTTCTGAGTTCGCCCGGCGTTTCGCCAATACAAGCTGGCCCTGTTCCTAACGTATTTCGAACGGAAACCATCGCCCGTGTAGCTTCACCGGCCTCGTATCCGCCTCGCTACTGAGGAAGTGGCCCAGATCTCCCTGGCACGCCGTTAACCCAAAGGCTCCCCCAGCAGCTTTACTAGGCAGGGAGAGAGAGGCCTAGGCAGTGGTTCCTTTTGAGGATTTTTATCGAAGCGAGTATGGACGTGTCTTCGGTGCACTCTATGTCGCCACGGGCTCGGCTGATCTGGCTCAGGACGCGACTCAGGAGGCGTTTCAACGAGCGTTTGCACGTTGGCGACGATTAGGTGAGGAGCAATGGGCCGCCGGATGGGTAGTCACAACAGCACTGAACCATAGCCGCAGACTTGCACGCCGGGCTAAGCGGGAGCCGACCAGTTTCTTGACAGAGACCTCATTAGAGGGCGGCGAGCCCGAGGCAAATCGTGTCGACTTGGTGAGATCCGTGAGGACTCTTCCGAGAAGGCAGCGGGAAGCAATCGTTCTGTATTACCTACTCGATCTTCCAATTCCCGCAGTGGCGATGCTAATGGATCAAACGGAAGGCTCCGTTAAGGCGCATTTGGCTCACGCCAGACGAAAGCTCCGCGAGGCCATGGTGGTGGCTGATGCATGAAGACCTAAAGGAAGCACTTCTTGAGGAATCACGGGTTGCGCAGGAGCGTAGCGCTCGTCCCGACCTAAAGTCTGTTCAGCGGGGTGGACTTCGAATTCGTTGGTCTAGACGGATAGCAGCGGCGGGAACGGTTGTCCTGTTGATTGCGGGAGGGAACATCTTCTTGAGCAGGGCGAGCGATCCAGCTACTCCATCCGAACGGCAAGCCGCCGGGGTTGGTGAGGCAGCGACAACTCTGGTACCCGAGACTTCAAACGGACGGATGCTCTCTCCAGACAATGTGCCTTCATGGAGAGTGGTTACGTTTGCGGCCAGAGCCGTGGCCCAAGCAGGACTTTCCGACACCAATGGTCTTCGCTTGGAATACCGCGACCACGTCGAAAGTGAGACTGGCTGGGCATTGCGGTTCGCGTCTGCCATCTGTGAGGACGACAGCAATTGCATGCAGAGCGATCCGGTTCGCCTCTCGGTGAGAGCATCGGGAACCGTACTGGAGGTGCCGGAGGAAGGAATTTCTGGGCTCCACTCTGAGGCTATCCGCAGTGTCACTGCCTATAGGGAGGTTCTAACTTCGGAATCGACCAGTCTGGAATTCCTGGCCCCAGTGCTCACGGAGTCCGCGGACGAAGGCATGGGTATCTTGACTTCGGAATTATGGACGGGCTCCTTGCCTGCTCCGGGCTCTGAGATGAGCGTTACGTGTCAGGTGGAGGTCTACGACCACGCTGGAACGTTGATCCACACCGGAGGGCTGTTCGAGAAGCTCGTACCAACCGACGAGGACTCTAGAACGGATGATGGTACGAATCTATTCGGAGTTCCTGCTGGGTTGACTCAGGCTGACGCAGCCGATATCCGGTGTGGAGAGGCACACGACGTGAGCGAGGCTCCAGAGGGCAGTGGGTCTCGCCGGTCGAGAGGTACGCGGTGATCGTCCTGGGTGACAGATTGGCGGCTCGAAGATGGCGCTGCCAGGAAGGCAGCACGTCTCGAGGTCGTCTATCAGCCGGGAAGGTGTGGAGGCCATGTATCCTCTAGCTCCGCTCGTTCAAAGTACGAACAATTAGATGCTGTGGGAGCGCTGTGCTAAGTTGATTTGCGCTTCCCGATTTGCAAAAGTGCTGGTCAGACCGCATATTTCTCGCCCCGTTAGCTCAGTCGGCAGAGCGTCTCCATGGTAAGGAGAAGGTCCACAGTTCGATTCTGTGACGGGGCTCAGGAAGTCCTGGCGCCGCTCCGGCGTTAGGCTCATCACGGCCAGGGGAGCGAGCCTTGCGCTCGCGTTCCGGCGGCCCGGGGCGGCGTAGCTCAGGGGCAGAGCAAGCGGCTCATAATCGCTGAGTCGGTGGTTCGAGTCCACCCGCCGCTACCAGACAGGGGGCCCAACGGGCCCCCTTCGTCATACCCAGGGAAAGCACCTGGGTCAGGCTCAACTTTGGGCCCGGAACCGCCGAAGACAACGGTGGAGGTGCTGCACCATGACGTTCGGGTATTGCCACATATGTCGGGCCGAGGTCGTCGACTTCGGTGGAACCTGCAAGCAGGGCCACTCCCTCGTGGCGCGCCCCACGGTAGCCGCCCCGACGACTCCCGCGGTGGCCGCCCCACCACCTCCGCCGCCTCCTCCCGCCCCGGTCCGGATGCCACCTCCGCCACCCCCTCCCGCCCCCAGATCGCAGACGGTTTGGGACGTTCTGGAGCAGGCAGGAATGGATGCCACCGAGATGAACGACCCCATCGCGGCCTTTGCACCGGCCTCCCGCATGAACTGGGGCCCCGAGAGCGAGACGCCGATCGTGCGTTCGGTAAGGTCGCTGATCGATCGCTCGAAGAGCTCCAAGCTCTCGAGGAGCCTCGAGAGCCAGCCCGCAAGTTAGCGGGCTATAATCCTTCGGTTCGCACTAAATCTCCACCATGAGGTGAATCTTGGCTTCTGATCGCCGCGTCCATGTGACGCTCGAGTGCACATCGTGCAAGCGGCGCAACTACATCACCGAGAAGA
>JBOGWV010000052.1:0-10707 GCA_050693975.1 Actinomycetota bacterium
CATCGATCCCATGTTCAGCGCGCCGAGCTCGGGTTTCAGTGCGGTGATGTGACGAACGCGTTCCTCGATCGGAACACCAACCGCGCCGGTAGAGAAGTTGATGATGATGTCCGGCGTCTCGGACAGGATCGCCTGAGTGATGTCCCTGTACTCCTGCACCCGATAGCTCGGCGTGCCGTCGGGATAGCGAGCGTGAATGTGCACGACGCTCGCTCCCGACTCGTATGCACGGCGGGCCTCGGCGGCGTAGTCCTCGGGCGTGTAGGGGATCCCCGGGCATTGATCCCGGTCGGCGGCGACCCCGCTGAGCGCGCAGGTGATCACGCACTTTCCGGTTTGGCCGCCGCGCTCGCTCCTGCTCCCCTCCATGACGGCACAGGCTACACAACCATTTTGGGGCCGCTATGCTGCCCGCCGAGATCTGCACAATCGGGGAGCGAACATGAGTGTGAACGTCGTCGACCATCCGCTTGCCAGCCACCTGCTGCTTGCGCTGCGGGATCGAACCACTCCTCCGGCGCTGTTCAGATCGATCACCAAGCGACTGACGACGATCTTGATGATCGAGGCCACCAGAGACCTGCCGACCACGCAGCGGGCGGTGTCCACGCCGCTGGAGGAGACCTCCGGAGCGACTCTGGACGGACCGATCGTCGCCGTGCCGATTCTGAGAGCGGGACTCGGGATGCTGGACGCCGTCGTCGAGCTCTTTCCGGAGGTCAGAGTCGGCTATCTGGGTCTCGAGCGCGACGAGGCGACCTTCCAACCCTCGGAGTACTACGCCAAGCTCCCCTCGCTCCAGGACGCGGTCACCTTCGTGCTCGACCCCATGCTTGCCACCGGGGGTTCGGCGAGCGCGGCCCTCGAATCCGTCAAGAAGGCGGGGGCAGGGGCGGTGAGGATGGTGTCTGTCGTGTCGGCGCCCGAGGGCGTGAAGGTGCTGCAGGACGACCATCCCGACGTCGATATCATCACCGCAGGCCTTGACAGGGAGCTCAACTCGACCGCCTACATCCTCCCGGGCCTGGGTGACTTCGGAGACCGTCTCTTCGGCACCCAGCCCTGACCCGCAATCTCAAACCGGCAGTACCCCGTGCTTGCGCCAGGGCCGCTCGATGTGCTTGTCGACGGTTTGCTCGAGGCCGCGTGCGATGACCGTTCGTGTGTCCGCAGGATCGATGACGTCGTCGATGAACGCCCACCCCGCGGCCACGTACGGAGAGATCTGATCGCGGATCACCTGAACCATGTCGTTGCGGGCCTGGTTACGTTCTTCCTCCGGCATCGCTTCGATCTGCTTCCGGAAGATGATGTTGACCGCGCCCTCGGGTCCCATCACGGAGATCTCCGCCGTCGGCCAGCCCACGATCACATCGGGCTCGTAGGCTCGACCGTTCATGACGTAGTAGCCGGCGCCGTAGCCCTTGCGCATTACTACGGTGAACTTGGGAACCGTCGCCTCCGCTACGGCGAACAGCATCTTGGAACCGTGACGGATGATGCCCTGCTTCTCGACCGCGCTCCCGACCAAGAACCCGGGTGTGTCCATCAGAAAGACCAGCGGAATGTGAAAGGCGTCGCATAACCACACGAAGCGAGCCGCCTTGTCTGCTGCGTTTACATCGATGGCCCCTCCGAGGAACTTCGGCTGATTGGCGACGATTCCGACGGGGCGTCCACCGAAACGCGCCAACCCGGTCACGATATTGCGGGCCCAGTCCGGCTTCATGGCGAAGAAGTTCCCGTCGTCGACGAGCACCTCGATGACCTTGTACATGTCGTAGGCACGGCGTGGGTTGGCCGGCACGATGTCGTACAACTCCTCGACCCGGCGCCTGATGGGGTCGTCGGTCTCGACGAGAGGCGGGCCCTCGAGGTTCGAGGAGGGGAAATATCCCAGGTAGGACTTGACGGCCTCGATGCAGGCGGGGTCGTCGGCGACCTCGAGATCGGCGACCCCCGAGACCTTGCAGTGAACCTGACTTCCGCCCATCTCCTCGGCGGTCACGTCTTCGCCCACCGCGGCCTTGACGAGGTGAGGTCCCGCAAGCGCCATGTTCGAGTTGCCCTTCACCATGGGAACGAAGTCGGCGAGCCCTGGGATGTAGGCCGTACCCGCCGCGCCCGGTCCCATCATCGCCGCGACCTGGGGAATGACGCCGCTCATGATTACCTCTTGCTTGAAGAGGTCTCCGGTGGCCGCGAACATCGACCCGGTCGCCTCCTGGATGCGTGCACCTGCAGAATCGATGAGCCAGACCAGCGGGATTCGTTCGCGAAGCGCGACCTCGCGCATCCGCCCGGCCTTGATCTCGGTTACCTGGCCCATCGAGCCGGCCATGACCGTGAAGTCGTACGCGATGACTGCGACGTTGCGTCCGTGGACCTCGCCGACGCCCGCGACCACGCCGTCGGCCGGGGTTTGCTTGCCCTGCATCGCGGGTGACTGCGACTGGTGATGGGCCAGGATCCCCATCTCCACGAAGGTGGAATCATCGAACAGCAACTCGACGCGTTCGCGGGCGGTGAGCTTGTTCTGTGAGTGCTGTCGCTCGACCCGTTCGGCCCCTCCCATCGCGCGGGCTATCGCCCGCTTCTCGTTTAGGGCCACCACGTGGCCGCGCATGTCGGGACCCTCGTAGCTGTAGCTGACTCCGGCTCGCTCGGTCACGCTTACCTCCTATGGGCCCTTCGCCGGCGTCGCGCGCCGATGTCTACCAGGGCCTCGACCAGCAAAGGCTACCGGGGAAGTGCCGTGCTAGCGGCCCTTCCACTCCGGCGCGCGCTTCTGAATGAATGCGGTGACTCCCTCGATCGTGTCCTCGCTCTGCAGGCACACGGTCAGCATGCCGGCGAGATAGTCGAGTGACTCGTCGAAACTCATGTCCTCGGCCCGGTAGAACGAGCGCTTGCCGAGAGCCGCGATGAGCGGGCTCTTGGACGTGAGGCCACCGACGAGCTCACTCACCGCTCCATCCAGTCTCGACCGCTCGACGACCCGATTCACAAGACCCCAGCGCTGCCCCTCTTCGGCGGAAAGTCTTCGCCCGGTCAGCATTAACTCGAGTGCGAGCTTCCGTGGTACGTCGCGTTGGATCACCGCGGTGATCATGAACGGCCAGAGCCCGACGTTGATCTCAGGGGTGCCCATCTCGGCGTCGTCGGTCGCAACGACGAGATCACATGCAAGCATCAACCCGAAGCCACCGGCCAGCGCGTGACCGTTGACCCGTGCCACGATCGGCAAACGAGACCTGCGCATCTGCGTGAAGAGCTCGCCGAGCTCGCCGCGCTCAAAGTGTTGCGCGACCGCCCCATCGGAGTTCATCCCACCGAGGTCACCCCCGGCACAGAACGCTTTGTCTCCTTCGCCGGTGAGCACGAGGGTCGAGATAGCCGCGTCGGAATCGGCGGCGTCGAGAGCCTCGGCGATGCCGCTCGTTACCTCGGGATTGATTGCATTTCTACGGTCCGGGCGATTGATCGTGATGGTGGCAAGGGGGCCATCGGTTCGGTAGAGAACCGATGAGGAGACGGCTTCGCCCGTCACCGGCCCCTGGACCTGAGAATGTCGAGCACCGCTTTGGAGTCCTCGTCCGAAACCGTCACGGCGCGCTCCGGGGGTGCCGACCCACCGGTCGCACGTCTGAGGTTCTCCTCGCTTCGCAGCAACGCCTCCTCGGCGGAGCGCAACCGGATCCTCAGCTCCTCCTCGCGGGACCGCTCCTCGTCGATCTCGGTCTCGAGCTTTGCAACGCGCTCCCGCAGCTCTCTGGCCGCGGCGTCGAACGCCTCGACCTGGGCCGTGCGCAATCCGTCGTCGCGCGCCAGCTCGATCAGGCGGTCGACCATCGCCCGGCCGATCTCGTCATAGCTGAACGAGCTTCGCTTGCCCTGGCGGCTCGGAAGGCTGGCCTCGGCGTCCTCGAGCTTGACGGGCTCGGTCGACGTGATGGTGATGATCGTGTCTCGCCCTCGGCGGCCCCGCTGCACGACCTCGATGCGGCCGAGCTCCTCGAGCAGCTTGACTGCCTCTGCGGTCCGAACCGAATTCAGTCCGGCCTCGGCCGCGACATCACGAAGTTTGCCCTCAAAAGTGGCGTTGACCGACGCGGTCGAAAGCTCATTGAGTAGGCGGCTTGCAAGTTCGTGGAGGTTGGTCCGGGCCATGGATGTGGTTCTCCCGCAGCGGGTTGCCGAAAAGCTGGGGGAATCCTATAGGGCCTTAGCTCTAAGTTCAAAGTTTTGAGGGCGCCGAACCCCCAATGGTTAGGGGTTAAACCACCGTCAACTTACGGGCTATCTCGTCGATGGGGCCGCGCGGAAAACGGCGGTGACCGCCCAGGGTAACGATGTGCGGCAGGCGACCGTTCTTGGCCCAACGGGCGACCGTCTTGGGCGACACCCTCAGCATCCGGGCCGCCTCACCCGTACTGATATAGACATCGTCCGACTCGTGCTGCTCATGCGCGGATCCGTCCACCCGCTCGTCCACCTGTTCTCCCCTCTCCGATCCGTCCTGGTCGCATTCTATGCGGCCCGGCTCTGGGAGGATAGGGAGATTCTGGATGAAACTGTCTCGGCTTGGTATTTCGGGGCCGATCGACCGCCTAGCGGGTTTCGTCCAACAGGCCCGAGATTCTGGCTCTGAGCCCCTCGGGGCAGGGCTGACAGCCCCTGAGGCGAGCCACGATCGCAGAGACGTCCTCTTCGACTCCGAACCTCTCGTAACAGGGACCGCAGTCCTCGAGATGTCGCTTCATCTCGTGGCGCTCGGCGGTGGAGAGGACCTCCCCATCGAGAAACAGATACGCCCTTTCGAGCGTCTCCCGGCAGCGTTCCTTCATGGCAGGTGCATATCCAGCTCAGGCATTCCTTTTATGTCCCCCGTCTTGTCTTGCTTCCTACAGCTTATGAACCGGTCTCGACCAGACCCCCGGGCTACGTCGGGTCCTCGACCGGCCCCTTCACGATTCCTCGATCCCTGGCTATGTCCCACAACCTCCTCTGCAGCGCTTTTCTTCCCCGATGCAAGCGAGACATGACGGTGCCCATGGGCACGTCCATGATCTCGGCCATCTCAGCATAGGTAAAGCCCTCGATGTCGCTCAGCACGACCGCCAGCCTGAACTGCTCGGGCAGGTCGTCGATCGCGTTGATGATGTCCGAATCGACCAACGAGTCGAGCACTATCGACTCGGGCGTCGCCTCGAATTGAGAGTCGTGATTCTTCAACTCCTGGTAGAGATCGAACTCTTCGACCTCGTCGGAGCTCACCTTTTGTGGCTCGCGCTGACGCTTTCTGTAGGTGTTGATGTAGGCGTTGGTGAGAATGCGGAAGAGCCAGGCCTTGAGGTTGGTGCCCGCCTCGAAGCGGTCGAACGCCCGGTAGGCGCGCAGCATCGTCTCCTGCACGAGGTCCTCGGCGTCCGCGGGGTTGCGGGTCATCCGCAGGGCCGCCCCGTAGAGGGAGTCGAGCAGCGGGAGGGCATCTTCCTGGAAACGCCGTCGCTCGTCTTCGGTGAGGTCGACGGGCGTGACTTCAGCCACCGCTCTTGTCTCCCTTCAGCCCCGAAAGCATCGTGGACTCGAACGTGAACATGAGCTCGGAGCGGGTCTTGTGTCCCGACCGCGCGATGTCGACCAACTGGTTCATCAGTTGTCGGAAGCTCACCCCCGACGCCTCCCACAGATAGAACGCGAAGCTGCCCGGCACGGTGTTGATCTCCATCACCCAGGTCTCGCCGGTGTCCTCCTTGACGAAGGAGTCGACGCGGGCCACCCCGGAGGCGTCGATCGCCCTGAAGGCGGTCAGCGCGTTGTGCTGGACCTGCTTGGTCAAGTCGTCCGAGATCGGTGCGGGAATGCGGCGATCCAGGGAGGCCATACCCTCGCCGGCCTTGTCGGAGCTCCCTTTCCCACCACGCAGGTACTTGTCGGAGAAGGTCAGGAACTCCTCCCACGCCACCGGCTGCTCGCACACCGAGACACGCGGCTCGACCCCGCTTCCGCCGAGGACCGAGCAGTTGATCTCGCTGCAGCCCTCCATCGCGACCTCGACAAGCAGACGGTTGTCGTAACGCCCGGCCACGTCGAGCGCCTCGGCGAGACCGGCCCGGTTTACGGCCTTCCCGATCCCGACGCTCGAGCCAAGCCGCGACGGCTTGACGAAGGCCGGGTACCCGATGGTCCGCTCGATCTCGTCTATGACCGCGTTCTCGTCGGCCGCGAGCCGGTCGGTCTCGATCACGATGTCTCGCACGACGGGGAGCCCGGCCGCGATGAAGGCTGCCTTCATGGTGATCTTGTCCATGCCGGCGGCCGATCCGGTCACGCCCGAACCCGTGTACGGGATGTCGGCGAGCTCGAGCAGACCCTGCAGGGTGCCGTCCTCGCCGTAGGTCCCGTGAATCGAGGGGATGACCACGTCCAGCGGAATACGACGAGACTTACCGAAACGCCCCGACGCGGGGACGAACACCCCCTGGTAACCGGCGGCGGGTGGAATGAAGCCCTCTTCGCCCGCCTCGGCCCAGCTCTGCTTCTTGTAGACGTCGAGGTCGTTGAGACCTTCACCGACGTACCAGTGGCCCTCACGCGAGATGTAAATGGGCACGATGTCATGGTCGTCGCCGAGCACGGCCATGACCTGATGGGCCGTCACGATCGAGACGTCGTGCTCGACCGAACGACCGCCAAATATCACTCCAACGCTGCTCCCTGCCATGGTGGCCGAGCATAAACGCCGCCTGCGACGGCTCCGTCAGCCCTCGTACTGGTCGGGGAGGTCGTTCTCGAACAGCACGACGTCACCGGGGCCGAGCAGGCTCTTCATCTCCTCCTGGGCCTGGGCCAGGGTGTCGACGACCACGACGCGGGCCCGATTCGAGCGCTGCGCACCCGCCACGAGGGCCTCGCGGTTCACGCGGGCGACGACAATCAGCGTGTCCGCGACCCGCCCCGCGTGCTCGCCGAAGCGCTCGTTGGCCTCGGCCTGAAGCTCGCCCAACTCGACCATTCCGGGAGTGACTACGACCTTGTGGCCCCCGGGCATCGCCCCGACGACGTCGAGGGCCGCGGCGGCACCGTCGGGGTTCGAGTTGAAGGCATCGTCGATCACCGTCACGCCGCCCGCGCCCTTGATGATTTGCAGACGGTGCTCGACCGCCGTGAGCCGCCTGATCGGGCCGGCGAGCTCCGCCAGTGAGCGACCCGCCTCGAGGGCCACTGCCACGGCGCCCAGCACGTTGCTGATCGAATGTCGGCCTAGAAGGGTGGTCGTCGCAGCGACGCCCTCACCCGAACGCGTGTCGACGACGCTAAACGAGGTCCCCTCCGACGTGGTCTCGATTCCTCGCGCGCTCACGTGAGGAGCGCCCTCGGGATCGAGCCCGTAGCGAATCACCTTTACGCGCTGGGTGTCGTCGGCCAGAGCGCGCACCTCGGGGTCGTCGGTGTTCATCACGGCGACCCCGTCCTCGCGCAGTCCCGCGACGATCTCGTACTTCGCTTTGCGGACGTTGTCGAGCGAGCCGAAGCTCTCGAGGTGGGCGGGTCCGATCGCGGTCAGCAGCGCCATGTGCGGACGAGTGAACTCGACGAGCTCGGCGATGTCACCGCGCTGTTTGGCCCCCATCTCGACGATGAGATACCGGTGCTCCTTGCGCAGGTTCTCGTTGATCGTCCGCACCACGCCCATCGTCGTGTTGTAGGAGCCCGGCGTTGCCAGGGCCACGCCGCCGGGCGCCACGAGCCTTTCGATGAAGAACTTCGTCGAGGTCTTGCCGTAGCTTCCCGTTACTCCGATTACGAGCGGATGCCATGAATCGAGCCTGGCCCGGGCGGCGCGGAGGTAACGCCCGTTGATCGTTGATTGAACCGGCGTCAGGGCCCAGTCCGACAGCGTCAGGATGCTGCTGGAAAAGTAGAAGACGAGTCCCGCCGCGAGGAGATACGCGATCACGTCGAGTGGCCATCCCCCGAGCAGCAGGTGCGCAGTCGCCCACGATCCGAACACCGCGAGTACCGACAGGACCACCGCCAGAACGAGAATCCGCCATGCCCGTCCCGTCATGGCCAGCGGCTTCTTGGCGGAGTTGGTGCGCATCCACATGGAGCGGTCACGATGCGCGCGCGTCCAACTCAGAAAGTTCCTCCGCTTGTAGCCCTCGAGTTGAAAGACGTGCAGCGCGCGCCTGAGGCGAAAGAACTGCAGCCCGCCGAATAGAGGGAGCAGAACGTAGATGATGATGTTCAGCAGTGTCGAGTAACCGTAGAAGGGGTCGGGCAGGCCCAACTGATTACCCACTCGTCTGCTCTGCGGCCGGGCCCTCTCCGTCCACCGGCGCCCCGAGGAAATGACGCACGATGGTGCAGAAGCGGTCGCGCTCGTCGAGGTACGCGAAGTGCCCGGCGCCGGAGAACTCGATCAGAGCCGCTTCGGGGATCAGTTGCTCCATGCGTTTTCCGTGGGCCAGCGGCGCGGCATCGTCTTCGGTCCCCCACAAGAGCAGCGTGGGCGCGTCGATGTTCCCAAGCAAGGGGCCGATGTCCTCGTTGACGACCTTGACCAGGATCGGGCGAAGCTCGCCGGCATCCCTGTAGTCCTGTGACGCGATTCGAGCATAGAGGAATTGCTTGAGCGCTCGGCCAGGAGGGCCGAGCGAACCGGCGAAGCGCGCTCCCCTGCCGACTAGGCGTTTGCCCTGCGCCATCAGCGAAGGAGCGCTGCGCAGCCCCGACGCGCCCTGGGCCACCACCTTGGTGACGAAGTCCGTGTGGGTTGCCGCGAGATAGAGCGAGGTTTTGGCTCCGTAGGAGTGACCCACGAACGCGGCCCGTTCGATCCCCAGCGACCTCACCACGTCGTGAACGAACTCCGCGTAGTCGGGCGTTCCCCAAGCGCCGGCGGGAACCGGCGACTCACCGAATCCCGGCAGGTCCATGGCCACGACGTGAAAAGCCTGACCGAGGCACTTGAGGACCGGAGCCATCGACTCGATGCGACCACCCCAGCCGTGAAGAACGACGACCGGGTCGCCGTCGCCTACCTCGAGCAGGCGAACCTTCTGGGAATTGACCTCGACTACTCGTGCACCGTCCACGGCAACGAAGTATTCACGCGATATTGAAGAATTCAAAGAAGGGACTGCCATGCGGGTATTCATCGTGAGTGACATGGAGGGCGTCGCAGGCATCACGAAGTGGGCGCAGGTGTCGGCCGGCGAGCCCCTCTACCAGGAGGGCCGCAAGCTCTACACCGACGAGATCAACGCGGCGGTGGCCGGAGCGGCTGGGGCCGGCGCCGACGAGATCGTGGTCATGGACTGCCACGGTGCCGGGGGCGACAGCGACTTCAACTCGCTCATACCCGAACGGCTCGACGACCGCTGCGAGTGGGTGGTGCAGAACGAGTGGACCGAGTACACCGCGGTGCTCGAGCAGGGTTGTGACGCCGCGCTGTTCATCGGGATGCATGCCATGGCCGGTAGCCCGACCGGCGTGATGTCGCACACCGTGAGCGGTACGCACTGGTACAACCTCCGCTTCAACGGAAATCCGGTCGGCGAGACCGGAATCAATGCGGCGCTGTGCGGGCACTGGGGCACGCCGGTCCTGCTCGTTTCGGGGGACACCGCCGTGTGCAAAGAGGCGCGTGACCTGCTCGGGACCGGTGTGACCACCGTTCCGGTGAAGCAGGGTCTGGGTCGCTACAGCGCTCGGCACCTGACTCCCGGCCGGGCTCGTGGGCTCATCGAGGAGAGAGCACGCAATGCACTGGGCGATCTGGGGTCGGTCCGCGCCTACGATCCAGGGAGACCTTGCGAGATCTCGGTCGATCTGTCGGGTCCCGATCGGACCGAGCCGTACCGCTACAGAGAGGGATGCGAGATCGTCGGCGGCCGCACGGTGGTGGCGCGCGGAGACGACTGGCTTACCGCCTGGCGCCGTCTTTACCTGTAACAACAAACAGCCCCGTAGGGGGATACGGGGCTGTTTGGGGTCTGGGAAGGTGACCTTGGTTAGTGTTTTGCGACGTAGTTCTCGCAGGCCTCGATCAGCTGGGCGACGGCGTCGTGGACGGTCTCCTGGTAACCGGGCGTCGAACGAGCTTCGAGGATCTTGTCGAAGGCTTCCTTATGAGCCGCCCTCAGTTGGTCGTCTCGCCTATCGGAGGAGCGCCTCGTGATCTGGACCTGCTGCTGCCTGGTGCCCATCATTCCGTCCCCTTGTGATCGGAGCTTCGTTGTCCTGCTCCAATACTCGGCACTAAGGGGTTCCGGTTGTATACGCAGAATCACTGATCTTTGAACCCCAAACGGACACCGGTAGGGGGCTCGCTCGGCTCGCTCCGCTTATCTGCGGCGGGGAGCACGCCGGGAGCGACGGTGAAACTTCGCCTTGGCGTTCTTGCGACGGCGGGGGGCGGGAGGCGGCGCCGGGCGCTGGGCCTGGGCCTTTTCGATCGCCTCCACGACCTCTTTGGTCGACGAATCGTCGGTGGCACCGGCGTTCAAGAGCAGCTGGAACAGCACGCTGCGCTCGAACTCGGCGACCGAGGACGAGATCTTGTGACGCGGCCCCGTGGGCGAGTCCCACTCCGCCACGATCCGTTCGGCGTGAGACACGCCGACCCTGAGCGCCGTCTTACCGATTCTGCCCTGCCAGATCAACTCTCCTGGTTCCACGCTGAAACACCTCGATCTC
>JBOGWV010000053.1:0-10939 GCA_050693975.1 Actinomycetota bacterium
TTCTCGACCTGGTCCTTGCTCTGCTCGATCAGAACCACGTCGTTGCCCCGAGAGCGCAGGTCCGCGGCGACGAAGGTGCCGACGTTGCCGGCCCCCGCTATCGCGATACGCATTGTCTTGGGGCTCACTCGGGCCGCCCCACCTTTTTCAGCTCGTCGGAGAGCCCGGCGACCTCGCCCCTGATGATCGAGAAGTGAAGGATGTCTCCGTCCTGGACCGCCAATGAACCCTCGGGGACACGCGGAACGCCGAAACGACTCACCGCGATGAGCCTGCGGACGCCCTCGAGATCGAGCTCGGTGACCCTCTTGCCGACGACTTCCGCGGGAACGGGGAGCGCCGCCACGACGACCTCGCCGTTATCGATCGTGTACTCGACGGGAATGTCGTCGGGAAGCATCTGACGCAGGATCTGGTCGGTGGTCCAGCGAACCGTTGCGACCGTCTGGATTCCGAGGCGCTGGTAGATCTGCGCGCGGCGCGGGTCGTAGATGCGGGCTACCACCTGGTCGACCCGGTAGTGCTCCTTGGCCATCCGAGCGGACACGATGTTGGAGTTGTCCCCGTTGGTCACCGAGGCAAAGGCGTGCGCCTCTTTAACGCCCGCCTCTTCCAGCACATCCCTATCGAAGACAAAGCCCACCAGCTTTCGGCCCTTGGTGTCGGGCCGCAGTCTTTCGAAGGCCTTCGGATTCTTGTCGATGATCGCGGTGCTATGCCCGAGGCGCTCGAGATTCGCGGAGAGCTCCGACCCCACTCTTCCGCAACCAGCGATGATGACGTGCACTCTGACCGAGCTCCTTGCTAGTGCCCTGCGACCGACGAGTCAATCTCTCATTTCAGCGCGGCGATACTGCCATACTTCATAGCTATGGCACGTTTCACTCGGTTCGTCGACAATCTGGGTCGGCCGCCCGACGAGGCCCGAGCAGAGAACCTCAGAGCCTGGGTATCCACCATCGAGGGAGCCATCCCGATTTCCGAGGTCGAGCCACGGTGTGGGTGCAAGGCGGCAGGGGTCGTTCAGAACATCCGCATCGATCCGCGTGAGGGAAGCGGATCCATCGAGGCCACCCTCATCGACGGGACCGGTCAACTGGTCGCCAAGTGGCTGGGTCGCTCGTCGTTGCAGGGCGTCAGGCTCGGAGTGGGCCTGATCATCCAGGGGATCGCCGGAACCAGCCGTGAGGATGAGCTGGTCGTACTGAATCCCGAGTACACCCTCGTTCCGGGTCCCGAACACGGCTAGTTTCACAAGCCCATGAGCAGGACCCAGGCGGCGCTCAAGCGCCTCGTGGTTGGTCGCCCGATGTCGTCGGGCGAGATGGAACACACGCTCTTGCCCAAGAGCCTCGCCCTTCCCGTTTTCTCCTCCGATGCTCTGTCGTCGGTCGCCTACGCGTCGCAGGAGATCCTCATCGTTCTGGGCCTCGCGGGAGCCGCGGTGCTGGGCCGGATTCTTCCCCTGTCGGTCGCGGTGGCGGCGCTTCTCGCCATCGTCGTCATCTCCTACCGCCAGACCGTGCGCGCCTACCCGAGCGGTGGAGGCGCCTACATCGTGGCGCACGAGAACCTCGGGCAGTATCCGGGGCTGCTCGCCGGTGCCGCACTGCTGATCGACTACGTGTTGACCGTTTCGGTCTCCATCACCGCGGGAGCCGACGCGATCACCTCGGCCGCGCCGGGGCTCACCTCGTCCAAGGTCGAGATCGCGATCGGATTCATCGTCTTCGTCATGTTGATGAACCTGCGCGGCACCAAGGAGTCTGGGGTGTTGTTCGCCGTCCCCACCTACGGATTCGTGCTGTCGATCGCCGCCTTGTTGGTCACCGGCGGGCTCAAGTGCATCGGAGGCTGCCCGGCGGCGGAAAGCGCCGATCTCCCCCTCGAGCCCGAGCACATGCTGACTCCGTTCTTGATGCTGCGTGCCTTCGCAGCCGGAACCACGGCCCTCACCGGAGTAGAGGCCATCTCCAACGGCGTGCCCGCGTTCCGGTTTCCCCAGTCACGAAACGCAGCCACGACCCTTGCAGCGATGGGAGCGATTTCGATTTCGATGTTCCTCGGCATCTCGGCGCTCACTCACTACACCGGGGTTCGCTACTCGGAGCACCTCGACGAGCAGCGCACCGTGGTGGCGCAGGTCGCCGACGCGGTGTTCAACGGAGGCTTCATGTTCTTCGTGATTCAGATCATGACCGCGGCGATCCTCATCCTCGCCGCGAACACCGCGTACGCCGACTTTCCTCGCCTTACCTCGATCCTGGCCACCGACCGCTTCATGCCACGACAGTTCATGAACCGAGGAGACCGGCTGGTGTTCTCCAACGGGATCGTGATCCTGGCCGTACTCGCCTCATTGCTCATCGTCGTCTTCAACGCGAACCTGACACGCCTGATCCAGCTCTACCTGGTCGGCGTATTCGTGTCGTTCACTCTGTCGCAGGCGGGCATGGTCGTTCACTGGCGCAACGTGCGCGAGCGGGGATGGAAGCACCGCGCGGCCATCAACGCCTTCGGCGCCACCGCTACGGGGGTCGTCCTATGCGTGGTCGTGGCAACGAAGTTCCTGTTGGGAGCGTGGATCGTCGTGGCCGCTACTCCGATCCTGATGTACCTGATGATCTCGGTTCACACCCACTACCGGGCAGTAGCGAAGGCCCTGTCTGACGAGGCCCGTCTTCCGGTCGACCGTCGCTCGATGAACCAGCACATCGTCATCTTCGTGACGCGCGTCGACGCGGCCGCTGCGCGCGCGGTCGGTTACGTGCGGGCCCTGCGTACTTCAGATGTCGTGGCCGTCGCGCTCGATCCATCCGTCCACGGCGCCTGGGATCGCCTCGCTCCGGACATCCCACTCTCCGTGATCGAAGACAAGGGAGGGCGGCGCGCGTCGCTCAAGCCCTACCTAAGGGACCGGCGGAATCACCTGCACAGCGAGGACTTCCTCACCGTGGTGGTCCCGGAGGTAATCGAGGGCAAAGGGCTGTACGAGATCCTCACGCGTCCCCGCATGCCTCGACTCAAGGCGGCGCTCCTTCGAGAGCCCGGAGTCCAGGTCCTCGATATCCCCGTACTCAAGTCGACGCTGCGGGCCGGCGGTGACCAGGCTCAAGAACCGGGGCGCAACATCGCGGTCGTTCTCGTCTCGGGCGTTCATAACCCCACACGTCAGGCCATCGAGTATGCGGAGACCCTCGGCCCGACCGATCTCCGAGCGGTGTCCATCGGCCTGGTCCCAGAGGAAACCGAAAAGCTGGGCAACCGGTGGCTGACGGCGAACATCCCGCACCCGCTGGAGATCGAGGACTCCCCCTACCGCGACATGGGGGCCTCGCTGCGAGACTACGTTCGTCAGTTCCAGCCGGACGGCGTTCGGAAGGTGGTGACGGTCGTCATTCCCGAGTTCGTAGTCGACAAGAGACGCCACCAACTCCTCCACGGGCAGACGGCCCTGCTGGTCAAGCGGCACCTGTTGTTCGAACCCGGAGTCGTGGTGGCGAGCGTTCCCTACCATCTGGGCATACCGGAAGACTCCTTAAGGCAGGACGCCTAGTGACTATGCTCCACGAGTGAGCAGAACGCGGGCCGCTCTAAAACGCGCCGTCCTTGGCAAACCAATGTCTTCGGGCGAGATGGAGCACACGCTCCTGCCCAAGCTCATCGCGCTGCCCGTCTTCTCGTCAGACCCCCTCTCGTCGAATGCCTACGCAACTCAAGAGGCCATGCTGGTGCTGGCTCTGGCCGGAACCGCGGCGCTCTCACTGGTCGTCCCAATCTCGATTGCGGTCGCGTGCCTTCTATGGATCGTCGTGACCTCGTACCGCCAGACGGTGAAGGCTTATCCGCAGGGCGGAGGCGCCTATCGCGTGGCGCGCGAAAACCTCGGGATGTATCCCGGGCTGGCGGCCGGCTCCGCTCTGCTCATCGACTACGTGCTAACCGTTGCGGTGTCGATGACGGCCGGCGTGGACGCGATCGTCTCGGCGTTTCCATCGTTACTCCCCATTGAGATCGAGCTCGCCATCGGTTTCATAGCGCTCGTGACGCTGGCCAACCTGCGCGGCTCAAAAGAGTCCGGCGTCCTGTTCGCGGTACCGACCTACGGCTTCGTCATCGCGATCTACCTCATGATCGCAACCGGTGCAGTCAAGTGTCTCGGCGGCTGCCCTGCGGCCGAGACCGCCGGGGACACCTTGAGTCCAGAGACGGCCATCACCTTCGCTCTCGTCCTGCGCGCCTTCGCTGCGGGGACGACCGCTCTTACCGGCGTCGAGGCGATCGCCGACGGAGTGCCGGCGTTTCGCTTCCCGCAGTCACGCAACGCCGCCAGGACGTTGACGATCATGGCCGCGCTATCGACATCGATGTTCCTGGGGATCTCCTTTCTCGCTGACCGCACCGGTGTCGTGTTCGTCGAGGGGGAAGAGCACACCAGAACGGTGGTCGCGCAGATTGCGGCCGCCGTCTTCGGCGAGGGGCCGATGTTCTTCGTCGTGCAGTTCATGTCGGCCGCGATCCTGATCCTCGCCGCCAACACCGCCTATCAGGACTTCCCGCGGCTTTCTTCGATCCTCGCCTCCGATCACTTCATGCCTCGCCAGTTCAAGAACCGTGGAGACCGTCTCGTGTTTTCCAACGGGATCGTGATCCTGGCGATTGCCGCGTCGCTGCTCGTGTGGTACTTCGACGCCGAGCTCAACCGGCTCATCCAGCTCTACTTGGTAGGTGTGTTCATCTCGTTCACGCTTTCGCAGACGGGCATGGTGGTTCGTTCGCTGAGGCTGCGGCCCGAGGGTTGGCACAAGACGGTCGGGATCAGTGGGTTCGGCGGCACCATCACCGGCATCGTTCTGATCGTTGTCGTCTACACGAAATTCAGCAGGGGAGCGTGGATCGTTCTTCTGATGATCCCCATCCTGATGTTCTTCATGAAGTCGGTTCACGACCACTACACCAGCTTGCAGGCGCAACTGGCGCACCCCGACCGCAAGCCGGTGGACCGGCGCGCGGGGAACCAACACGTCATGATTCTGGTGACACAGGTCGACCCCGCGGCGGCTCGCGCGGTGGGTTATGCGCGTTCGATACGCCCGGCCGAGGTATTCGCAGTGACCACCGAGGCCTCCGTCCTCGCGCCCTGGGCTCAGCTCGCTCCCGATATCCCCATTCAACAGCTCGAACCGGCGGGGACGCGCACACGCACGCTCAAGAGGTTCATCAGGGAGAAGCGCAGGACCCTGACCGACGAAGACTTCCTCACGCTCATGGTGCCGGAGACCATCGCCACGCGCAGCTTGTACGAGATCATCAAGCACCCGCGCCTCCACCGGCTAAAGGCCGCGATGCTGACCGAGCCCGGCGTGCAGGTGCTCGACGTACCGGTCCTCGTCGAGGACATGGATCCGAGCTTCGACGAAACCCAGGAGCCGGGGCGCAATGTCGTCTGCGTGTTGCTCTCGGCGGTGAACAACGCGTCGCTTCAAGCCCTCGAGTACGCCGAGACTCTGCAGGCCTTCGAAATACGTGCAGTGAACATCGGCCTCGAGCCCGAGGCAGGCGAGCAGCTGGGCAACGATTGGCTCGCCGCACAGATCCCTCATCCGCTGGAGATCGAGGACTCGCCCTACCGGGATATCGGCCGCTCGCTCACGGGCTATCTAGCGCAGTTCCAGGCGGATGGCTTCCACCGCGTCGTCACAGTCGTGCTCCCGGAGTTCGTCGTGAGCAAGAGGCGTCATCAGATTCTGCACGGGCAGACGGGGCTGGTCGTCAAACGCCACCTGCTGTTCGCCAAGGGGATCGTGGTGGTCAGCGTCCCGTATCACGTCGAGGAGGAGTGACCCCTTCCGTAAGGGATCCACACGGCTAGCTCGTCCCATCGTCGTGCAGAATCACGCGGCGAATGATCTTAGCGGCGGGCGGAGGCACATCGACCACTCGAACCTCCAGACCGGCCTCCCTGATCTCACCGATCAGATCCCGCAGCGCGAGCGCACCCGAAAGATCGATCCTGCCGAAACCGTCGAGATGAACCACCAGCGAGCGGGCCTCGGGGTGATGAGCCAGCAATCGACCGACCTCCTCATCGAGTCCCGGAGCCGATGCAAAGTACAGGACTCCGCTGGGGCGGACGTGCAGATCGCCTTCGTCGACCCAGGAGGGGATCGAGATGCGCATCTCTCGCCACAGGTGAGCGGCGATCGCCAGAGCGATACCCACGACCACCGCGATCTCGATGTGTGGAGCCAGTGCCAGCGTCAACCCCAATGTGAGGAGCGCGACGTAGAACTGAACTCTGGCGACCTTGCGGTACTGCCGCAGCGAGCGAACGTCTATCAATGAGATGCTCGCCAGAATGACAATGGCCGCGAGAGTCGCGGTTGGCAGCCGCGCAAGCAGACCCAGCGCAGGCAGGGCCGCCAGTGCGAGCGCACCGGTGATCGCCTGGCTCCAGCGCGTGCGAGCCCCCGCAACGCGATTGAGTGCGCTGCGCGAGAACGATGCACCTACCGTGTAGCCACCCGCGAGCCCGGACGCAACGTTGGCCAGGCCCTGGCTGACGAACTCACGGTTGGGCTCCCACAGCTCGCGGTCCTCGATTGCGTAGCGTCGGGCGATGGCCGTCGGCTCCGCGAACCCGACCACCGCGATCACCACGCCCGAAAGCAACAGCGACGGCAGCGAGCTCCAGGGAAGTTCCAGTGGCGACCCGGGCAGCCCCACTGCGACGTCTCCCACGACCGGACCGCCGTAGTCGGCCAGAGCGCTCGCGAGCGCGCACACCACCACCGCGACCAGCACCCCGGGGAACAGCAAGTGCACCTTCCTTCCAACTCCGACGCACGCGCCGGTTATCACTACGAATCCAAGCGCGCCGAGATCCCATGCCGAGGGATCCGCGAGCGCACGCAGCGCCGCGACGATGGAGTTGGTCTCCTCGGCGTCGACTCCCAGCGCTCCGGGAACCTGTGACGCGATGATCAGCGCTCCGGCGGCGGACGTAAAACCAACGATCACCGGTTGCGACATGAGATAGGCGATCGCGCCGGCTCGCACCAGCCCGATTGCGACGCGCACGATCCCAACCACAATTGCGAGCAACGCGGCGAGGGCCACGTAGTCGCTCGAAAAGGGAGCGGCCACGGAACTGAGAGCACCAAACGTCAACAAGGACGCGACCGCGGTCGGGCCCGTTTGGAGATAGCGAGACGATGCGAAGACGAAGGCCGCCAGAGGCGCGACCGCCGCGGCGTAGAGGCCGTAGCTGGGAGGGAGCCCGGCGAGGCCCGCGTAGGCCATCGCCTGCGGCACGAGTACGAAGGCCACGCTGACTCCCGCTACGGCGTCGCCCCATTGTGGCCGGCCGATACCACCGGGGTTAATGGATCCTGCGCGGGGGCCCGGCTTGCCTAGACGCGCCCACCTCGGCGGCGCGCGGCCCGGCCTATCCCGACCCAACATCGGTGGTGGCGGGTCCTCGTGTGAGGTTCCCTAGCACAGTCGCCGTGTGCCGCGCCCGTCCGGCCCACCAGCGCGCGACGTCGCCTCGCCCTGTCTGAGCGGTCTTGTGGATATCGATCCACGTGGTCGCCTCGGATGCGAGCCAGTCCATGACCGCGTAGGCGTCCTGCTCGAGCATCGAGCGAAGGATGAAGGCCCGCTCTCCAAGTCGCACGCCAACTCCGATCTGGCCCGCCCCTCGTGCCAGATCGGCACGCGTCAGAATCATGCCACTGCGAACCGGGGCCAGGAGTGCCTGAGTCCAATCTCGTGAAGCCGCGCCGTCGTCCGGCAGCCCGGGGGCTTCCCGCAGCGCAAGTGGAAGCTCCGACGGCGGTGCCATACCGGCCTCTTCCGCCGTAAGCATGGCGCGCAGCACCTTCGCCCAGCCGGCGCAGGGGGCCGGCGCGCCATCCATCTTGTGAAGGTAGGGAGCCAGCCAGCTCGAGAGATGTTCCCAAAGCAGTGCCGAGCGCGCCCGCTCGAGTAACGCGCCTCGCGCGGAGTCGGGCTCGTCTTCGATCGCCTCGATCAGCGAGGCATAGAGGCCGAGCAACGCGGCGAGATGATCGGGTTCCGGGGGGGGAGTCAGCCCCAGCGCCCGCCAGAAGCCCGCCACGCGGTCGCGGGCCTCGCCGCCGAGCATGCCCTCGGCCCCCAGGTACACAGAGGAATAGGGATAAAGCTGCAGTACGAAGCTCTCGACGAACTCGTCTGGGCCCGGCGCGCGCTCGAGCCCCAGCGCCTCCGCGAGCACCGGGGAGTGGGGGGTGGGTGGTTCGCACAAGGCGCCTAGCGCCCGCACGATCTCTGCGGTGCCGTTCATCGACGCACCTCTCCGAGTTCGAAGACCTCTCTGGCGGGCTTGAGCGGTCGCATCATCCAGTAGGGCCGCCGCGTCGCGTTCGGTGAGTGGCCCGGGGCGTCGCGCGTCAACTCGAGCCAGTTCTGATAGACGTTGCGCGCTTTCTCCGTGTCGACGAAGATGTCACCGTAGGCGTCGTCGGTCTTCGCCGGCGTGACTCCGACGATTTGGTGCCAGCAATGCTGGCCCGAGATTGGATCGGGGTGCACCGAGAAGGTGAGGTTCTGGTGCACGCCGACGTCCGTCCACCAGATCCTCATGGTGTCGGGATCGGTAGACTCGTAGGGAGTCACTCCCCTCCTCTGACGCATGCTCCAAGATGTCCCCTCGCGGTCGAGCGCCACCGAGGCCATCATCTGAGACTGCCCCACGTCGGTTAGCTTCCAGCGACCCATGTGGTGGCTGCAGGCGACGACGCCGGGACGGATCGATTCGGTGATCCACGCCTTGACGACGAAATAGCCGATTTCGGTCGCTACGCGCACGAGCGATCCCTGTCCGATCCCGCGCTCGGCCGCGTCTCCCGGATGGATCCACAGAGGATTGGTGTGCGCGATCTCGTCCAGCCACTTGGCGTTGGCGCTGCGCGTGTGCACTTGCACCGGCAGTCTGAAGGTGGATATCAGCACCATCTGTCCGGGATCAAGGTGACGAGGATGGACATGGCTCTCGATGTAAGTCGGGAGCGCGTACTCACCCCAGCCCCATTCGGCGAGCGTGCTGGAGTAGAACTCGAGCTTTCCGCTGGGGGTCGGGAAACCCTGGCGGACGCTGCCGTCGGCCACCCTCACGCCCACGGGGCTGCGCCCCTGAGCGTCGTGCTCCGGTTCGCCCTGGGGCACGATGTTGGGCCCGCCGGGCTTGGGGGTGGGCGCGTACACTCGGCCGAATTCGTTGGACACGGCGCCGGTCAGCTCGTCGTTCGGCACCTCGCGCTCGTGCACCGCGCCGATCTTCTTGGCGACCTCGAAGGCACCGTAACGGCGCATGTACTCGAGCGGTGTGAGTCCCTCCGAGTCCGCGGCCTCGGGCAGGCCGGGGATCGAGTTCTCGAAGATCCACTCGTAGTACTCGTCCACCGAGAGCTTGGTCCCGGGTTCGCGCTTGGACTCGTGAAATCGCCGGATGCCGAGTGACCCGTCGGGATCGATCCGCCAGGACATCTCGATCCAGAACTGGTTCTCCTCCCACACGTCGCCCGGGTTGGTGGCACGGGTATCGCCGACGCTCTCGCCGGAACGCTCGCGCGCGGTTCGCAGAACCGGTTGGCGAAAGGCCACCCACTGGGCGTCGTACTGCTCGTAGGAATGAAGGTCGTGCCGCTCGGAACCGTGGCCCATAGGAAGGATGTAGTCGGCGAAATAGGCGGTCTCGTTCCACGTCGGCGTCAGCGCCACATGGCAGCCGACTAGGTCTTCATCGGACAGGGCTTCGATCCACGAATACCCGTCCGGATTGGTCCACACGGGGTTGTAGACGCGCGAGAAATAAACGTCGAGCTTGCCGCGTCCCTCGTTTAGGAAGTGCGGGAGCAGAAAGGACATCTCGTTGAGTGCCAGCGGGTACTCGAGAGGCCACGTCAGCTCGTTCCAAACCAGCGGGTGCGGTGGTGTGTGCATGGGCCTGGGTACGAACTTGTTCCATGCATTCGGAAACGTCCCGCCCTCCGATGCCACCGCGCCCATCAGACAGTTGAGAAAGAACAGCGCACGCGCGACGGCCCAGCCTCCGTAGTTACCCGCCGCCGCCGAGCGCCAGTTGTGCGTGGACAGACGGGTGCCGGCACCCGCGATCACCTCTGCAAGCTCGGCTACGACGGAGGCATCGACTCCGGACTCGGCGGCGGCGAAGTCAATGGTGTACGAGGCATAGGTGTCCTTGAGAATGGCCTCGAAGGACTCGAACGACCGCTCGACGTCCGGATGCTCGCTCGCCAGAAACTCCTGCCAGTTCCACCATCGGCGCACGAAGTTGCGATCGTAAAGATTGTTTTGAATCAGGTAGTTGGCGATGGCGAGAAGGATCGCCGCTTCGGAGCCCGGCCACGGCGAGACCCAGTAGTCGGCGTGCGTCGCAGTGTTGGACAACCGCGTGTCGAACACGATGAGCTTGGCGCCGCGCTCTTTTGCATCTATCACCCGTTGTGCGTGCGGGTTGAAGTAGTGGCCCGTCTCGAGGTGCGAGCTAATCAAAAATATGACGTCGGCGTTGGCATGATCGGGGCTGGGCCGGTCGATCCCCATCCAGAAGTGGTAGCCGGCGCGCGCTCCGCTCGAGCACACGTTGGTGTGCGAGTTGTGGCCGTCCACTCCCCACGACGCGAGCACGCGTTCCGTGAAGCCATCCTCTCCGGGGCGGCCGACGTGATACATGATCTCGTTGTGCCGCCGCTCGACGATCGCCTTTCTGAGACGAGCTGCAATGTCGTCGAGAGCCTCGTCCCACGAGACCTGTTCCCACCGGCCCTCGCCGCGCGCTCCCGCGCGCTTGAGCGGATGCAGGATCCGATCCGGGTCGGTGATCTGGTTCAGCGTGGCCGGTCCCTTGGCGCAATTGCGACCGCGCGAACCC
>JBOGWV010000054.1:0-16057 GCA_050693975.1 Actinomycetota bacterium
CACAAGGAAGCCGCGGTCCACATCTCGAACGTGGCGCTGATCGACCCAGACGACAAGAAGGCCGTACGGGTTGGCTACCGGATCAACGACGACGGGTCAAAGAGCAGAGTGACGAAGCGATCGGGAAACGAGCTGTAGATGGCAGACAAATACTCACCGCGCCTGAAGCAGCGCTACAACGACGAGCTTCGTGGGCAGCTCCTTAAGGAGCTGGGCCTCAGCAACGTCATGCAGGTGCCCCGACCCGAGAAGGTCGTCGTGAACATGGGCGTCGGCGAGGCTTCACGCGACGCGAAGCTGATGGACGGGGCGGTAAAGGACCTCACGACGATCACCGGTCAGAAGCCGGCGATCCGCAGGGCTCGGAAATCACTGGCGACCTTCAAGATCCGCGAGGGCATGCCCATCGGAGCGGCCACGACCATGCGCGGCGATCGCATGTGGGAGTTCATCGACCGGCTCACGTCGATCGTCCTGCCCCGTATCCGTGACTTCCGCGGGCTCAACCCCCGCTCGTTCGACGGAAACGGCAACTACAGCTTCGGGGTCAACGAGCAACTCGTGTTCCCCGAGGTCGATTACGACGACATCGACGAAACCAGAGGTATGGACATAACGATTGTGACGACCGCAGCAACCGACGAAGAGGGTCGGGCATTGCTTGCGGCGCTCGGATTCCCGTTCCGGGAGCAGAAGGTGGAGGCATAGATGGCGAAAAAGGCTCTGCGTAACAAAGCCGCGGCAAAGCCCAAGTATCAGGTGCGCGCGTACACCCGCTGCGCCAGGTGCGGGCGCCCCCGCGCCGTCTTTCGTCGCTTCGGCCTCTGTCGCCTGTGCTTCAGAGAGATGGCGCACAAGGGCGAGATCCCCGGAATCACGAAGGCGAGTTGGTAGGCCGTGAGCATGACCGACCCGATCTCCGACATGCTGGCTCGGATCCGCAACGCATCGCGGGCCGCGCACAATGATGTCCTGATCCCGGCCTCCAAGATCAAGGAGAGCATCGCCAAGATTCTGGTCGAGGAGGGTTACGTCGACGCGTACGAGCGCGTCACCGACGGGAGCCATCCGGCGATCAAGGTTCGCCTTCGGTACTCCGAGGAGCGACAGTCCGCGATCTCCGGCATCAGGCGTATCAGCAAGCCCGGTAGGCGTGTGTATCGAGGCGCCGGCGAGCTGCCGCGCGTGCTCGGGGGCCTGGGAGTGGCGATTATCTCGACCTCGCAGGGCGTAATGACCGACAAGCAGGCACGGCGGAGCCGTGTTGGCGGCGAAGTGCTCGCCTACGTCTGGTAGTCGAGGAAGGTAGAAGAGATGTCTCGTATTGGACAAGCACCCGTGCCGGTTCCCGATGGGGTCAACGTCAGCATCGTCGGACGCAACGTGACGATCAACGGTCCCAGGGGCGAGCTTCAGCGCGCCCTCCCCGAAAAGATCGAGGTCACTCACTCTGACGGCGAGCTGCTCGTGGCGCGCACCACGGACCAGCGCGAGGTTCGTGCTCTGCATGGGCTGATTCGCAGCTTGCTCAACAACATGGTCGTCGGCGTGACGCAGGGATACGAGAAGCGCCTCGAGATCTCCGGCGTCGGTTATCGCGCCAGCAAGCAGGGAAACGACCTCGAGTTCCTGGTGGGCTTTTCGCACCCCGTGCGCAAGCCGGCGCCCGCGGGCATCGAGTTCGAGGTGCCAACCCCCACGAAGATCACCGTAAGAGGGATCGACAAGGAGCTCGTCGGCCAGGTAGCGGCGGAGATCCGCTCGATCCGCAAGCCCGAGCCGTACAAGGGCAAGGGCATCCGTTACGAGGGAGAACGAATTCGTCGCAAGGCCGGTAAGGCCGCCAAGGCAGCAGGTTAAGAGGGACATATATGAACTCGAAGAAGAAAGTTTTGGGACGCAAGCGACGTCACAACCGGGTGCGCAAGAAGATCACCGGCTACCCTGATCGGCCGCGCCTCGCGGTCTACCGGTCCAACCGGCACATGTACGCACAGGTGATCGACGATTTCGCCGGTCGCACTCTGGTGGCCGCATCCACTCTCAAGGACGCGGGGTCGAAAGATGATCGCATTGGTGCGGCCAAGGCCGTCGGTGAAGCCATAGCCGGCAAGGCAAAGGACGCAGGCATCGCGACGGTGACCTTCGATCGAGGTGGGTTTCGCTATCACGGCCGGGTCAAGGCGGTCGCCGAGGGCGCCCGCGAGGGCGGGCTCGAGTTCTAGTGCTCAGGAAAGAGGCGTAGATGAGACGACCAGGTGGAGGCGGAGGCCGCGGCCGAGGCCGTGATGACGACCGGACGCAGTACGAAGAGCGGGTGGTATCGATCAACCGCGTCGCCAAAGTCGTCAAGGGCGGGCGACGCTTCTCCTTCACCGCGCTCGTGGTCGTGGGCGACGGCGCCGGTCAGGTCGGCGTGGGATACGGCAAGGCACGTGAGGTGCCGGCCGCCATCCAAAAGGGCATCGAGGAGGCGAAGCGAAGCTTCTTCAGAGTGCCCATGGTCGGCGCGACCATCGTCCACGAGATCATCGGCGAGGACTCCGGCGGCGTGGTGCTGCTGAAGCCGGCCTCACCGGGAACGGGGGTCATCGCCGGTGGCCCGGTGCGCGCGGTGGTCGAGTGCGCGGGCATCCGCGACATCCTGTCGAAGTCGCTCGGATCCGATAATGCGATCAACATCGTGCACGCAACCGTCACGGCCCTCAAGAACATCGAGACTCCTGAGACGGTTGCCAAGCGGCGCGGGAAGACGCCCGAGGAGGTCGCTCCCGCTTACCTGTTGCGCGATGCGACTCCCGCCTCGGCCGGTAAATAGCAGAGATAGGTAGAAGGTACAGATGGCGAAGCTGAAAGTGACTCAGATCCGCTCGGCCCGAGACAAGGGCAGCAAGCAGCGCGGCACGATTCGAGCGCTGGGAATGAAGCGCGTGGGCCACTCGGTCGTTCACGAGGACAAGCCCGAGATCAGGGGCATGATCACCGCGGTGAGCCACTTGGTGACCGTCGAGGAGACGAAATGAAGCCACACGAACTGAAATCTCCGCCGGGCGCCCGCAAGGCGCCCATGCGCAAGGGGCGTGGAGAGGCGGCGGGCAAGGGAAAGACGGCTGGTCGCGGAACCAAGGGCAGTCGGGCGCGCGGCGAGGTCCACATTTTCTTCGAGGGTGGACAGATGCCGCTCGCCAGGCGCGCTCCGAAGCTCAAGGGTTTTACTCCTCCAACGCGAAAGGTCTTTGGTGCGGTCAACGTCGGCAAGCTCGATGAGCTCGACGGCAACGAGTTCGGCCCCGAGGACCTGCACGCGGCGGGAGTCGTGCGCAAGCGTGACAAGCTCATCAAGGTACTTGGCAACGGCGAGATCAGCCGGGCGATAACGATTCGCGCCCACGCCGCTAGCGACTCGGCGAAGAGCAAGATCGAGGCCGCGGGCGGGTCCGTCGAGATCATCGACGAGTTCGCGGACCGGGTTCGGCCTGACCGAAAGAACCGTAGTGGGAAGGGAACCAAGTGAGCCTTCTAAAGGCTTTCGCCAACGCGTTCCGGGTGCCGGATCTGCGCAACAAGATCCTCTTTACGCTCACGATCATCGCCGTCTACCGGTTGGGGGCGCACATCCCGACGCCCGGCATCGACGTCGAGGCCGCTCAGCAGATTGCCGCGGGTGGTTCTCCCGACGGCGTGTTCCAGTTCATCAACCTGTTCTCGGGTGGGGCGCTCACGCAGATGGCGATCTTTGCGCTCGGCATCATGCCGTACATCACCGCCTCGATCATCATGCAGCTGTTGACGGTGGTGATCCCGCGGCTCGAGGCGTGGTCCAAGGAGGGCGAGTCCGGAACCAAGAAGATCACCCAGTGGACCCGCTATCTAACGGTGGTTCTCGCGGTGCTGCAGTCGACCGGTATCGCTTTCCTGTTCAACCGCGGCGCCGATCAGCTCGGCTTTCCGCCCGGCACGCAGCTCATTCCCGAATTCACCGCGCCTCGGGTTGCGCTGATCGTCCTGTCGTTGACCGCCGGCACGGCCTTCATCATGTGGCTGGGCGAGCTCATCACCCAGCGCGGTATCGGAAACGGAATGTCGATTCTGATCTTCGCTTCCATCGTGTCCACTCTGCCGGGTGAGTACTTCGCGATCTACCAGCAGGAGTCCCTCGCGGTCTTCATCGGTCTCATTGCCATAGGCATTCTGATCATCGTTGGCATCGTTACGGTCGAGCAGGGGCAACGACGGATACCCGTGCAATATGCCAAGCGTGTGGTCGGCCGCCGGATGTATGGGGGTACCTCGACGTACATTCCGCTGAAGGTGAATCAGGCGGGTGTGATACCGATCATCTTCGCTTCGAGCGTGCTCTACATCCCGACGCTGTTGCAGAACACGATCCAGAACCAGGGCATCCAGAACTGGATCTCGAACAACATTCTGAACTCGGGTGCCATCACGCACATGGTCATCTACGGTGTGCTCGTCGTGTTCTTCACCTACTTCTACACCGCGATCACCTTCAACCCCGTGGACGTGGCCGACAACATGAAGAAGTACGGCGGGTTCGTTCCGGGCATCCGCCCAGGACGGCAGACGGCCGAGTACCTCGACCGCATTCTGACGCGCATTACCCTGCCGGGAGCCTTGTTCATTGCGGCCATCGCTCTGACACCGAACATCTTCTTGGCCACCCAGGGCATCCAGAGACTGCCGTTCGGCGGTACCTCGATCCTGATTACGGTGGGCGTCACGCTCGAGACCATGAAGCAGATCGAGTCGCAGCTGATGATGCGCCATTACGAGGGCTTCCTTAAGTGATCCTTCCGGCGCCCGCCCTCGGCCAGGGCCGGCGAAAGGGTCACAGGTAGGCATATCGTGGAACTAGTCATCCTCGGGCCCCAGGGGGCCGGCAAGGGCACTCAGAGCCTGCGCCTGATCGAGAAGTACGACATCCCCGACATCGCGACCGGAGATATCTTCAGAGCCGCAATGAGGGACCCGGACAACGAGCTCGGGGCCAAGGTGCGCGAGTACGTGGACTCCGGCCGCCTGGTTCCCGACGAGTTGGTCATCAGGATCGTGCTCGACCGACTCGCCGAGGACGATGCCAGTGATGGGTTCCTGCTGGACGGTTTTCCTCGCAGCCGCGGGCAGGCCGAGGCCCTCGACGACTTCCTCGCCAAGCAAGACCGGCCGCTCGACGGCGCGATCGTGGTCGAGGTTCCCGAGGAGGTCTCGATGCGGCGCATCCTCGGGCGACGGGTGTGCTCGCAATGCGGGCGCAGCTACTCGATCAGCATGCCTCCGAAGTCGGACTGGACCTGCGATGTTTGCGGGGGAGAGGTCGTCGGGCGCATGGACGACCAGGAGGAAGCGACGGTACGTGAACGCCTCAGGAATTATAGAGAAACGACGGTCCCGCTCATGAAGTACTACGAGGAGCATGGTGTCCTTGTGCAGATCGACGGGACCAAGACTCCCGACGAGGTCTTCACCGACATCGTCTCCGCGCTCTAAGTCGATGGTCGACAAGAAAACCTCAGAGAACATCTCCGCGATCAGGCGCGCGGGAAAGATCCTGACCGACGTGTTCGATCGCCTGGAAGAGGCGATTCGGCCGGGGATCACCACCGCGGAGCTCGACGCTCTGGCGGATGAGTCGATCACCGCGGCGGGAGCCGCCCCGAGCTTCAAGGGTTACAGGGGATTCCCATCGTCGATCTGTGCCTCACCCAACGACGTCATCGTCCACGGCATCCCCGGCTCGAATGCACTCCAAGAGGGCGACATCGTCTCGATCGACGTGGGGGTGTTCCACGAGGGCTGGCATGCCGACTCGGCCTGGACCTTCCCCGTCGGCGAGATCGACTCGGCCGCGGCCGAGTTGCTCAAGGTCACCGCGGCCAGCCTCGATGCGGCCATCGATCAATGCCGTCCCGGTAACCGGCTCGGAGACGTCGGCAGCGCGGTCGAGACCATGGCCGAGGCGGCTGGTTTCTCGGTCGTCAGGGAGTACGCGGGCCACGGGATCGGTCGTCGGCTCCACGAAGACCTCTGGGTGCCCAACTACGGCCCTCCGGGGCGCAGGGAGCTACTGGTCCCCGGCATGACCATGGCGATCGAGCCGATGGTCAACCTCGGGGGCCCGGAGACCAGGATGCTGGACGACGGCTGGACGGTCGTGACCGCCGACGGCTCGCTCTCGGCGCATTTCGAGCACACCGTCGCCGTCACTCCTCAGGGGTGCGAGATTCTGACCCGGAGGAACCCGAAATGACCGCCTTCTCACGGGAAGAAAGCACCCCAAAAGGGCGTTCGACCAGGGTAGATAGGTCTGCTATTCTTGGCGGCCGGTCCGGATCCGACTCGCGCGCTCTCAGGGGTGCGCGTTGCAATGTGCTCACCTTGGGTCCGGAAGTCCGCAATCGAGCAATGTCAGTGGGGTCGTAAACGCGCGTGGCAAAGAAGAACAAGGAAAAGGGCTCGAGCTCGGCCAAGGAAGAGGGCATCCAGGTCGAGGGCACCGTCGGCGAGACGCTGCCCAATGCGATGTTCCGAGTCGAGCTCGACAACGGCCACGAGGTTCTGGCCCACATCTCCGGAAAGATGCGCATGCACTACATCCGCATTCTCCCCGGCGACAAGGTACTCGTGGAACTGAGCCCCTACGACCTCACGCGCGGTCGTGTGGTTTATCGCTACAAATGATCGGGAGAAGTAGATGAAGGTTCGTCCGAGCGTCAAGAAGATCTGCGACAAGTGCAAGGTAATTCGTCGCCGGGGCCGCGTCATGGTCATCTGCGATAACCCACGTCACAAGCAACGCCAGGGCTAAGGAGTTCCTCAATGGCACGTATCGCCGGAGTCGACATCCCCAGGGACAAGCGCCTTGAGATTTCCCTCACCTACATCTTTGGAATCGGGCCCGCCAAGGCCTTCGAGACCTGTGTTGGGGCAAAGGTCGACCCGAGCACGCGCGTGCGCGACTTGACCGACGAAGAGGTCGTCCGTCTGCGGGAGTGGATCGGCGACAACTACAGCGTCGAGGGTGATCTCCGTCGTGCAACGAATCAGAACATCAAGCGCAAGGTGGAGATCGGTGCCTATCAGGGCCTTCGGCACCGGCGCGGTCTGCCCGTCCACGGGCAGCGCACGCACACCAACGCTCGCACTCGTAAGGGTCGCAAGTCTGCGGTCGCCGGCAAGAAGAAGGCCGTCAAGAAGTAGCCACTTCTAACTAGAGGGCAGAGGGAGACAGAGCTTGGCAGCTCCAAAAAAGAAGACGAGGTCTCGTCGCAAAGAGAAGAAGAACGTCGTCCACGGCGTCGCTCACATCAAGGCGACATTCAACAACACGATCATCTCGATCACCGATCCCGAGGGGAACGTGTTGGCCTGGGCGTCTGCAGGCAACGTCGGTTTGAAGGGCTCGCGTAAGTCCACGCCCTTCGCCGCCCAGCTTGCCGCCGAGGCCGCGTCTCGCCGTGCCCAGGAGCACGGAGTGCGCCGAGTCGACGTTTTGGTCAAGGGCCCGGGCTCCGGTCGTGAGACGGCCATTCGATCGCTTCAGGCAACGGGTCTCGAGGTGATCGGTATCAAGGATGTAACGCCGGTTCCGCACAACGGATGCCGTCCTCGCAAGAGGAGGCGCGTCTAGGTGGCCAGATACACGGGACCGGTCTGCAAGCTCTGCCGGCGCGAGAAGACCAAGCTCTTCCTAAAGGGCACTCGTTGCGAGAGCCCCAAGTGTCCCATCGAGAAGGGCCGCCCGCCTCCCGGAGAGCACGGGCGCGGCAGGGTTCGCGAGAGCGAGTACCTGTTGCAGCTCAGAGAGAAGCAGAAGGCCAAGCGTTTTTACGGGATGCTCGAGAAGCAGTTCCGCGGCTACTACACCGAGGCCGCCCGGTCCAAGGGCGTCACGGGTGAAGAGCTCATGCGGATCTGTGAGTCCCGCCTGGACAATGTCGTCTACAGGTCCGGTCTGGCCATGAACCGTTCGATGGGGCGACAGCTCGTGACCCACGGCCATTTCGAGGTCAACGGCCGCAAGGTAAACATCCCGTCCTTCCGGGTCAAGCCGGGAGACGTCGTCGAAGTGCGCGGCCGCTCCAAGAGCATCGGCCGCATCGTAGAGAACGCGTCCTATGCCGCCGGCCGAGTGATTCCCGACTGGCTCGCATCGGACCTAAAGCAGTTGAAAGTCGAAGTGCGTGCCCTGCCGGAGCGTGACCAGATCGATGCCCCGGTCCAGGAGCAGCTCATCGTCGAGTACTACTCGAAGTAAGAAAGCGATCGTCTCGGCGGTCACAGAGAGGGAGTTTATGAACCTTTTGATTGTCCAGCGCCCGCAGATCTCCGAAGAGGAGATCTCCGACGTCCGCAGCAAGTTCGTCATCGAGCCGCTCGAGCCCGGTTTTGGTTACACGCTCGGCAACTCGCTGCGTCGGACGTTGCTCTCCTCTATTCCTGGTGCTGCAATCACGCAGATCAAGATCGACGGAGTGCTGCATGAGTTCACGTCCATCGAGGGCGTGACTGAAGACGTCACCGACGTCGTGCTCAACCTCAAAGAACTCGTGATTCGGAGCGACATCGAGGAGCCAACGCGCGTCTACCTCAAGGCATCGGGTCCGTCCGATGTGACCGCCGGTGACATCGAACTGCCGGCCGGCATCGAGGTCCTCAACCAGGATCACCGGATCGCCACATTGAACAAAAACGCCAAGCTTTCGATGGAGCTCATCATCGAGCAGGGTCGCGGCTACGTCGCGGCGGCCACTTCGAAGGAACAGGCGATCGGCAATATCCCGATCGATGCGATCTTCTCGCCGGTGCGGCGGGTCACGTATGAGGTCGAGCCCACGCGTGTCGAGCAGATGACCAACTACGACCGGCTGATCCTCGACGTCGAGACCGATGGATCGATCCAGCCGCCCGAGGCATTGTCGGCGGCGGGTTCGACTCTCGTCGAGCTCTTTCAGCTGTTCGCCGGCATGGGCGAGGGTGCCGGCGGTCTGGTACTCGGCCCGGAGCCTGGCGAGGACGAGGTCTCTGGGGTGCTCGCCCAACCGATCGAGGACCTCGATCTCACGGTTCGCTCCTACAACTGTCTGAAGCGTGAAGGCGTTACCACGGTTGGCGAGCTGATCGAGAAGACCGAGGAGGATCTCCTCGAGATCCGCAACTTCGGACAGAAGTCCATCGACGAGGTCAAGGCCAAGCTCGAGGAGCTGTCCCTGTCTCTCCGGAGGAAGGAATTCTAAGAGTCATGCCGCAGCCCAAGAGGGGATACGCCCTCGGCTCAAATCCGTCGCACCAAAGGCTGATGCTCCGCACGATGGCTGCGTCTTTGTTCGAACACGAGCGGATCAGGACCACGGAGGCCAAGGCCAAGGCGTTGCGGCCATACGCCGAGCGGTTGATCACCAAGGCTAAGAAGGGCACGGTGCATCACCGCCGTCAGGTTCTTAGCGACATCGAAGATCGCGCCATCGTCCACAAGCTCTTCGATGACATCGGTCCTCGCTTCGCCGAGCGCAACGGTGGTTACACGCGCATCCTCAAGCTGGGGCAGCGCGCCGGTGACGGCGCACCGATGGCGCTGATCGAACTGGTGCAGGGCTCATCGGGCACGACCGTCGAGTCATCTCAGTCGACCGGGCGGCGTCGCGGCCTTCGACGACCGCGCCGACCTGCCGACGAGGCGGCCCCGGCGGGTGCAGCGACCGATGACGGCGACGAGGAGAGCTCAGTCGAGACCGAGGCCGTCGCCGACGACGAGCAGGTCGCATCCGACGAGACCTCAACCACCGACGCTTCCGACGATTCAGGCGACGACTCCGATGATGACTCGGGCGACGACTCGTCCTCGGACGAGGCCGCCGAGAAGAACTGAACCTCAGGCTCGACGTCGCCTACAACGGTGCACCCTTTCACGGGTACGCCCGGCAGAATGAGTTGCGCACCGTTCAGGGAGATCTCGAGCGCGCGCTTCAACGTGTGTTTGGACGCGAGCTGAACTCAACCTGTGCCGGTCGAACCGACGCGGGTGTGCACGCAGCGGGCCAGGTGGTGTCGGTGCCGGGTGTGCCTACCGGTGCGGACCTCCCTAAAGCAATGGACTCGCTCAACGGGATGCTCGGCCCGGCCATATCGGTGTCTCGCATTAACTACGTCGATGACGACTTCTCGGCTCGCTTTTCGGCCCGATCTCGCCTGTACGTTTACGCTCTGCTGGAAAGCGAGATTCCCGATCCCTTCCTTGCCGCCACCACCCTGTGGCACCGGCGACCGCTCGATCTCGAAGCGATGAACGAGGCGGCCGGTCACCTGGTCGGTGCGCACGACTTCTCCTCGTTCGGCCGCGTCGTGGAGGGAGCGACCGCTCAGCGCAGCCTGTTCGAGCTGCGCTGTAAGCGCGCCGGAAAACTCATCAGAATCCGTGCCCGCGCCAACGCCTTCATTCAGCAGATGGTTCGCTCGTTGGTGGGGACGCTGGTGTACGTAGGTGAGGGACGAAGGTCTCCCGACGAGATGCCCGCGATCCTGAGCTCCCGGGACCGCGCGACCGCAGGCCCCGTCGCTCCCCCGCACGGCCTCTGCCTGGTTTCGGTGGAGTACGACGACGGCTGGAGCGGGCCGGGGGCCGGCTAGAGGTGGCTCAGGAAGGGCTATTTGACCTGCGTAAACGGTCGCGGCTATCCTCACTTGTCCCGCTACCCGCGTCGCTTAATTGAAGCGCGCGCATCAGGAGATCAAGAAAGCATGAAGACCCACTCAACCAAGCCGTCTGAGATCGCCCGCGAATGGCACCTCGTCGACGCCGACGGAGTCGTGCTCGGCCGCCTCGCGTCCGAAGTCGCGAAGCTGTTGCGGGGCAAGCACAAGCCGTACTTCGCTCCGCACCTCGATTGTGGTGATCACGTGGTGGTGACCAACGCCTCGAAGGTCCTGATGACCGGGAACAAGTTGCTGGCTAAGAAGTACTACCGCCACTCCGGCTATCCCGGTGGGCTCAAGGAAGTTCCTTTTGACAAGCTCATGTCCACCAGGCCCGAGCTAGCGGTAGAGAGAGCGGTCAAGGGCATGTTGCCGTCCAACAGGTTGGGACGAGCGATGGCCAAGAAGCTCAAGGTTTATGCCGGACCCGAGCATCCGCACGGAGCTCAGACCCCCACGGTGCTTGACCTGAAGAAGGTCGCCGCTCCGCACGACCCCGAGCAGGCGCACACGATCGAGGAGGTTGCAGGTGGCTGAGGCACTCACGAGGGCCACGGGCCGCCGCAAGGAGTCGGTGTGCAGAGTTCGCTTCTTGGTCGGCAGCGGTAAGTGGTCGATCAACGGCCGCCCGTTCGAGGACTACTTCCCTTCCCCCACACACCGCATGATCATCACCGAGCCCCTGCGGATGACCAACACCGAGGGTCGCTACGACATCATCGCCAAGGTCGAGGGGGGCGGCACGTCCGGTCAGGCCGGAGCTCTGCGTCACGCCATCGCGCGCTCGCTCGTCGAGCTGGATCCAGATCTGCGCGGCGTGCTGAAGAAGGCCGGTTTCCTGACGCGCGACGCGCGCGAGAAGGAGCGACGCAAGTATGGGCTGAAGAAGGCCCGCAAGGCGCCCCAGTACTCGAAGCGGTAATTCGCGACAAATACCCCAGAGCGACACCGCCCTTTCCTGGTTGGAGGTATGCCACAATTGGGTGAGAACGCGCCCGTTTATCCGGTTTTTTGACGGCTCAAAACGAGCATTTCTCCTTGTTCGCGGCAGGGGAATCGCGCGGTGGAGGCGAACCCTTGGAGGACGGACCGTGACGGAGGTGTAGCTCTCCGATTCCGGTGGTAGATAACGCGAGCAGGGTGGACATGGGGAACTCGCAGCTAAGAGGGGACGTTCTTAGTGGCAGCCCGAGTGGCGGGGCGAAAGCCCGCTCGGATATTCCAGAATCGATTCTTCAAATGGTTCGCAGAGGCCGGTCAGATGTTCTCGATCGGTCTCGAAGCATTGCATGTCTCGTTCCGCCGACCCTGGCCGCGAGCCGAGTTCGTCGATCAGGTCTGGTTCCTCGTAAAGGTCACGACCATCCCGACGATCCTGGTGTCGATCCCGTTCGGGATGATCATCTCGCTGCACGTCGGCTCCTTTCTGACTGAGCTCGGATCCGAGGCGCACATCGGAGCGGCGATGGTACTGGCGGTGGTGCGTGAGGAAGCGCCGGTGGTCACGGCCCTTCTGATTGCGGGGGCCGGCGGATCGGCCATGTGCGCGGACCTCGGATCACGTCGCATCCGAGACGAGATCGATGCGATGCAGGTTCTCGGCATCGACCCGGTCCAGCGTCTGATCATGCCTCGGTTGATCGCCGCGGCCCTTGTCGCGTTGTTGCTCGATGCCGTGGTTTCGGTTGCCGGCATCGCAGGCGGTTGGTTCTTCGCGGTGATCGTGCAACACGGTACATCCTCTAGCTACTTCTCTTCGTTCAACGAACTCAGTCAGATCGCCGACCTTTGGATTGCGTTACTCAAAGCTGTCCTATTCGGTTACGTCGCCGGAATGGTGGCCTGTTACAAGGGCTACTTCGTTCGAGGCGGTCCCAAGGGTGTCGGGGACGCGGTCAACCAATCCGTGGTCATCACCTTCCTGCTGCTGTTCTTCATGAACTTCGTACTGACCGCCGTGTACTTCAACTTCGTTCCGCAGAAGATCTGAGGGCGCGATGGCCACTCGGGTAGCACGTCGACCGAACATCGCAGGCAGAGCCATCCGCCGAGCCGCCTCGCCCTTCGAGGAGGGTGTCGACCAGGCGAAGTTCTACGTACGCTGTTTCCGGTCGCTGCCGCCGGCACTGAAGTACCGGGGACTCATTCTCAATTTGATCTCGGACATCACCATCGGCGTGGGCGCGATCCTGTTCGGGGCTGGCATGTTCTTCGTCATCTTCTCCATGGCGTTCTTTACCGGAACGCAGGTCGGTCTCGAGGGTTTCCAGGGACTCCAGCAGATCGGGGCCGAGGCGTTCGTCGGTTTGATCTCTTCGTTCGCGAACACGCGTGAGATCACACCGCTGGTCGCCGGAGTTGCTCTGGCCGCGCAGGTGGGCGCGGGTTACACGGCCGAGTTGGGTGCCGCCCGCATCTCCGAGGAGATCGACGCTCTCGAGGTCATGGCCGTCCCTTCGATGGTCTACATGGTGGCAACGCGCATCTGGGCGGCTCTTATCACGATGATCCCGCTGTACCTCGCGGCCTTGTTCTCGTCGTTCCTCGCAACCCAGGCAATCGTCACCAAGTTCTTCGAGTTGAGCTCGGGCACCTATACGCACTACTTCCAGTTGTTCTTGCCGGCCACCGACATCTTTTACAGCCTGATAAAGGCCATCATCTTCGCCGTCGTAGTCACGCTCATCCACTGCTACTACGGCTACAACGCCTCCGGCGGCCCTGCGGGCGTGGGCATCGCAACCGGCAAGGCCATCCGCATGTCGATCGTCACCATCGTCATCCTGAACCTGTTCCTCTCGCTGCTCATGTGGGGCGGCGGCGACACGATTGCGATCGCAGGATGAGCAAGCGACTGCTGACCATCGGCATCGGTAGCCTCCTCACGGCGCTGCTCGTCACGGGGATCTGGTTCTCGGTGCGCGCCGCCTACGGTGCCTTCGACGACGCCTACTACGTGACGGTCGAAATAGACCGAGCGGGACAACAGATGAAGCCGGGTCTCGACGTGCGCGTCAAGGGTGTCGAGGTCGGCAAGATCTCCAGGATCGACCTCGTCGATCGCAGAGCGCGCCTGCAACTCAAGATCCTCAACGAGTACAAGATCCCCGATGACGCCGAGGCCGTGGTGTCGCTCAAGACTCCGCTCGGGGCTAAATATGTCGACCTGCGCTTCCCCGCGGACACTGACGGCCCCTATCTGGCCAACGGCGATGTGATCTCCAATGCTCACATCGGACCTGAGCTCGAGGACCTGCTCGCCGACGGCACGTCGGTGATCGAGGCAGTTAATCCGGACGACGCCGCGACCGTCATCAGCGAGCTCGCCGAAGGAGTCCGGGGCAACAGCGGCTACATCGCCAGGGGCCTCGACGCCAACAGCGAGCTCGCCGGGCTCTTTGCCAGGACTCTCGATCCGCAGCTCGAGGCGTTCGAGGACTTCGACACCCTGTTCGGAGTGCTCAAGACCAAGGGCGTCGACCTCAATCTGCTGGCGGACGCGATCAACGAGGGCGCGCCGGTGTACGCATCACAGGAGGCGCAGGACAACCTCGACCGGGCGCTCAAGGCCCTGCAACCGTTCTCTGACGATCTCGCCGATCTTTTGATCCTGCAGCGCGAGGACTTTCGCCTCATGCACAATGAGGGCGACAAGGTGCTGCAGACGATCGCCGACCGCCCGGAGGGACTCGAATCTCTGGTGCACGGTCTCTATCGCTACGTCTTCAAACTCGGTCAGCCCATCGGTGACGACTTCATGCTGTCCGACGGCAGCGCGGGCGCGGGCTTCACCGCGTTCATCGGCGGCAACACCCAGGGGGAAGAGGAGAAGCAGATCTGTTCGGTGTTTCCCCTCGAGGTCCAGGATCTCGTTCCGGTTTGTCAGGAGCGTGGCCAGTGAGGACCTCCAAGATCATGCTCCTCAAGGTGGCCGTGTTCACCGTCATATGCGTCATCTTCACCGTCGCGCTCGGCGTGAAGCTGGCCAACTCCAGATTGTTCGCCGACACCTACGAGATCAAGGCTCAGTTCGAGGACGCGACCGGCGTGCTGGTTGGTGACGCGGTCAAGATCGCAGGCGTCGACGTGGGCAGGGTCACTGGCACGGAGATCAAGGACGGTAAGGCCGTCGTCACCTTCTCGCTGGACGAGGACATCAAGCTCCCCAAGGACACCGAGGTCAGCATCCGCTGGCGCAACGTGCTTGGTCAGCGCTTCGTCTACATCTTTCCCGGCGACGAGGACTCGAGCTGGGGGGAAGAAGACACCATCCCGGTGAGCCAGACCAATGACGTGGCCGACATCGGGGAGTTCCTGAATCGCGTGGGACCGATTCTCAAGGCGATCGATCCCGAGCAAGCCAACGCGTTCCTCGACGCCATGAACACCGCGCTGCACAACAACGAGCGCAACGTACGGGCCCTGCTTGACGCCGGGTCGAGTCTCGCGGGGGACCTGAGCGAGCGGGACGACGAGATCTCCAGTCTCATCCGCAACGCCGACACCATCATGGAGGCGTTCGCGAGCCAGGATGACGAGATCCGGAACATTCTCGACGACCTCGACAACGTGTCCGGGGTGCTGGCGCGTCGCACCGACGACGTGAATGCTCTGGTGACCAACTTCGCGGACGTCCAGGAGCAACTCGACGAGTTGCTTCAGACCAGCGGCTCAAACATCGACGACACCATCGGCTCGCTCGAGACGGTTGCCACCACGTTGTCGACCAACAAGAAGAACCTCGCTCGCTCCCTGGAGACCATGCCCATGGGGATCGCGAACTATTTCCAAACCTCGAGCTGGGGCGAGTGGTTCAACGTGCGCATCGTGGAGCTCGTGTTCCAGGACAATCAGGGCAACGATCTCGTCCGACAGAAGGAGCTGCCGAACCAGCATGCCGACGAGGGCGGCGGCACCGACGGAGACGAGGGCGACGGTAACGACAACAAGCAGGTGGAGAGCGGCGACGGCTCCTCCGGCTCCGCCCCCTCCGAGAACGTCGGATCCCTGCTTCGTTACACCCTGGCAGGTGATCAATAGATGAAGCTCAAGGGTGCTCTGCACAAGTCGTTCCTCGAGCGCAATCAGAAGCTCATCGGCTTCCTTGGGGTGCTCGCGGTGCTTGCGGGCACAGCCTTCGCCCTCCTGTTATCCGGCGGTGTCTTCCGTGACACCTACACGGTCATGGCCGAGTTCTCCGATGCCGCGGGGTTGAAGCCAGGTGACGACGTGTCCGTCGCGGGGTTGGACGCGGGCTCTGTGGGCGCGGTCACGATCGACGATGGCGTGGTAATGGTCGAGCTCAAGATCGATGAGGGCGTGGAGATGCCGCGTGACGCCAACGCCG